>NZ_CEEDDZ010000015.1:0-164150 GCF_979253585.1 Pseudomonas sp. AC463 | reverse complement strand
GACCTTGCGATCACCAGCACCTGAAGCTGGCGTGTCTACCAATTTCACCACCTGGGCATTATCGAACAACGTTGCCGCTGTTGATGGGGCGAACTATACGGCGGGGTTTTTAATCTGTAAACCCCTGATTCAAAAAAATAAATCGAGTTTCGCGTTAAAAATCAAAGGCCTGAAACGAAAAAACCCGCTTTCGCGGGTTTGATCTGAATTTGGTGCCCAGGAGAAGACTCGAACTTCCACGACCTTGCGATCACCAGCACCTGAAGCTGGCGTGTCTACCAATTTCACCACCTGGGCATTATCGAACAACGTTGCCGTCGTCGATGGCGCGCACTATACGGAGCGGTTTTTGAGCTGTAAACCCCTGCCATGAAAAAAGCCTGGAAAATTTCGCCAATGGTCGTGCAAGGTGCTCGCCAGGGGCCGTAATGGGCTTTTAAACGCTTGTTGATGCCTGAAATTTCCCGTTTCAATACGCGTATGCCAAACTAACCCGCATATAGACAAGGTGAAAACTCTCTAATGGCCGATTGGCAGTCCCTCGATCCCGAGGCCGCTCGTGAAGCGGAAAAATATGAAAACCCTATTCCTAGCCGCGAACTGATCCTGGCGCATCTCGCCGATCGTGGTTCGCCTGCTAGCCGCGAGCAGCTGGTTGAAGAATTCGGTCTGACCACCGAAGACCAGCTCGAAGCCCTGCGCCGCCGTCTGCGTGCCATGGAGCGCGATGCTCAGCTGATCTATACCCGCCGTGGCACGTATGCTCCCGTGGACAAGCTCGACCTGATCCTGGGCCGCATCGCCGGTCACCGTGACGGCTTCGGCTTCCTGATCCCGGACGACGGCAGCGACGACCTGTTCATGAGCCCGGCGCAAATGCGCCTGGTGTTCGACGGCGACCGTGCCCTGGCCCGCGTCTCCGGCCTGGACCGTCGTGGTCGCCGTGAAGGCGTGATCGTTGAAGTGGTGTCCCGTGCCCACGAGTCCATCGTTGGCCGTTACTTCGAAGAAGGCGGCATCGGCTTCGTTGTGCCGGATAACCCGAAGGTCCAGCAGGAAGTGCTGATCACCCCGGGTCGCAATGGCGCCGCCAAGGTCGGCCAGTTCGTCGAGGTGAAAATCACCCACTGGCCAACGGCGCGCTTCCAGCCCCAAGGCGACATCGTTGAAGTGGTCGGCAACTACATGGCGCCGGGCATGGAAATCGACGTTGCGCTGCGCACCTATGATATTCCTCACGTCTGGCCTGAGGCTGTGCTCAAAGAAGCCGCCAAGCTCAAGCCGGAAGTCGAAGAGAAAGACAAAGAAAAACGCATCGACCTGCGCCATCTGCCGTTCGTCACCATTGACGGCGAAGATGCCCGCGACTTCGACGATGCGGTCTACTGCGAAGCCAAGCCCGGCAAACTGCGCCTGTTCTCCGGCGGCTGGAAGTTGTTCGTCGCGATTGCCGACGTGTCCAGCTACGTGAAGATCGGTTCGGCGCTGGATAACGAAGCCCAGGTGCGCGGCAACTCCGTGTACTTCCCTGAGCGCGTGATCCCGATGCTGCCTGAGCAGCTGTCCAATGGCCTGTGCTCCCTGAACCCGAAAGTCGACCGTTTGGCCATGGTGTGCGAGATGACCATCTCGAAAACCGGCGAAATGACCGACTACCAGTTCTATGAGGCGGTGATTCACTCCCAGGCGCGCCTGACCTACAACAAGGTCAGCACCATCCTGGAAACGCCGAAGACCAGCGAAGCCAAGGCCCTGCGTACTGAATACGCCGGCGTGGTGCCGCACCTCAAGCAGCTCTACTCGCTGTACAAGGTGTTGCTGGGTGCTCGTCACGTGCGTGGCGCGATCGATTTTGAAACCCAGGAAACCCGGATTGTCTTCGGTTCCGAGCGCAAAATCGCCGCGATCACCCCGACCACCCGTAACGATGCGCACAAGCTGATCGAGGAATGCATGCTGGCGGCCAACGTGGCCACGGCTGAGTTCCTGAAAAAGCACGAAATCCCTGCGCTGTACCGGGTGCACGACGGCCCGCCGCCGGAGCGTCTGGAAAAACTGCGCGCATTCCTCGGCGAGCTCGGCCTGTCCTTGCACAAAGGCAAGGACGGCCCGACGCCGAAGGATTACCAGGCTCTGCTGGCCAGCATCAAGGACCGCCCGGATTACCACGTGATCCAGACTGTCATGCTGCGCTCCCTGAGCCAGGCGGTGTACAGCGCCGACAACCAGGGCCACTTCGGCCTGAATTACGAGGCATACACCCACTTCACCTCGCCAATTCGCCGTTATCCGGACCTGCTCACGCACCGGGCGATCCGCAGCGTGATCCATTCCAAGCAGAACACCCCGCACGTCCAGCGCGCCGGTGCCATGACCATTCCGAAGGCACGGATCTATCCGTACGACGAAGCGGCCCTGGAACAGCTGGGCGAGCAATGCTCGATGAGCGAGCGCCGCGCCGACGAAGCAACCCGTGACGTGGTGAACTGGCTCAAGTGCGAGTTCATGAAAGATCGCGTGGGCGAAACCTTCCCGGGTGTGATCACCGCCGTGACCGGCTTTGGTCTGTTTGTCGAGCTGACCGATATCTACGTTGAAGGCCTGGTGCACGTCACCGCCTTGCCGGGTGACTACTACCACTTCGATCCTGTGCATCACCGCCTGGCGGGCGAGCGCACTGGCCGCAGCTTCCGCCTTGGCGACACCGTGGAAGTGCAGGTCATGCGCGTCGACCTCGACGAGCGCAAGATCGACTTCGGTATGCCTGACAAGCCGGCCGAACCGGCTGGCCGTAAAAAGCGTGGCAGCGAACCGACTGCACCGGCCAGCAAAGGCAAAGGCGCACCCGCGAAAGCGAGCGCAGAGCCAGCGCCTGCCAAGGCCGGTCGCCGCCCTGCCGCCAAGGAAAAAGCCCCCGAGGCTTACCGCCCAAGCGACGCAGCGGCCAAAAACGCCGAGCTGCGCAAGAGTCGCGAGTTGAAGCAACAGCTGCTCAACGAAGCCAAAAGCGGTGGTAAAGCGGCGTCTGGGGGAAAGTCCCGCGAGGCGGAAAAGCCGTCGAGCAAGCCGAGTAAACACCGTAAAGGCCCGCCCAAAGCGGGTTCGGCCCCCGCTAAAAGCGGCGGGTCGCGCAAACCTAAGGCCAAGTCATGAGTCTGGAAAAAATCTACGGCGTGCACGCCGTAGAAGCACTGCTGCGTCACCATCCAAAACGCGTCAAGCAAGTGTGGTTGGCGGAAGGTCGCAGCGAGCCGCGCGTACAAGCGCTGGTCGAGTTGGCTACGCAAAATAAAGTCGCCATCGGCCAGGCCGAGCGGCGTGAAATGGACGTGTGGGTGGAAGGCGTTCACCAGGGCGTGGTAGCGGACGTAAGCCCGAGCCAGGTCTGGGGCGAAGCCATGCTCGACGAGCTGCTCGACCGCACCGAAGGCGCGCCATTGCTGCTGGTGCTGGACGGCGTGACCGACCCGCACAACCTCGGCGCCTGCCTGCGTTCGGCAGATGCTGCCGGCGCGCTGGCGGTGATCGTGCCTAAAGACAAGTCGGCAACTCTGACGCCGGTTGTGCGTAAGGTTGCCTGTGGTGCGGCGGAAGTGATTCCGCTGGTGGCCGTGACCAATCTGGCGCGCACCCTGGAGAAACTCCAGCAGCGCGGCCTGTGGGTCGTGGGCACGGCGGGGGAGGCCGAGGTCAGCATTTATGACCAGGACCTCACCGGCCCTACCATCCTGATCATGGGCGCGGAAGGCAAGGGCATGCGTCGCCTGACCCGCGAGCATTGTGATTACCTGGTGCACCTGCCGATGGCCGGTAGCGTCAGCAGCCTCAACGTGTCGGTAGCCACCGGCGTGTGCCTGTTCGAGGCCCAGCGCCAGCGTGGCGCCAAGGCCAAGAGCAAGAAGTAACCAAATGTGGGAGGGGGCTTGCCCCCCCGATAGCGGTATTTCAGTTACAGGTGTTGTGACTGATCCACTGCAATCGGGGGCAAGTCGAATCGTCGCACCGCCCCTCCCACATTTGTTTTGCGGTGTTTGGGAGATTGTTCAAATAATCACCAATCACCTTGCGCCGCTTCTCCCCCTTCTCTACAATTGCGCCCCTTGCCTTCCTGGGCAGGCACCGATGTGCCTCCCTGCGGCAAGATCCATAAGTGTCATTCACTCCTTGTCTGACCGTTTTTGAGCGGCAGGCTACAACCCGTAAGGAGCATTCATGCGTCATTACGAAATCATCTTTTTGGTCCACCCGGATCAAAGCGAGCAAGTCGGCGGCATGGTTGAGCGTTACACCAAGCTGATCGAAGAAGACGGCGGCAAAATCCACCGTCTGGAAGATTGGGGCCGTCGTCAACTGGCCTACGCAATCAACAATGTTCACAAGGCTCACTACGTGATGCTGAACGTTGAGTGCACTGGCAAGGCCCTGGCCGAGCTGGAAGACAACTTCCGCTACAACGATGCAGTGATCCGTAACCTGGTCATCCGTCGCGAAGAAGCCGTTACCGGCCAATCCGAGATGCTCAAGGCTGAAGAAAACCGCAGTGAGCGCCGTGAGCGTCGCGACCGTCCTGAGCACGAAGGCGCTGATAGCGCTGATAGTGATGACAGCGACAACAGCGATAACGCTGACGAGTAATCCACGGACCTTTTAAGGAGCCTATCAAATGGCACGTTTCTTCCGTCGTCGTAAATTCTGCCGCTTCACCGCTGAAGACGTGAAAGAGATCGATTACAAAGATCTCAACACTCTGAAAGCCTACGTATCCGAGACCGGCAAAATCGTTCCAAGCCGTATCACCGGTACCAAAGCACGTTATCAGCGTCAGCTGGCCACCGCTATCAAGCGCGCCCGCTTCCTGGCCCTGCTGGCCTACACCGACAGCCACGGCCGCTGAGACCGGGCAGTCGACAAGTAGTAAGGGATTGAATGCATGCGCGCCTTAGCTGAGTTCATCATGCGCGGTCGTGTGCAGGCCACTCTGGTAGTGGCTGGATGTGCGGCATTGCCGTTGCTTTATTGGTTGGGTGCTGCCGCAGGTTGCCTTGTGCTCCTGCGGCGCGGTTTGAAGGACGCCCTTGGCGTTCTTGCCCTGGGACTGCTGCCGGCCTTGGTCTGGTGGCTGCAATTCGACGATCCACGGGTACTTCTGGTACTGCTGGGGTCATCGAGCCTTGCGTTGGTTTTGCGCGCAAGCGAATCCTGGGTCCGCACGCTGCTGGTCAGCGTGGCAGTGGGGTTGGTGTATTCAGTGATGCTTGGCGCGGCTTTCCGCCCGCATATCGAGGCGCTGGCGCAAGAGATCGTCAAGATCCTGCCGCTGGCTCTCGGGGATCTCTACCAGCAATTGTCGGTAGATGAGCGAGCGCGGTTCGCGTCACTGATTGCACCGGTCCTGACCGGCCTTATAGCGGCACTGATGCAGATCGTCAGCGTGCTGAGCCTGATTCTTGGGCGTTATTGGCAGGCGTTGTTGTACAACCCGGGTGGTTTTGGTCGCGAATTTCGCAGTATCAGAATCCCTGCGGGGCCGGCGATGTTGCTGCTGGCGTGCATGGTTGTCGGGCCGAACTTCGGAACCCAGATGGCCTTGCTGGCGCCGATTTGCAGCGTACCGCTGGTGTTTGCCGGGCTGGCCCTGATTCATGGGCTGGTTGCGCGAAAGCGCCTGGCCAAGTTTTGGCTGGTGGGGTTGTACGTCACGCTGTTGCTGTTCATGCAGCTGATCTATCCGTTACTCGTGGTTCTGGCCATTGTCGACGGCCTGATTGATTTTCGCGGTCGTCTGGCGTCGAAAGACGCCGATAACGCGAACGGTGAAGGTTAAAAGTTAGAGGATTTTCACATGCAACTGATCCTTCTGGAAAAAGTCGCCAACCTGGGCAACCTGGGCGACAAAGTGAACGTTAAGGCCGGCTACGGTCGTAACTACCTGCTGCCTTACGGCAAAGCCACCGCTGCAACCGCTGCCAACCTGGCTGCGTTTGAAGAGCGTCGCGCTGAGCTGGAAAAAGCCGCAGCAGACAAAAAAGCTTCGGCCGAAACTCGCGCTGCCCAACTGGCTGAGCTGGAAGTGACTATCACTGCCACTGCCGGTGACGAAGGCAAGCTGTTCGGTTCGATCGGCACCCACGACATCGCTGATGCACTGACCGCCTCCGGCGTTGAAGTGCAGAAGAGCGAAGTTCGTCTGCCGAACGGCACTATCCGCAACGTAGGCGAATTCGACGTAGCCGTGCACCTGCACGCTGAAGTTGAAGCCACCGTACGCGTTGTCGTGGTAGCAGCTTAAGCAGCACCTAACTGGGTGGCACCTCGCGTGCCAGCCGGTTAACATCGGGCACGATCCTGTTTACAGGTCGTGCCTTTTGTTTTTCTACACTCCCCAAATTCCAAGTGGCCATGAACGATATTTCAGCTCCTGAGCAATACGATCTGCAAACCGCTGCCCTGAAGGTGCCGCCGCATTCCATCGAGGCCGAACAGGCCGTGCTCGGTGGCTTGATGCTGGACAACAACGCCTGGGAACGCGTGCTGGATCAAGTCTCGGACGGTGACTTTTATCGCCATGACCACCGCCTGATCTTCCGCGCCATCGCCAAGCTGGCCGACCAGAACTCACCGATCGACGTGGTGACCCTGGCCGAGCAGCTCGACAAGGAAGGCCAGACTTCCCAGGTCGGCGGCCTGGGTTACCTCGGCGAGCTGGCGAAAAACACGCCGTCGGTCGCCAACATCAAGGCCTATGCGCAGATCGTTCGCGCACGGGCCACGTTGCGCCAACTGATCGGCATCGCCACCGAAATTGCCGACAGCGCCTTCAATCCCGAAGGCCGCACTGCTGAAGAGATTCTCGACGAGGCCGAACGGCAGATCTTCCAGATCGCCGAAGCCCGCCCGAAGACCGGCGGCCCGGTCAGCGTCAACGACCTGCTGACCAAGGCCATCGACCGCATCGATACCCTGTTCAACACCGACAACGCCATCACCGGCCTGTCCACCGGCTACACCGACCTGGACGGCATGACCAGCGGCCTGCAGCCGTCTGACTTGATCATCGTCGCCGGCCGTCCGTCCATGGGTAAGACCACCTTCGCGATGAACCTGGTGGAAAACGCCGTGTTGCGCAGCGACAAGGCGGTGCTGGTGTACTCTCTCGAGATGCCAGGTGAATCGCTGATCATGCGTATGTTGTCGTCCCTCGGTCGTATCGACCAGACCAAGGTGCGCGCCGGCCGCCTGGAAGACGACGACTGGCCGCGCCTGACCTCGGCGGTCAACCTGCTCAACGACCGCAAGCTGTTCATCGATGACACCGCCGGTATCAGCCCGTCGGAAATGCGCGCGCGTACCCGGCGTCTGGTGCGTGAACACGGCGACATTGCCCTGATCATGATCGACTATCTGCAGTTGATGCAGATCCCGGGTTCCGGCGGCGACAACCGTACCAACGAAATTTCCGAAATTTCCCGCTCGTTGAAAGCCCTGGCCAAGGAATTCAACTGCCCGGTGGTGGCGCTGTCGCAGCTCAACCGCTCCCTGGAACAGCGGCCGAACAAGCGCCCGATCAACTCCGACTTGCGCGAATCCGGAGCGATCGAGCAGGATGCCGACGTGATCATGTTCGTTTACCGCGACGAGGTGTATCACCCGGAAACCGAATACAAAGGCGTCGCCGAGATCATTATCGGCAAGCAGCGGAACGGCCCCATAGGCACTGCGCGCCTGGCGTTCATCGGTAAATACACGCGCTTCGAGAACCTGGCACCGGGCAGCTACAACTTCGAAGACGAGTAAAACACCGCGCCGCCAATTCCGACTGCAAAGGTCGGAATTGGTCAAAATTTGTGCTATATTCCGCGCCCGCGATTTTTCATCTCAACACCGGTCACCGTCATGCAAACAGCCAAGCCGTTATTTGACTATCCCAAGTACTGGGCCGAATGTTTCGGTCCTGCGCCATTCCTGCCGATGAGCAGGGAGGAGATGGATCAGCTTGGCTGGGATTCCTGCGACATCATCATCGTCACCGGTGATGCCTACGTTGACCATCCGTCGTTCGGCATGGCGATCATCGGCCGGCTGCTGGAGTCCCAGGGCTTCCGCGTCGGGATCATTGCCCAGCCGAACTGGCAGTCCAAAGACGACTTCATGAAGCTCGGCGAGCCGAACCTGTTCTTCGGCGTCGCGGCCGGCAACATGGACTCGATGATCAACCGCTACACCGCGGACAAGAAAATCCGTTCCGACGACGCCTACACCCCTGGCGGCATGGCCGGCAAACGCCCGGACCGCGCGAGCCTGGTGTACAGCCAGCGTTGCAAGGAAGCCTACAAGAACGTGCCGATCGTGCTCGGCGGCATCGAAGCTTCCCTGCGTCGCATCGCTCACTACGACTACTGGCAGGACCGCGTGCGCAACTCGATCCTGATCGACGCCGCCGCCGATATCCTGCTGTACGGCAACGCCGAGCGCGCGATTGTCGAAGTCGCCCAGCGCCTGTCGTGGGGCCACAAAATCGAAGACATCACCGACGTGCGCGGCACCGCGTTCATTCGCCGTGACACGCCTGAAGGTTGGTACGAAGTCGACTCTACGCGCATCGACCGTCCGGGCAAGATCGACAAGATCATCAACCCGTACGTGAACACTCAGGACACCCAGGCCTGCGCCATCGAGCAGGAAAAAGGCCCGGTTGAAGACCCGGAAGAAGCCAAGGTCGTACAGATCCTGGCCAGCCCGCGCATGACTCGTGACAAGACGGTCATTCGTCTGCCGTCCGTGGAAAAAGTCCGTGGCGATTCGGTGCTCTATGCCCACGCCAACCGCGTGTTGCACCTGGAAACCAACCCGGGCAACGCCCGCGCCCTGGTGCAGAAGCACGGTGAAGTGGACGTGTGGTTCAACCCGCCGCCCATTCCTATGACCACTGAAGAAATGGACTACGTGTTTGGCATGCCTTACGCACGTGTTCCGCATCCTGTGTACGGCAAGGAAAAAATCCCCGCCTACGATATGATTCGCTTCTCGGTGAACATCATGCGTGGCTGTTTTGGCGGCTGCACCTTCTGCTCGATCACCGAGCACGAAGGCCGCATCATCCAGAACCGTTCCGAAGAGTCGATCATTCGTGAAATCGAAGAGATCCGCGACAAGGTCCCGGGCTTCACCGGGGTGATTTCCGACCTCGGCGGCCCTACCGCGAACATGTACCGCATCGCCTGCAAAACGCCGGAAATCGAATCCGCATGCCGCAAGCCGTCGTGCGTGTTCCCGGGCATCTGCCCGAACCTGAATACCGACCACTCGTCTTTGATCCAGCTGTACCGCAGCGCTCGTGCGTTGCCGGGTGTGAAGAAGATTTTGATCGCCTCCGGCCTGCGCTACGACCTCGCGGTCGAGTCTCCGGAATACGTCAAGGAACTGGTCACCCACCACGTCGGTGGCTACCTCAAGATCGCCCCGGAACACACCGAGGAAGGTCCGCTCAACCAGATGATGAAACCGGGCATTGGCAGCTATGACAAGTTCAAGCGCATGTTCGAGAAGTACACCAAGGAAGCGGGCAAGGAGCAGTACCTGATTCCTTACTTCATCGCCGCCCACCCGGGCACCACCGATGAAGACATGATGAACCTGGCCCTGTGGCTCAAGGGCAATGGCTTTCGCGCCGACCAGGTGCAGGCGTTCTACCCGTCGCCGATGGCTACCGCCACCGCGATGTACCACTCGGGCAAGAACCCGCTGCGCAAGGTCACCTACAAGAGCGACGCGGTGACCATCGTCAAGAGCGAAGACCAGCGCCGTCTGCACAAGGCGTTCCTGCGCTACCACGACCCGAAAGGTTGGCCGATCCTGCGTGAAGCGCTGACCCGCATGGGCCGTGCCGACCTGATCGGGCCGGGCAAGGACCAGTTGATTCCGCTGCACCAGCCGAGCACCGACAGCTACCAGAGCGCGCGTCGCAAGAACTCGACGCCCGCCGGCAGCCACAAGGTCGCCAAGGAAACCACCACCAGGATCCTCACCCAGCACACCGGCCTGCCACCGCGTGGCAGCGACGGCAGCAACCCGTGGGACAAGCGCGAACAGGCCAAGGCCGCCGCGCAGGCGCGTAACAAGCAAGCGGCCAAGGAGCGCAGTGATGCGGCCAAGGGCAAGGGCGGCAAGCCTGCGCGCAAACCGGTAGTGCCGCGTTGATCGTGGTCTGAATGTGTAAAACGCCAGCCTTGTGCTGGCGTTTTGCTTTCTGGCGGGTGGGTGGTCTGTTTGTTAAGGTGGCGGCCATTAGATCGCTATCGGGGGCAAGCCCCCTCCCACATTTAGATCTGTGAATACAGTTAAGTGTGGGAGGGGGCTTGCCCCCGATTGAGGCCCAACCGGCCACCCTCACTTTCAAGGACGAACACCCATGGGCAACCCCCTGGCCGGCATCGGCATGGACACCAACCGCTCCCAGTTCATGGCGCGCCAGCGCATCGAAAGCGAAATCAACCTGCCACGCCTGTTTGCTGCCATCGACGCCGACCCCGGCATCGTCGGCGCGGGAGTGGTGTACATCGACGCTGATTTCAACGTAGTCACCCTGCGTGAATTCAAGCCGATCTGCAGCATCAAGCCCAAACGCATCATTGTGCGCGAGGCGCAGAAATACATCGCGCCAGCGCAGTTCGCCGACCAAGTGCTGAACAACCCGCGCGAGTCGCGGTTGATGAGCGAGGCCTTCAACACCACCCTGGCCTGTACGGGCGCGGTGATCGGTTGGCTGGTGGTGCTGAGCGGCACCATCGCCATCCCGTTTACTGCCGGCGCCAGCACCGTGGTGACGGCCATCGGCTACACCGCCGCCTCGGCGAGTACCGTCTCTTGCCTGGTTGGCGGGTTTCGCACACGCAATGAAATCAGCAACCCGGGCATGAACGATTACCTCGATAACGAGGAGTGGTATCAGGCCGCGACCAAGGTGCTGGATGGTGCTGCCCTGGTCGGCGTAGGTGCGTCTGCACTCACCACCGTCAAGCTGGTCAACATCACCCGGGCCGCCACCGGCAAGAGCATGCGCCAGGTGCTCAAAGGCCTGAACGGGCAGGAGCGCGAGAAGCTGACCAAAGAACTGCTGAAAGTGGCTGACCCGCAAATGTCGACCAAAATGCGCAAGCTGCTGCAAATGAGCGGCGAATTGCCCAAGCGCTTTACGCCGACGCAACTCAAGCACGCCACCTATGTGCAATTGGCAGACTCGATCGGCGCCGGCATCAGCGTGTGGGGGCTCAAGCGTTCGGACAACTACAAGCAGGCCAAGACCTTTGCCGTCGGTTTGTACGAGGAGGCTGAATGATGAGTGGCGTGCCGTCGCTGAAGCCGTTTTTGCTGGCGCATTTTCCCGCGTTCATCGGCGTGATCCTCTCTGGTTGCCTGGGTGGGTCCGGCGTCATCTCCCTGGCGGCCAGCACCTATTTTGCCGATGTGCCCGTGGCCACCAATTCCACCGTGTCCTGGTTCGTGGTGGTCGCTGCCGGGCTATTCGTGGCCAACAGCAATTTCCTGGTGGTGCGCGGGTATGCCTGGGCGGTGTGGGGGATGGTCGGATTTTTCCTGGTCTGCCTGCTGGTGGCCTTGCCAACGCTGGCGTATCGGCCGCACTGGTTTATCTACAGTGAATGCCTGTTCTGGCCATTGCTGGGGTTGTTGCTGATCAACAGCAAAGGCTATCGATCGATGGTCGGGAAACTGGTGGAAGTGCGCCGGCTGCGTGAGGCAGCCAAGGCCGGCGCGTAGTATCAAATTTTGATGTTCTGACGAATATTCCAGCCATATTTAACCGCGCCGCCGTCCTTGCCGCCGTCAGCTTTCTGCGGCTGGTAGCTGACTTCGACGGTGGCGAAATTCAGGCCGACCACTTCCGTCAAGGTATCGGCTGAGGTGACCGCATCGGTCTGGTACGAGATGACCATGACCTCCTTCATCGTCAGCACCAGGTACTCCACGGCGCTTGCGCCTCCGGCCTTGCGCACCACCAGCCGCGCTTCGGGGTAATGCTTGCCGGTGGAGCAGGCCATCATCAGGTTGGGTGAAGACTTGTCCATGTCCTTGGAGATGACCAGGTTCTGAATATCGACCTTGCCCGCGCCGCCGCCACTGCCGGTGTGCATGGAGCCGGTCTGGGTCATGCCCCACCCCCATTTGCTGATCTCGATTTCATCGCGGTGAGACTGGTCCTTGGACTCGCCCTTGATGTCCCCCAACTTCAAAAACATATCAGTTGTCATTGTCGCTCCCTGTTTTGGTGTTCGCCGTAAGTGGCGCGGGGCGTACTTTTTCCTATTCGGGATATGGCCTACAAGACGCTACATCACGATCAGGAAGTGCCTGTCCGGATAAAGCGAAGCTTCTGACATTTTTAGCGGGTGCCCAGTCTTTAACCTCTGCGCTCCAGTGAAAACCGGAGTAAAGGGATGACTTCCAGTGTGTTGAAAGACGGTTTCCCCAGTGCCCATTTGACGACGCGGCAGTGGGTTGAAAGCAATATTGATCTGCGCAAGTTGTTTGCAGCCATTGATGCTGACCCCGCCATTGTCGGGGCGGGTGTGGTGTATCTCGATGCCCAGTTGCGGGCGGTGGTGTTGCGGGAATTTCAGCCGATTTGCAGTGTTGCGCCGAAGAAGGTGATTTTGCGCGAGGCGCCGAGTTACGTCGGGCGGGTGGAGTTTGCTCGCGGGCTGGCGAATGAGCCGCGTGAGTCGAGGGTGGCGTTTGAGGCGGTGAATACGGGGTTGGCGTGTACTTCGGCGGTGATTAGTTGGTTGGTGATTGCGGGAGGATTTGCGCTGACGCCGTTTACTTTTGGGGGCTCTGGTGTAGCGGCTGCGATTAGCGTTGTTGGCGCGTCAGCCAGCACTATCCAATGCGTGATTGGCGCCGGTCGAACTAAAAATGAAATGAATGACCCAGCCCTTAACGACGCTCTGGATAGCGATCCGTGGTATCAGGCCGTTATGGCCGGATTGGATGCGGCCTCGTTGCTAGGTGCGGGTAACGCAGCCATGTCGACAATTCGACTCGTCGACACGTTTAAAAAGGCAACGGGGAAAAGCACGCACCAGGTACTCAAAGGGTTGAATCGGCAGGAGCGAGTAAAGCTCACGAGGGAGTTGCTGCGTATCAACCATCCGGAAATGACCCGAAAAATGATCAAGCTAAAACAAATGGCCGGAGCGATGCCAAAGCGCTACACCTCGGCCGAAGTAAGGCGTGGCACCCTCTTACAGATGCTTGATGCTCTTGGCGCCGTATCAGGCATTGCCGGCAGTGTGCGGACCGGGAACGTCCGGATCATTGCGGTTGGGCTGTATGAGGAGATCGCAGAATGAGACTTCTGGGAAGGAGGTATCTCGTTCCTATTCGGCCTTTTTTGATCCGCAATTTTCCCGTGTTTATTGGCGTGATTTTTTCGGGCATTTTCAGTAGTGCTAATGTTGTTGTGTTGGTAGAAAACTATTATTTGCCATCTTTACCGAGCCTTGCTGCTTTTAAAACCGGCGTAGCATTGGCCCTCTTTATCACCCTCTGCAACGTCATGATCGCCGCCGGGCGCCCGAAAGGCGCTTGGGGCATGTATGCCCTTTTCATCGCCTGCCTATTGGTTGCTGTGCCGGGCTTTCTTTTTTCGCCCAGCTTATTCCTTTATGCGGAGTGCTTCTTCTGGCCGATCCTCGGCCTGCTACTGCTTCGCAGCAAACGCCACCGGGAAATGCGTGCCGCCTACGTTGAACTCCGTCACCTGCGCGCAAAAGTCCAGGCCGCCATCAACAAGCGCCGCCAACACGAGCGCGCCATCATCAGAATAAAAAAACCGAGGTAATTCCCCACCTTGCCGCCCACCCAATCGCTACCGCTGCACCCACTCGCGCCACAAATATGTGCAGCGCCTGCACCATGACCCCACCGTTGGCGTCGTTTTGGTGCTGTACTGCACCGGGTCTTACGATAAAGCGCAATGACCGCCGCTCTGGCATAAGTCTTGCGCGCTTTGTACCCATGCCCTGGCTCGCAGGAGGCCGCCGTGTCGATTCATGTCGCGTTGCACCACGTTACGCATTACCGCTACGACCGCGCTGTCGAACTCGGCCCGCAGATCGTGCGTTTGCGCCCGGCGGCCCACAGCCGCACGCGGATTTTGTCCTACGCGCTGAAAGTGCTGCCCGAGCAGCATTTCATCAATTGGCAGCAGGACCCCCAGGGCAATTATCTGGCGCGCCTGGTGTTCCCGGAAAAAACGGACGAGCTGCGCATCGAAGTCGACCTGGTCGCCGAGATGGCGGTGTTCAACCCGTTCGACTTTTTCCTCGAACCCTATGCCGAAAAAATCCCCTTCAGCTACGCCGCCGATGAGCAGCGCGAGCTGGCGCCGTACCTGGAAACCCTGCCGTTGACGCCAAGGTTTGCCGCCTACCTGGCCGGTATCGACCGCACGCCATTGCCGGCGGTGGACTTTCTGGTCGGTCTCAACCAGCGCCTGGCGGCCGATATCGGCTACCTGATTCGCATGGAACCGGGTGTGCAAACCCCCGAGTTCACCCTGGAGAACGCCTCTGGCTCTTGCCGCGACTCCGCCTGGCTGCTGGTGCAGTTGCTGCGCAACCTGGGGTTGGCGGCGCGGTTTGTGTCCGGTTACCTCATCCAGCTCACCGCCGACGTCAAAGCCCTAGACGGCCCATCCGGCACCGAGGTGGACTTCACCGACCTGCACGCCTGGTGCGAGGTGTACTTGCCCGGCGCCGGCTGGATTGGCCTGGATGCCACCTCTGGTCTGTTCGCCGGTGAAGGCCATATCCCGTTGGCCTGTAGCCCTGATCCATCGTCCGCCGCGCCGATCAGTGGCTTGGTGGAACCCTGCGAGTGTGAATTCACCCACGAAATGTCCGTAGAGCGGATTTGGGAAGCCCCACGGGTGACCAAGCCCTACACCGAAGAGCAATGGCTGGCGATCCAGGCCCTGGGCCGGCAGATCGACGGCGACCTGCTCAAGGACGACGTGCGCCTGACCATGGGCGGCGAACCGACCTTCGTGTCCATCGATGACCCCGACGGCGCCGAGTGGAACACCGCCGCCCTTGGGCCGGACAAGCGCCGGCTGTCCGCCGAGCTGTTCCAGCGCATGCGCAAACACTACGCGCCCAAGGGCCTGGTGCACTTCGGCCAGGGCAAGTGGTACCCCGGCGAGCAACTGCCGCGCTGGTCGCTCAATTGCTACTGGCGCCGCGACGGCGTGCCGATCTGGCACAACAGCGCGCTGATCGCCGATGAGCAACAGGACTACGGCGCCGATGGCGTGATGGCCGGGCGCTTCCTGGCCAGCGTGGCCGAGCGCCTCAAGTTGCCGGCGCGCTTTGTGTTCCCGGCCTTTGAAGACAATTTCTACTACCTGTGGCGTGAGGGTGCGCTGCCGCAAAACGTCAGCGCCCAGGACTCACGCCTGAGCGACGATCTGGAGCGCGAACGCCTGCGCAAAGTGTTCAGCCAGGGCCTGGATAAAGTCATCGGCCAGGTGCTGCCGCTGGCACGCACCGCCGCCAATGACCGCTGGCAGAGCGGGCGCTGGTACCTGCGCGATAACCACTGCCGCCTGGTGCCGGGAGATTCGCCGCTGGGCTATCGCCTGCCGCTGGCGTCGCAGCCGTGGGTGACGGCGGCGCAATACCCGTTTGTGCACCCCACCGACCCTAACCAGGATCAGCCTGAGCTGCCGACCAGCGCCCAGCTGCAAAGCCATGGCGAGCCCGCCCCGAGCGATGAGCGTGTGCCCAAGGTGGACGAGTCCGCCGACTGGCTGACCCGCACCGCCCTGTGTGCCGAAGCGCGGGAAGGGCGCCTATACCTGTTCATGCCGCCGCTGGAGCGCGTCGAAGACTACCTTGAGCTGGTGGCCGCCATTGAAGCCACCGCCGAAGAGCTGCATTGCCCGGTATTGCTGGAAGGCTACGAGCCGCCGTTCGATATGCGCCTGAGCAACTTCCGCGTCACCCCGGACCCGGGTGTGATCGAGGTCAACGTGCAGCCGTCCGCCACCTGGGACGAGTTGGTGGAGCGCACCGAATTCCTCTACGAAGAGGCGCGGCAAACGCGCCTGACCACTGAAAAGTTCATGATCGACGGCCGCCACACCGGCACCGGCGGCGGTAACCATTTCGTGCTCGGGGGCGCCACGCCCAAGGACTCACCGTTTCTGCGCCGGCCTGATTTGCTGCGCAGCTTGATCAGCTATTGGCATAACCACCCGTCTTTGTCCTATCTGTTTTCCGGTCTGTTTATCGGCCCTACCTCCCAGGCGCCACGGGTGGATGAGGCGCGTAACGACGCGTTGTACGAGCTGGAAATCGCTTTCGCGCAAATGCCCGAGCCGGGCGAAGAATGCCCGCCGTGGTTGGTCGACCGCTTGCTGCGCAACCTGCTGATCGATGTGACGGGCAACACCCATCGCGCCGAATTCTGCATCGACAAACTCTACTCACCGGATGGCGCCACCGGCCGCCTCGGCCTGCTGGAATTGCGTGCGTTTGAAATGCCGCCCCACGCGCGCATGAGCCTGACCCAGCAACTGCTGCTGCGCGCGCTGGTCGCACGGTTCTGGCGTGAGCCCTATGCGCCGCCCAAGCTGGCGCGCTGGGGCACCGAGCTGCATGACCGCTTCCTGTTGCCGCATTTTATCGAGCAGGACTTTGCCGACGTGATCGTCGAACTCAACGCCGCCGGCTACCCGCTGCGCGCCGAATGGTTTGCCGCGCACCTTGAGTTCCGTTTCCCCAAGGTCGGCGACTACGCCGTCAGCGGTATCGAACTGGAACTTCGCCAGGCCCTGGAACCCTGGCACGTACTGGGCGAGGAAGGCGCGGTAGGCGGCACGGTGCGTTATGTGGATTCATCCCTGGAACGCCTGCAAGTGAAGCTCAGCGGTCTGCCGCCGCAACGTTACTTGCTGACCTGCAACGGCATCCCGGTGCCATTGCAACCCACTGGCCGGGTCGGCGAGTTCGTCGCCGGCGTGCGTTATCGCGCCTGGCAACCGGCCAACTGCCTGCAACCGACCATCGCGGTGCATGCGCCGCTGGTGTTCGACCTGCTCGACACCTGGATGCAGCGCTCGCTGGGCGGCTGCCAATATCACGTGGCGCACCCGGGCGGGCGCAATTACGACAGCTTGCCGGTGAATGCCAATGAGGCCGAGAGCCGGCGGATGGCGCGGTTTTTCCGTTTGGGGCATAGCCCAGGGAAATTGCCGGTGCCGCCTGTCGTGATCAACGACGAATTGCCGATGACCCTGGATCTGCGACGCTTCCCCAATAAAAATGACTGAATGCAATCCAAATGTGGGAGGGAGCAAGCCCCCTCCCACATTAGATTGCAGTGAATTTGATTTAAACTGACTCCCCCTTGCCTCTGCCGAGCGTTCCATGTCCGACTTGCTCGACCGTTACCCGCTGACCGCGGGCACTTATCACGAACTGCTCGATGACAGCGGCGCAGTGCGTGCCCACTGGCAGCGCCTGCTGGATCACCTGCAGCGCAGCACCCCTGCGCAACTGGCCCAGCGCCAGGCGTTGCTGACCCGGCAGATCCAGGAAAACGGCGTCACCTATAACGTTTACGCCGACCCCAAGGGCGCCGATCGCCCGTGGGAGTTGGACCTGCTGCCCCATGTGCTGGCTGCCGATGAGTGGCAGCATTTGTCTGCCGGTATCGCCCAGCGTGCGCGTCTGCTCAATGCCGTGCTCGCCGACCTCTACGGCCCGCAGCGCCTGATCAAGGAAGGTTTGCTGCCGGCGGAGTTGGTGTTCGGGCATAACAATTTTTTGTGGCCCTGCCAGGGCATCCAGCCGCCCGATGGTGCCTTCCTGCACCTGTACGCCGTGGACCTGGCGCGCACCCCGGATGGCCGCTGGTGGGTCACCGCCGACCGTACCCAGGCGCCGTCGGGCGCAGGTTATGCGCTGGAAAACCGTACCATCGTGTCCCGCGCCTTCCCGGACCTGTACCGCGACTTGCAGGTGCAGCATCTCACCGGTTTTTTCCGCACGCTCCAGGAAACCCTGGCCCGCCAGGCGCCAAGTGATGAGCAGCCGCCGCTGATCGTGTTGCTCACACCGGGGCGTTTCAACGAAAGCTATTTCGAACACCTCTACCTCGCGCGCCAGCTCGGCTACCCATTGGTGGAAGGCGGCGACCTCACCGTGCGCGACAGCACCGCGTTCCTCAAGACCCTCAGTGGCCTGCGCCGGGTGCACGCGATCATGCGCCGCCTGGACGACGACTTCTGCGACCCATTGGAACTGCGCACCGACTCGGCCCTGGGCGTGCCCGGCCTGCTCGGCGCCGTGCGCGAGGGCAACGTGCTGGTGGCCAATGCCTTGGGCAGCGGCGTGCTGGAGTCGCCGGGGTTGCTCGGCTTTCTGCCGAAGATCAACGAATTTCTGTTTGGCGAAGAGCTGATCCTGCCGTCCATCGCCACCTGGTGGTGCGGCGAGGCGCCGGTGCTGGCCGAAGCCCTGGAGAAACTGCCCGAACTGCTGATCAAACCGGCGTTCCCGTCGCAGAGTTTTGCCCCGGTATTCGGTCGTGACTTGAATGACGAGCAGCGCCAGGCCCTGGCCGAACGCATGCGCGCGCGGCCGTATGCCTATGTCGCCCAGGAGCTGGCGCAGTTGTCCCAGGCGCCGGTGTGGCACACCGTGGATGATCACCTGCAACACCGCGCCATCGGCATGCGCGTGTACGCCGTGGCCAGCGCCGACGGCTACCGCGTGCTGCCCGGCGGCCTGACCCGCGTGGCCGCCGAGGCCGACGCCGAGGTGGTGTCGATGCAACGCGGTGGCGCCAGCAAAGACACCTGGGTGCTCGGCGAACGTGCCGCCGGCGGCGAGCAGTGGCGCGCGCAACGCACGATCGGCGCCCATGACCTGGTGCGCCGTGACCCGTATCTGCCGTCGCGCGTGGTGGAAAACCTGTTCTGGTTCGGCCGTTATTGCGAACGCTGCGACGACAGCGCGCGCTGGCTACGCATCGTGCTGGCGCGCTACGTCGACGGCGACGATCCGCTGGCCTTGCAGGCGGCCGTCGAGTTGGGTGAGAACCTGCGCCTGCTGCCGGAGGAGGGCGAGTTGCCCGAACGCCTGCTCGCGGCGATGCTCGGTGATGACTGGCCGTCGAGCCTGCGCGCCAACCTGCAGCGTTTGCAGTGGGCGGCGTCCCAGGTGCGCGGCAAGTTGTCCCGCGAGAACTGGCAGGCCTTGGTCGAGTTGCAGCGCGAAGCCATGGAGCTGGAAAGCGAGGCGCCGGATTTTGGCGAGTTGCTGGATTTTCTCAACCGCCTGGTGATGTCCCTGGCGGCGTTGTCCGGGTTTGCCCTGGACGACATGACCCGCGACGAAGGCTGGCGCTTTTTGATGATGGGCCGGCGCATCGAGCGCCTGCAATTTCTCAGCAGCAGCCTCGCGGCATTCCTGCGCGGCGTGGCAGTGTTCGATCAGGCCGGGCTGGAATGGTTGCTGGAACTGGGCAACAGCAGCATCACCTATCGCTCGCGCTACCTGGCGGTGCCGCAGTTGATTCCGGTACTCGACTTATTGCTGCTGGACGAACAGAACCCCCATGCGGTGCTGTTCCAGCTCAAGCTGGTGAGCCGCACCCTGCGGCGCCTCAATGACGACTTTGGCGTGCCTCGGGAAACCGGGCTGGCGCCGTTGGTGGAGCGCCTGGCGCGCTTCGACCTGGGCTGCCTGGAGAACCCGTTATTTGGCGAGTCCAGCGTGCGTGCAGCACTGGACGGCCTGGCCGACCTGCTGCAAGCGGTCGCCGATGAAAGCGGGCAAGTGTCGGATCGCCTGGCGCTGCGGCACTTTGCCCATGTGGATGATGTGAGCCAGCAAACGGTGTCGGTGTAATGAGCGCGCGTTATCAGATTTTTCACGATACCCACTACCACTACGACAGCCCGGTGTCCCTGGCCCAGCAGCTGGCGCACCTGTGGCCACGGCCGTGTGCCTGGCAGCGCTGCACCTGGCAGCAGCTGGACATCAGCCCCGAACCCACCGCTCGCCGCGACGAGCTGGACGTGTTCGGCAACCCGATCACGCGCCTGGCGTTCGAGCGGCCCCACGATGAGTTGCTGGTGAACGCCGGGCTGACTGTGGAAGTACTGGCGCGGCCGCTGCTGGATTTTCGGCAATCGCCGCCCTGGGACCAGACCCGCGACAGCCTGACCTACAGCAGCCAGCCGATGACTGCCGAGCGAATCGAAGCCTGTCGGTACCGCTTCGAATCACCCTACGTGCACCTGAAAAAAACCTTCGTCGAGTTTTCCGAAAGCTGCTTCCCGGCGGGCGAGCCCTTGCTGTTGGGCGTGCAAGCCTTGATGGAAAAGATCTTCAGCGAATTCACCTTCGATGCCGAAGCCACCCAGGTCGCCACGCCGCTGGTGGAAGTGCTGGAGCGCCGGCGCGGCGTGTGCCAGGACTTTGCCCACCTGATGCTCGCGTGCCTGCGCTCGCGTGGCTTGGCGGCGCGTTATATCAGCGGCTACCTGCTGACCCAGCCGCCACCCGGCCAGCCACGGCTGATCGGCGCCGATGCGTCCCACGCGTGGGTCTCGGTGTATTGCCCGGTATCGGGTTGGGTGGATTTTGATCCGACGAACAATGTGCAGCCGGCACTGGAGCACATCACCCTGGCCTGGGGCCGGGATTTCTCCGATGTGTCGCCGTTGCGGGGGGTGATTCTGGGGGGAGGGAGCCATGACCCGGAGGTGCGGGTGACGGTGATGCCGCTGGAGTAACCGTGAATTGTGGTGAGCCAGGCAGGCCGGCTCACCACAAAGGAATTTATTCAGCCGGATCTTTGGGTGTTTCAGTCTCGTCGCTTGCCACTTCACCTTCGGCATCCGGGTTCAGTGCGCCTGCTTCTTCGTCTGCAGCGGCTTTCTTGCGTTGCAGTTTTTCCTCTTTCTTCTGTTCCTTGGCCAAGTCTCTCTGACGTTTGGCGAAGGAGTAATTAGGTTTGGCCATGGGCGATCCTCTAGGGTCGAAGGTGAGGGTGGCGGCGCGCAGCTGCCTTGGGACGACATGGTAGCAGCTTCAAGGTGCGCTTGGCCTTCACTTACCGCAGGCGTACGCGGCCAGCAGGCCGTTGAAGAATTGATTGAAGTGCATGGCAGAGCCTCCGAAGGGTGATGGGCCGATCATAGGCGGAGAGCAGTAGTTTGGCTGGTAGATTGTGTTGATCAGTCTGATAGCCTAAAGTTGTATACAATCTGTTGATGCAGATCATAAGAATTCAAGCCTGCTTGAGGCACCCTTACCGCAATCCGCGTTTTTAAACCCTGCCTTGGAGATTCACATGTTTGCCAAACTCGTTGCTGTTTCCCTGCTGACTCTGGCGAGCGGCCAGTTGCTTGCTGCAGAGTGCAAGGTCACTGTCGACTCCACCGACCAGATGTCCTTCAACACCAAGGAAATCACGATCGACAAGAGCTGCAAGACATTCACCGTCGAGCTGACTCACTCCGGCAACCTGCCGAAAAACGTTATGGGTCACAACTGGGTGCTGACCAGCGCGGCCGATATGCAACCGGTCGCCAGCGAAGGCATGGCTGCTGGCATCGACAAGAACTACCTGAAAGAGGGTGACGCGCGCATCATCGCGCACACCAAGATCATCGGTGCCGGCGAGAAGGATTCGGTGACTTTTGATGTGTCGAAGCTGGCTGCGGGTACTGACTACGCGTTTTTCTGCTCGTTCCCGGGGCACATCTCGATGATGAAAGGTACGGTGGTGGTCAAGTAACACCGCGTTATCGTTCATCGGGGGCAAGCCCCCTCCCACACTTTGATTTGTGAACACATTCAAATGTGGGAGGGGGCTTGCCCCCGATAGCTATCTGACAGTCAACACAAAACTACCTGACTCACCTCAAGGCGCAAACGGCATCACCCGTTTGTGCTCGGTCTTGCGATACGTCTCGCAGATAATCCTGAACGCTTCCTCGCGCACCGGTTCGCCGTGCAGGAACGCATCAATCTCCGCATAGGTCACGCCGTGTGACGCTTCGTCCGGCTTGCCCGGCGACAAGTCTTCCAAGTCCGCCGTCGGCACTTTTTCCACCAACGACTCCGGCGCACCAAAGTGCCGCGCAATCGAACGCACCTGGTTTTTCACCAGCCCGCTCAACGGCGCGAGGTCGCAGGCACCGTCACCGAACTTGGTGAAAAAGCCCATCACCGCTTCCGCCGCATGGTCGGTTCCGATCACCAAACCACCGGCCGCGCCGGCGATGGTGTACTGCGCGACCATGCGCATGCGCGCCTTGGTGTTGCCCAGCACGAAGTCGCGGGACACCGCCGCCTTGCCTTCAAACGCCGCCACTTCACTGGCCAGGGCTTTCACCGCCGGGCCGATATTCACGGTGTGGCGCTCGTCCGGCTCGATAAAGTCCACTGAGGCCTGGGCGTCGATTTCGTCGAACTGGGTTTCGTAGGGCAGGCGCACGGCGATAAACCGGTAAGCCTCGTCGCCGGTGCTGGAACGCAGTTCCTGCATCGCCCGTTGGGCCAACAGGCCGGCAGTCAGGGAGTCGACGCCGCCGCTGATGCCGAGCACCAGGGTCTTGAGCCCGGAATTGCGCAGGCAATCCTGGATAAACGCTACGCGGCGGGCCACTTCGGCCTCAAGCGCGGCCTGGTCTTTGAACGGTGCTTGAACCTTGAGCTGCTGCGCAATCTCACGCTGTACGGCTTGCATGATTCACTCCTTGCTGGAAAGGGCAGGTACTTTGAAAACGTGCCGCAAATAGGCGACAAAATTCGGGTCGGTGCAGTGGGTCTTGCCCGCTTCATCGGAGATCTTGGCGACGGGCTGGCCATTGCAGGCAGTCATTTTAAGCACGATGCTCATCGGCTCCACCCCTGGAATGTCACAGGTCAGGTTGGTGCCGATACCGAAGCTCACATTGATGCGACCGCGCAACGCGCGGAAAATCTCCAGCGCCTTGGGCAGCGACAGGCTGTCGGAGAACACCAGGGTCTTGCTCATCGGCTCGATGCCGAGCTTGTGGTAATGGGCGATGGCTTTTTCGGCCCACTGCACCGGGTCACCGGAGTCGTGGCGCAGGCCGTCGAAGAGCTTGGCGAAGTACAAGTCGAAGTCGCCGAGGAAGGCGTCGGTGGTGATGCAGTCGGTCAGGGCGATGCCCAGCAGACCACGGTATTCACGGACCCAGCAGTCGAGGGCGGCGATCTGGCTGTCGATCAGGCGCGGGCCGAGTTGCTGGTGGGCCATGATCCACTCGTGGGCCATGGTGCCCAGCGGCTTCATATCGAACTCACGGGCCAGGTGCACGTTGCTGGTGCCGACAAAACGCCCGGGGAAGTCATGCTTGAGCACGCTCACCACTTCTTCCTGCACCCGGTACGAAAAGCGCCGACGCGTGCCGAAGTCGGCCACTTGCAGCTCCGACAGTTCTTCGCTGCTGGCATTTGCCGTGAGCCAGTCGAACTTGCGGTACAGCTGCTCGCGGGCCTGTTCGAGGATCACGGTCTGGTAGCGGTAGCGGTTACGCACTTCGCTGACGATGGCCAGCATCGGCACTTCAAACAGGATCACATGCAGCCACGGCCCGCGCAGGCGGATAAACAGCTCGCCGTTCTCGATGCCGGTTTGCACGTAGCGCAGGTTGAAGCGGAACAGCCCCAGGAAGCGCAGGAAATCAGGCTTCATAAAGCTGATGCGTTCGAGGAAACCCAGCTGGTCCGGGCTCAGGCTCAGCTCGGCGAGGCGCTCGATCTGGTAGCGGATCTCCGCCAGGTACGGGCGCAGGTCTTCGCTGTTACGGCAACGAAACTCCCATTCAACTTCCACGTTCGGGTAGTTGTGCAGCACCGCCTGCATCATGGTCAGCTTGTAGAAGTCGGTGTCGAGCAGGTTCTGCACGATGCGATCGGCAAACACACTCTCGCTCATAACGGGAATCTCCAGACGGGTCGACGATGGGCGCCGGCCTTTACGCACAATTAAGGAAGGGGGCTAGTGGCGCATAGACCTGTGGGGTTTTGCCAGTGATTTTTTTGGTGTGGCCACTGGCGCCATCGAGGGCAAGCCCCCTCCCACACTTGGAATGCAGTGCAAATGTGGGAGGGGGCTTGCCCCCGACGGCTGTATTGCAGGCACTAAATCACTTGCTCCATCATCCATTTCACAAAATCGCGCACCTTGGGCACCTCCGCCGAATGCTCCGGATACGCCAGGTAGTAAGCATCCTGGCTCGGCATCGCGTGCTGCCAGGGAATCACCAACTTACCGTCGGCCAATTCCTCTTCCACCAGAAACCTCGGCAACAACGCCACGCCGCAGCCGACCTGCGCGGCGCGAATGCACATATAGAACGTGTCGAAACGCGGCCCATGGTAGCTGTGCTCGGTCTGGTAACCCTGGCTGGCGAACCAGTCGTGCCAGCCCTGGGGGCGTGAGGCGTTTTGCAGCAGCACCAGCTCGCTCAATTGCGTCGGGTCGGTGAAGGGCTTGGCGGGCAGGCTCTCCGGGGCGCACACGGGGATCAGCTCTTCGCTGAACAGTTTCAGGCTCTCGGTGCCGGGGCGCGCGCCCTGGCCGAAGTAGAACGCCATGTCGGCCTTGCCTTGCAGCAGCTCGTCGGGCTCCTGCTCGTTGCACAGGTCCAGGTGGATCTGCGGGTGACGCAGGCGCCAGCCCTTGAGGCGCGGCACCAGCCAGCGCGCGCCGAAGGTGTAGGGCGTGGACACGCGCAGCACTTCGGTTTCGCCGCCGTAGGAACGCAGGTAATGGGTGGACATCTCCACCTGGGTGAGGATCTTGCGCACTTCCACCAGGTACAGGTCGCCCGCCGGGGTCATCTGCAAGCGGCGGCGCACCCGGCGAAACAGCAGGTGTTGCAGCAACTCTTCCAGCTGCGCTACTTGTTTGCTCACCGCGCTTTGCGTGAGGTTCAGTTCCTCGGCGGCGCGGGTGAAGCTCAGGTGGCGGGTGGCGGCTTCGAAACACTGCAGGGCAGTGATCGAGGGCAAATGTCTTTTGTTCAGCACGGCGTGCCTCTTTTTATGCTTTGCATGAATAAACGGAATGATATCTCGCCTAATGGTCGTTTGTTGGCAAGTCTTGGGCCAGCTACAAATAAGCTCTGGATCGCCGTGTCCGTAGCGGCGCGAATTTTTTGTTTGAGATTGAAGGAGTGACCCATGGTTGCCGCATTGCTTGATCGTCTCGGGGTAAACCCGGCGCTGTACCAGTCGGGCAAACAGCCCGTGCATTCGCCGATCGACGGCAGCCGTATCGGCAGTGTGCATTGGGAAGGTGCCGCCGAGGTGGAGCAGCAGGTCAGTCGCGCCGAGCATGCATTCGACGCCTGGCGCAAAGTGCCGGCCCCGCGTCGCGGCGAGCTGGTGCGCCAATTCGGCGACGTACTGCGCGAATACAAGGCCGACCTTGGCGAGCTGGTGTCCTGGGAAGCCGGCAAGATCACCCAGGAAGGCCTGGGCGAAGTGCAGGAAATGATCGACATCTGCGACTTCGCCGTCGGCCTGTCGCGCCAGTTGTACGGCCTGACCATCGCCTCCGAGCGCCCAGGCCACCACATGCGTGAAACCTGGCACCCGCTGGGCGTGGTCGGCGTGATCAGCGCGTTCAACTTCCCGGTCGCCGTGTGGGCCTGGAACACCACCCTGGCGCTGGTGTGCGGCAACGCCGTGATCTGGAAACCCTCGGAAAAGACCCCGCTCACTGCCCTGGCCTGCCAGGCCTTGTTCGAGCGCGTGTTGAAGAGCTTCAAGGACGCGCCGCAGTACCTCAGCCAAGTCATCATCGGCGGCCGCGACGCCGGTGCAGCCCTGGTGGATGACCCGCGAGTGGCCCTGATCAGCGCCACCGGCAGCACCCGCATGGGCCGCGAAGTGGCGCCGAAAGTCGCCGCACGTTTTGCCCGCAGCATCCTCGAGCTGGGCGGCAACAACGCGATGATCCTCGGCCCAAGCGCCGACCTCGACATGGCCGTGCGCGCCATCCTGTTCAGCGCCGTCGGCACCGCCGGCCAGCGTTGCACCACCCTGCGCCGGTTGATCGCCCATGAGTCGGTCAAGGAAGAAATCGTCACCCGTCTCAAGGCCGCCTATTCCAAGGTGCGCATCGGCCACCCGCTGGAAGGCAACCTGATCGGCCCGCTGATCGACAAGCATGGCTTCGACAACATGCAGGACGCTCTCGAGCAAGCCCTGAGCGAAGGCGGCAAGGTGTTCGGCGGCAAGCGCCAGCTCGAAGACACCTTCCCGAATGCCTACTACGTGTCGCCGGCCATCGTGGAAATGCCCGAGCAAAGCGACGTGGTGTGCACCGAAACGTTCGCACCGATTTTGTACGTGGTTGGCTATAGCGATTTTGCCGAAGCCCTGCGCCTGAACAACGCCGTGCCTCAGGGCCTGTCGTCGTGCATCTTCACCACCGATGTGCGTGAAGCCGAGCAATTCATGTCGGCGGTGGGCAGCGATTGCGGGATCGCCAACGTCAACATCGGCCCAAGCGGCGCGGAGATTGGCGGCGCGTTTGGCGGCGAAAAAGAAACCGGCGGCGGGCGTGAGTCGGGTTCGGATGCGTGGCGCGGGTATATGCGCCGGCAGACCAATACCGTGAACTACTCGCTGGAGTTGCCGTTGGCGCAGGGTATTACCTTCGACTGAGGTTGGAATGCAGTAAAAATGTGGGAGGGGCGGTGCGACGATTCGACTTGCCCCCGATTGCAGTGTGTCAGTCAACAGATGTACAGCTGATCCACCGCTATCGGGGGCAAGCCCCCTCCCACAGTTGATCGTATTTACACATCAAGATTGTTGTTTGTTAGGTCTCACCGGAGTCTGGCAATGGCACTACGCGAAACATGTTTATGGGAACACCTCACCCCCAGCCGCCCTGATCGCGCCGCCCTCAACGGCGAGCTCAAGGTCGATGTGTGCGTGATCGGCGCCGGCATCACCGGTTTGTCTGCCGCCATTCACTTGCTGGAACAGGGTAAAAGCGTCGCCGTGCTGGAAGCTCATCGCACCGGCCATGGTGGCTCGGGGCGCAACGTCGGGTTGGTGAATGCCGGCCTGTGGATCCCGCCGGACGAGATCGAAGCCGGTTTCGGTGAAGCGGTGGGCAGCCAGCTCAACCGCATGTTGGGCGCGGCGCCGTCGCTGGTGTTCAGCCTGATCGACAAATACAGCATCGATTGCCAATTGCGCCGTGAGGGCACCTTGCACATGGCGCACAACGCCCGTGGCGAGGCGGATTTGCGCAGTCGTGAAGAACAATGGAAGCGCCGTGGCGCGCCGGTGGAACTGCTCACCGGCCAGGCTTGCGAGCAGGCCACGGGCACCAAAAAAATCGCCGCCGCCTTGCTGGATCGGCGCGCCGGCACCTTGAACCCGATGGCCTACACCTCTGGCCTGGCCAACGCGGCAGCCGGCTTGGGTGGGCAATTGTTCGACCATTCCCCGGTGACCCAATTGGAACGCCAAGGCGCGCACTGGTCGGTGCAGGCTGCCCAGGGTTCAGTGCAGGCTGCCCAAGTGGTGATCGCCTCCAATGCCTACACCGAAGGCGAATGGACCGAGCTGCGGCGCAATTTTTTCCCCGGCTATTACTACCAGGTCGCATCCGCGCCGCTGACCGACGAGGCGGCCGGGCAGATTCTCCCAGGCGGGCAGGGCTCATGGGACACGCGCCAGGTCTTGAGCAGCATTCGCCGCGACGCCGATGGCCGCCTGTTGCTCGGCAGCCTGGGCAATGGTAACCAGAAACCGGCGTGGTTCCTCAAGGCGTGGGCCGATCGGGTGCAGCAACACTACTTCCCGTACCTCAAATCGGTGCAATGGGAATACACCTGGACCGGCTGCATCGCCTTCACCCCCGACCACTTGATGCGCCTGTTCGAACCGGCGCCAGGACTCGTGGCAGTAACGGGCTATAACGGACGCGGCGTAACCACCGGCAGCGTGGTCGGGAAGGCGTTCGCCGACTACCTGTGTCACCAGAATCCACAGGCCTTGCCGATCCCGTTTGCGCCGATGCAGCCGCTGGCTGGGGTGGGGTTGCGCAGTTGCCTGTATGAAGCCGGATTCTCGCTGTATCACGCCGGGCAATGCCTGCGGATCGTGATCTGATCAGCGAAATACCGCTCAAAAGCCTGCATTTTCTTAGCAGGCTACTAATCTGTATTGGTGCAAGTCGTAGCAATCGCGCACTGTAAATGTGCAGTTCCGTTACGCACATTGTTACAGGGGTAGGAACTGTCGTTTATGCCTCCGGTTGCAGGTGCGACCTGCCAGGGTTGTACTTTTTTGATCGATGGGTTGCACCTCCAGGCGCTAGACGGTTGCACGTCCAGACAAAAGGAGCCGAAACGCCCGTAATAACAATGACACCGTGTCTTTTTGAAGAATAAAAACGTACTGGCACGAGGCTTGCTCAGGGCTTTCAGTGAAAAGTTTGAACGCAAGTTGTCGTGCCAAAAATCAAAAATATCGGAGCACCACTCATGTCCCAGACGTTTTACAAGAAAGGTTTTCTGGCCCTCGCCGTTGCTGCGGCGCTGGGTGTTTCTACGTTTGTTCAAGCTGATGTGAAAATTGGTGTAGCGGGGCCGATGACCGGCGCCAACGCCGCTTTCGGTGAGCAGTACATGAAAGGTGCCCAGGCGGCAGCCGATGTGATCAACAAGGCCGGCGGCATCAACGGCGAGAAAATCGTCCTGGTGGCCGGCGACGACGCCTGCGAACCCAAGCAAGCCGTGGCCGTGGCCAACCGCCTGGCTGACCAGGACAAAGTGATCGGCGTGGTCGGGCACTTCTGCTCGTCCAACACCATCCCGGCCTCCGAGGTTTACGACGAAGCCGGCATCATCGCCATCACCCCGGGCTCCACCAACCCACAAGTGACCGAGCGCGGCCTCGGCGCCATGTTCCGCATGTGCGGGCGTGACGACCAGCAAGGCATCGTGGCCGGCGACTACATCGTCGACGTGCTCAAGGGCAAGAAAGTCGCGGTCATCAACGACAAAGACACCTACGGCAAAGGCCTGGCCGACGCCACCGCCGCCCAGTTGACCAAGCGCGGCGTCAAGCCGGTGCTGGAAGAAGGCCTGACCCGTGGCGAGAAAGACTTCAGCGCCCTGGTCACCAAAATCCGCTCCACCGGTGCTGACGTCGTGTACTTCGGCGGCCTGCACCCGGAAGCCGGTCCACTGGTTCGCCAGATCCGTGAAGCCGGCCTCAAAGACGTCAAGTTCATGTCCGATGATGGCATCGTGACCGACGAACTGGTGGCCACCGCCGGCGGCAAGCAATACGTCGATGGCGTGTACATGACCTTCGGCGCCGACCCGCGCAAACTGCCGGACAGCAAGACCGTGGTGGAAGAGTTCCAGAAGAGCGGTTATGAGCCGGAAGGCTACACCCTGTACGCCTACGCGTCGGTCCAGGCCCTGGCCGCCGGCTTCAACGGTGCCAAGTCCAACAAGGGCGAAGACGCCGCCAAGTGGCTCAAGGCCCACCCGGTGAAAACCGTCATGGGCGAAAAATCCTGGGATGCCAAGGGTGACCTGAAAGTCTCCGACTACGTGGTTTACCAGTGGGACAAAGACGGTAAGTACCACCAGCTCGATAAGCAGAAGTAAGCACAGGCACCAAAGATCCAGTGTGGGAGGGGGTAAGCCCCCTCCCACACTGGACAGTGCTGTTATCGAGATCTGTCTTTTCCTCCAGAAGCGCCGCACACCCACCGGTGTGCAGGTGCTCACCGCGTGAGATTGCGTTATGGATGGTATTTTCCTGCAGCAACTGGTCAACGGCCTGACCCTCGGGTCGGTCTACGGCCTGATCGCCATCGGCTACACAATGGTCTATGGCATCATTGGCATGATCAACTTCGCCCACGGCGAGGTTTATATGATTTCCGCTTACCTCGCGGCGATCAGTCTGGCACTGCTGGCTTACTTCGGCATCGAATCCTTCCCGCTGCTCATTCTCGGTACGTTGGTCTTCACCGTGGTCGTCACGGGCGTGTACGGTTGGGTCATCGAGCGTGTCGCCTACAAACCGCTGCGCAACTCCACCCGATTGGCTCCGCTGATCAGCGCCATCGGTATCTCGCTGATCCTGCAGAACTACGCGCAGATCGCCCAGGGTGCCAAGCAACAAGGCATTCCAACCCTGCTGGCCGGCGCCTGGCGTGTCGACATCGGCAGCGGCTTCGTGCAACTCACCTACACCAAGGTCTTCATCCTCGTGGCGGCGTTTGCCGGCATGGCGTTGCTCACCTACATCATCAAATACACCAAGCTCGGCCGCATGTGCCGCGCCACACAGCAAGACCGCAAGATGGCCTCGATCCTGGGTATCAACACCGACCGTGTGATCTCCTACGTATTCGTCATCGGCGCCGCCATGGCCGCATTGGCCGGCGTGCTGATCACCCTTAATTACGGCACCTTCGACTTCTATGCCGGCTTCATCATCGGCATCAAGGCATTTACCGCAGCGGTACTCGGCGGCATCGGCTCCCTGCCTGGGGCGATGCTCGGCGGGATTATCCTCGGGATTTCCGAGTCGCTGTTCTCCGGGTTAATCAACTCTGACTACAAAGACGTGTTCAGTTTCTCCCTGCTGGTGGTGATTCTGATTTTCCGTCCCCAGGGCCTGCTGGGTCGCCCACTCGTGGCTAAGGTGTAAACATGTCTGCTGCCAAACCTATCGATATCAAGAAAAGTGTGGTCGATACGATCCTTGCCGGGCTGATTTCGTTGATCGTGTTCGGTCCGATCGTCGGCGTGGTCCTCGACGGCTACAGCTTCAACCTGGAACCGGCCCGCGTGGGCCTGCTGGTGGCCATCGTAATGGTCGGCCGCTTCGCCATGAGCCTGTTCCTGCAAACCCCCAAGGGCGTGAAGATTCTGCAGGGCTTCGAAAGCAGTGGCTCCGGCGTGCACGTGCTGGCGCCGGACTACAAGTCGCGGCTGCGCTGGATCATCCCCGCGCTGATCGTTATCGCCATCGTGTTCCCGATCTTCGCCAACAAGTACCTGCTGACCGTGGTGATCCTCGGGCTGATCTACGTGTTGCTCGGCCTGGGCCTGAACATCGTGGTCGGCCTGGCCGGCCTGCTCGACCTGGGTTACGTGGCGTTCTACGCCATCGGTGCCTATGGCCTGGCGCTGGGTTATCAATACCTCGGCCTGGGCTTCTGGACCGTGCTGCCACTGGCGGCCATCGCGGCGGCGTTAGCGGGGTGCATACTCGGGTTCCCGGTGCTACGAATGCACGGTGACTATTTGGCCATCGTGACCCTGGGCTTCGGTGAAATCATCCGCCTGGTGCTGAATAACTGGCTGTCGTTTACCGGTGGTCCAAATGGCATGCCGGTGCCTTCGCCGACCTTCCTCGGCCTGGAGTTCGGCAGACGTGCGAAGGATGGCGGGATTCCCTTCCATGAATTCTTCGGCATCGACTACAACCCCAATATCAAATTCCTGTTTATCTACATCGTGCTGTTCCTGGTGGTGCTGGCCGTGCTGTACATCAAGCACCGCCTGACCCGCATGCCGGTTGGCCGCGCCTGGGAAGCCTTGCGCGAAGATGAAATCGCCTGCCGGTCCATGGGCCTGAACCACGTGTTGGTCAAGCTTTCGGCGTTCACCATCGGTGCGTCCACGGCCGGGCTGGCCGGGGTGTTTTTTGCCAGCTACCAGGGTTTTGTGAACCCGTCGTCGTTTACCTTCTTCGAGTCGGCGCTGATCCTGGCGATCGTGGTGCTGGGCGGCATGGGCTCGACAGTGGGCGTGGTGATTGCGGCGTTCGTACTGACCGTCGCGCCGGAACTGCTGCGCAGCTTCTCCGAATACCGCGTGCTGCTGTTTGGCGTGTTGATGGTGGTGATGATGATCTGGCGGCCACGCGGCCTGATCCGGATCAGCCGAACCGGTGTGACGCCACGTAAGGGGGTAGCGCCATGAGCAAGGAAGTCGTTCTCTCCGTGGAACACCTGATGATGCACTTCGGTGGCATCAAGGCCTTGAGCGATGTGAGCCTCAAGGTCGAACGCAACTCGATCTTCGCCCTGATCGGCCCCAACGGCGCGGGCAAGACTACGGTGTTCAACTGCCTCACCGGCTTCTACAAAGCCAGCGGCGGCAAGATCGAACTCAACATTCGTGGCAAGCAGACCAACGTGATCCAACTGCTCGGCGAGCGCTTCAAGGCCACCGACTTTGTCTCGCCCAAAAGCTTTTGCAGCCGCGTGTACTACAAAATGTTCGGCGGCACCCATCTGGTGAACCGTGCCGGTTTGGCGCGGACCTTCCAGAACATTCGCCTGTTCAAGGAAATGTCGGTGCTGGAAAACCTGCTGGTGGCCCAGCACATGTGGGTCAACCGCAACATGCTCGCGGGCATCCTCAATACCAAGGGCTACCGCAAGGCTGAAAGCGACGCGCTCGACCACGCGTTCTACTGGCTGGAAGTCGTCGATTTGGTGGACTGCGCCAACCGCCTGGCCGGCGAGCTTTCCTACGGCCAGCAGCGCCGTCTGGAAATCGCCCGCGCCATGTGCACGCGGCCGCAGATCATCTGCCTGGACGAACCGGCGGCGGGCCTCAACCCGCAGGAAACCGAAGCCCTCAGCGCGATGATTCGCCTGCTGCGCGACGAACACGACCTCACGGTGGTGCTGATCGAACACGACATGGGCATGGTGATGAGTATTTCCGACCACATCGTGGTGCTGGATCACGGCAACGTGATCGCCGAAGGCGGGCCGGAGGCGATCCGCAACGACCCGAAAGTGATTGCCGCCTACCTGGGCGCCGACGAGGAGGAGCTGGTATGAGTGCACCTATCCTCGAAATGAAAGACCTGGACGTGTATTACGGCCCGATCCAGGCCCTGAAAAAAGTCTCGCTGCACATCAACGAAGGCGAAACCGTGAGCCTGATCGGCTCCAACGGCGCGGGTAAATCCACGTTGCTGATGTCGATCTTCGGCCAGCCGCGGGCCGAGTCGGGGCAGATTCTGTACAACGGCGTCGACATTACCCACAAGTCATCCCACTACATCGCCTCCAACGGCATTGCGCAGTCGCCGGAAGGGCGGCGGGTGTTCCCCGACATGACCGTCGAGGAAAACCTGCTGATGGGCACCATCCCGATTGGCGACAAGTTCGCCCAGGAAGACATGCAGCGCATGTTCGAGCTGTTCCCACGGCTCAAGGAGCGGCGCACCCAGCGCGCCATGACCATGTCCGGCGGCGAGCAGCAAATGCTCGCCATCGCCCGCGCGCTGATGAGCCGGCCCAAGCTGTTGCTGCTGGACGAGCCGAGCCTGGGCCTGGCGCCGATTGTGGTGAAGCAGATCTTCGCCACCCTGCGCGAGCTGGCGGCCACCGGGATGACCATCTTCCTGGTCGAGCAGAACGCCAACCACGCGCTGCGCTTGTCGGACCGGGCGTATGTGATGGTCAACGGCGAGATTCGCCTGACCGGCACCGGTAAGGAATTGCTGGTGAATGAGGAAGTGCGTAACGCCTACCTTGGCGGCCATTAACTACGCGTTACCCCTGTGGGAGGGGGCTTGCTCCCGATAGCGGTGTGTCAGTTTCAGATGTTTTGACTGATCCACCGCTATCGGGGGCAAGCCCCCTCCCACATTTGGTTTTGTGCTGTCCACAAGCTCCCCGGCAAATTGTGGAAAACAAATCCAGCCACCCTCCAAAGCGCGACATATAGCCGCCGCAAATCCCTGTTTTGTCACAGTTTTGACTTGTCCCCATCCGCTGTGGAACCGGCTGTGGGTAACGTGGGTGTAGCTGGCTGTAGGCCTTTGATTACGTGGCTTGTAGCGTGGCGGTTGTTTTTTGATCAGCGGGTTTTTCGCGGCCACCCAAGGGGTTTGTCAACCTGTTTAAAGACACAGGTATATGACCGGAATATGTCCCGTCAGCCTGTGGATAAGTCTGTGACTAAACTCTGGAAAGACTTCCGCAGAGGCCGGAATGACTGGCCTGGAGCCATCGCTCGGATTTTCCTGCTGCGCGTGGGGCTACATACGCCCTGGCCAAGGTCAAGCAAAAAACTTTCTAAAACTGCCTGCAGGCCTTGTGCGTAGCGGCCTAAGCGCTATTGTACTTGCCCCCAAAGACTGTGGGCGCAGTTGTGGATAACCTGCGTGTATATGGCTGCAGGCCACGGTTTATAAGGCTTTGCCTGACATGGTTAAAAACTGATCAGCCGTGCGTGATGTTGTGCGCATAGCGGTTGCCGCCACCGCGGCGTAAGGGCATTCTGCTGGCTGATTTTTTTCCCGATGCCCGCAAGGAGAACACCATGTCCGACACGCTGTTTATTACTGGCGCAACCTCAGGTTTCGGCGAAGCCTGCGCCCGTCGTTTTGCCGAAGCCGGCTGGAAACTGGTGCTCACCGGCCGTCGCGCCGACCGCCTGAATGCGCTGGTCGAAGAGCTGTCCAAGCAGACCGAAGTGCACGGCCTGGTCGTGGACGTGCGTGACCGCAAGGGCATGGAAGACGCCATCTCCAACCTGCCGCCGTCGTTCGCCAAGCTGCGTGGCCTGATCAACAACGCCGGCCTGGCCGTGGGCACCGACCCTGCGCCCAAGTGCAGCCTCGACGATTGGGAAACCATGGTCGACACCAACATCAAGGGCCTGCTGACCACCACCAGCCTGCTGCTGCCACGCCTGATCGCCCACGGTCGCGGCGCCGGCATCATCAACCTGGGTTCCATCGCCGGCAGCTACCCGTACCCGGGCAGCCACGTGTATGGCGGCTCCAAGGCGTTCGTGAAGCAGTTCTCGCTGAACCTGCGTTGCGACCTGCAGGGTACCGGCGTGCGCGTCACCAACATCGAGCCAGGCCTGTGTGAGAGCGAGTTCTCGCTGGTGCGCTTTGGTGGTGATCAGGCGCGTTATGACGCGACCTATGCCGGTGCCGAGCCGATTCAGCCGCAGGACATTGCCGACACGATTTTCTGGGTGATGAATACGCCGGCACATGTGAACATCAACCGGTTGGAGTTGATGCCGGTGAGCCAGACCTGGGCCGGGTTTGCGATTGAGCGTGGGGCCAAGTAAGGCTTAAGACCGAGTCGCTGCCATCGGGGGCAAGCCCCCTCCCACATTCGATCGAGTTCCAACTTTGAAATGCGGTCAATGTGGGAGGGGGCTTGTCGAATCGTCGCACCGCCCCGATGAGGTCAAATCAGCCAAAACAGGCCATAAGGTACACTCCCTTCCTGAAAACCCCTCCGCACTGTGCGGTTTTAAGGTTTTAACGGGAGGAAATGTGAGTAACCGAGGTGAGCAGGCACTGCTCAAACAATCGACCATCCTGATGTTCGCAGTCGCGATCGCCGGGATTGTCACGGGTGTGGTATCCGGCGCCCAATCCATTTTGTTCGACGGCTTTTTCTCGCTGATCGCCACCGCCATCAAGGTGTTGATGCTGATCACGGCCAAGCTGATCGCGAAGAAAAGCAACCAGCGCTTCCAGTTTGGCTACTGGCACCTGGAGCCGATGGTGCTGTTGATCGAAGGCAGCTTCCTGCTGCTGATCGCTATTTACGCATTCCTTAACGGCGTGTTCGGCATTATCAATGGCGGGCGCGAGATCGAGTTGGGCCTGGTGATCATCTATGCGGCGGTGTTTACCGTGGTGGAATTCGCCTATTTCTTCTATGTGCGTTATCGCAATCGCACGTTGAAATCCTCACTGATCCAGTTCGACAACATCAGTTGGCTGGTGGACGCGATGCTCTCGGTGGGCTTGCTGATCAGCTTTCTTGCCGCGCTGTTGCTCACGTCCCAGGGCTATGGCGAGTGGGCGGTGTATGTCGACCCGTTGATCTTGATCCTGCTGGCCCTGAGCATGCTGGCGCCGGCGTTCAAGATCCTGCGCCCGGCGTTGCGCGAGGTGCTGGGGATTGCCCCGGACCACTTGGACGACAAGGTGCGTGAAGTGATGGACGCAGCCCAGGCCCGGCATGGTTTCGACGACTACGTGTCCTACGTGCAAAAGCACGGGCGGGCGCGGTTTATCGAGATTCATGTGGTGCTGCCGGCGGATTACCCCGTGGATAAGGTGGCGACGCTGGATGCGTTGCGCGAGGAGATATCCACAGGGCTCGGCACGCCGGATGCGGCGCGCTGGTTGACGATCAGTTTTACCGGGGATCGCAAGTGGGTTGCGTGATCGGTCTTTAGACCGAGGCGAGGCTATCGGGGGCTTGCCCCCGATGAGGCCCTCAACCTCACCCCAGATACTTGACCAGCCCCTGATAGCAAGTCGCCAAATGATAAGGGGTAGTAGAAGGCATATCCCGTCGGCTCACGGCACCCTTGGCATCCAGGCACTCATGCCAGCCTTTCTCATGCAGAAAATGCGCTTGCAGCGCCAGCAACTGGCGCTGCAATACCGCCTCACTGCCCGGTCGCAACGTCAGCGCCCGCAGGTATTCAGCCTGCGCCCAGATGCGCTGTGTGCCGTCGCGCACCGTGCCGTCCAGCGCCAACATGCCACTGACCGCACCGCTCAACTTATCCACACCCATTTGCTCGGCGTAGGCAAACGCGCGCGTCAGTGACGCATGCAACGGCGTACCACGCAGCACGGGCGAGGATTCGAGCAAAAAGCACCATTCGAACTGGTGCCCCGGCTCAAACCAGTTATCCACAGCGCCCAGCGGTTTTTCCATCATCACGCCGTGTTGGCGGTCGATGAAGCGCTTTTGCATGGCGTGGACGAGGTCCAGCAGGGCGTCCTGGGTGACGGCGTCTTCACGCACGGCGAGCGTGGCGAGGAAACCCTCAGCCAGGTGCATCAACGGGTTTTGCAGCGGGCCGGACTTGAGCGATGACCAGTTGCGCTCCAGCACCGCTTCGTACAGGCCGTCGCCGGTGGCGAAACGTTGGGCGACCACTTCCAGTGCGGCATCGAGCACCGATTCCACCAGCGGCTCGCGCACCTTGGCCCAGTAATGGGCGCAGGCGAAGATGATGAAGGCGTGGGTGTAGAGGTCTTTGCGCTTGTCCAGCGGCTGCCCGGCGGGGTCGATGCTGTAGAACCAGCCGCCGTGTTCGGCATCATGGAAATGCCGTTGCAGGGAGCGGAACAGCGCGGCCGCGCGCTCTTCAGCAAAGGCGGCACCGGGCTCGCCGATCAGGCTGGCAAACAGGTACAACTGTCGGGCGCAGGCCATGGCGCGGTAGCGTTGCGGGGGCAGCGGCTGGTGATCGGCGTCCAGCGCCTCGTAGGGCAGCGCCAACTCGGCATTCCAGCCCGGGCCTTGCCAGAGCGGCACGATCAGTTCATGGAAGTGGGTGAGCACGGGATTCAAAGAGGGTTGGAAAGCGCTGGGCATTGGCTGGCGTCGTCACGGCAGGGGTGTAGGCGCGCATGGTAGCAGGCTTGGGTTGTGTGGTGTCTGTGCCAAAGCTATCGGGGGCAAGCCCCCTCCCACCTTTGAATGTATTCACAAATCAAAATGTGGGAGGGGGCTTGCCCCCGATTAGGCCCTCAGCAGCCCCGCAAATCAGCCCGCCAGCAACCAAACCCCAGTCGCCGCCGAAGCCGCCCCGGCAATCCGCACCAACGGCGCCGCCGCAGCCGGCAGAAAGCGCACCACGGCATACCCGGCCGCGTGCAGCACAGCGGTCGCGCCGACAAAGCCTGCGGCATACGCCCAAGGGCTGGACATGTCCGGCAGCTCAAGCCCGTGTGCCACACCGTGGAACAGCGCAAACAGCGCCGTGGCACCCACCGCCATAAACAATGGCGGCCGTACCGCCAATGCTACGGCCAGGCCCAGGGCCAGCACCGAGGCAGCAATCCCGCTTTCCAGCGCCGGCAATTGCAGGCCTTCAAACCCCAGCACGCCGCCAAGCAACATGGTGCCGACGAAGGTGCACGGCAGCGCCCAGCGTGCCGCGCCTTTTTGTTGTGCGGCCCACAAGCCGACCGCGACCATGGCCAGCAAGTGGTCGAGCCCGCTCAGGGGATGGCTGATCCCGGCAAACAGGCCGTTGTCGCCATGGCCCGGGTGGGCGAAGGCCAGGGCGGGCGTGAGCAGCAGGGCGGCAGCGGCGAAGAGTTTCTTGAGACTCATGGACAGGTTCCTTAAGGGTTGATCAGGCGGCGGTCAGCAGGCCTTGGCGTTCGATAAAGGCGACGATGTCATCCAGGCCGACACCGGTTTTCTGGTTGCTGAACACAAAGGGTTTGCCGTTGCGCATGCGCTGGGTGTCGCTGTTCATCAGCTCCAGCGAGGCGCCGACCAGCGGCGCGAGGTCGATCTTGTTGATCACCAGCAGGTCGGATTTGCAGATGCCCGGCCCGCCCTTGCGCGGCAGCTTGTCGCCGGCCGACACGTCGATCACGTAGATGGTCAGGTCCGACAGCTCCGGGCTGAAGGTGGCCGAAAGGTTGTCACCGCCGGACTCCACCAGGATCAGGTCCAGGCCGGGAAAGCGGCGGTTAAGCTGGTCGACGGCTTCGAGGTTGATCGAGGCGTCTTCGCGGATTGCCGTGTGCGGGCAGCCGCCGGTTTCCACGCCGATGATGCGCTCGGGCGCCAGGGCCTGGTTGCGCACCAGGAAGTCGGCGTCTTCACGGGTGTAGATATCGTTGGTCACCACCGCCAGGTTGTAGCGATCGCGCAGTGCGAGGCACAGGGCCAGGGTCAGGGCGGTTTTGCCGGAGCCCACCGGGCCGCCGATGCCGACGCGCAGAGGTTGTGTGTTCATGGTGCTTCTCCTAGGAACGGAACAGGCGGCTGTACTGGCGCTCATGGGCCATGCACGCCAGGGACAGGCCAAAGGCGGCGCTGCCGAAATGGTTGGGGTCGATGCGTTCGGCGTCCTGCTGGGCTTGTTGCAACAGGGGCAACAGCTCGCTGGTCAGGCGTTGCGCGGCTTGCTGGCCCAGGGGCAGGGTTTTCATCAGCACGGCCAATTGGTTTTCCAGCCAGCTCCAGAGCCAGGCGGCGAGGGCGTCGTCGGGGCTGATGCTCCAGGCGCGGGCGGCCAGCGCCCAGCCCAGGGCCAGGTGCGGCTCGGCGAGGTGTTCAAGAAAGCTGCGTGCGGCGGCGTCAAGTTCCGGCAAACCGTTGAGCAGTTGCTGCAGGGAGTAGCCCATTTGCCGGCTTTCCTGGTACAGCTCGCGGGTTTCGCGGCTGGCGCGGTGCTCTTCGCACAGTTGGGTCAGGCGCGGCCAGTCCTGCTCGGCTGCGGCGCGGCAATGGGCGAGCAACAGCGGCGCTTCAAAGCGCGCCAGGTTGAGCAGCAATTGGTCGCTGATCCAGCGTCGTGCACTGTCGGCATCCTTCACGCGGCCGTTTTCCACGGCCATTTCCAGCCCTTGGGAATAGCTGTAGCCGCCAATCGGCAATTGCGGGCTGGCCAGACGCAGCAACGCCCAGGCTGGGTTCATAGACGCACGCCGAACTGGTGCAGCTTGGGCGGGTAATTGAAGTCTTCGTCGCCATGGCGCGAATGATGGTGGCCGCCGCCGTAGGCGCCATGTTCCGGCTGGAATGGCGCTTCAAGCGTCTCGGTGTGGGCGCCCAACTGCTCGAGCATGGCCTTGAGCACGTAGTCATCGAGCAGGCGCAACCAGCCATCCCCAACTTGCAACGCCACATGGCGGTTACCGAGGTGATAGGCGGCGCGGGTCAGTTCGAAGGCGCTGCTGCAGGTGACATGCAACAGCTGTTCAGGCCGCGCGCAAACGCGTACGACGCGTCCGTCTTCGGCCTGCAGGAATTCGCCGTCATGCAGCGGCGGCTGGCCACGCTCCAGGAAAAGGCCGACGTCTTCACCGTCGGCACTGAAACAGCGCAGGCGGCTTTTGCTGCGCGCTTCGAAATTCAGCAGCAACTCGGCAGCCCAGAGGGCTTGGGGGGCGATTCGGCGGTGGATCACCAGCATCAGAAATCTTCCAGCTATGAGCGATGAAAGACCTAGAGCAAGGGGCTTGCCAACCCCGACTGAGGGTAGGAATTGCCTGTAGGTAACCGCGCGAATGCCACTAAACAGGGCGCAGGGCGGGTGTGTGCGTGATCCAAAAAGGTGCGCGCCGTAGCCTGGCGCACCTGCGCTGGGCGTTTCGGGCTTTTCCTACAGCCCTGTAAGCAAAGGCTTTAAACGCGCCGATGATCGGTTCATTAGCCTGTCTGCCCTTTTTAGTTCATGGCGACGTTGAGCATGTTCAAGTCATTGTGTTGTTGGGTCATTTTCAGTCCGGTTTTCGCCATTGCCTCTGCCTCGGCCAATCTTCAATCACGCCCCGGCGTCGAGGCCACTGTTCAGCCCTCGATCAACAAGGTGATCCGCCGCGCCCATGCGTTGCTCGGCACGCCGTATAAAGGCGGCGGCACCACGGTCGAGCAGGGGTTCGATTGCAGCAGCCTGCTGGTGTACCTGTTCAAGACCGAAGCCAACATACGTTTGCCGCGCACTTCGATGCAGATGCACCGCTCGGGCGCCACGACCGTCCAGCGAGAGGCGCTGAAGCCGGGCGATGCGGTGTTCTTCAAGGGCAATGGGCGCAGCGATGTCAGCCATGTGGGCCTGTATATCGGCAAGGGGCAATTCATTCACTCGCCCAGCACCGGCAAACGCGTGCGTATCGACTCGCTGAGCGACAGCTACTGGAAAAGGAACTACACCTCCGCCAAGCGCTTTCACACGGCGGGCTGACCGGCTTACTCGGTGCTGCCCAGCCCTTGCCAGTGCTTGAGGCCGATAAAGATAAAGCGCAGTTGCTGGGTGATTTTCGCCTGGGGCGTGAGGTGGGCAGGCAAGGCCTGGGCGGGCGGGTCGATGATGTCGGGGAGGGTGGCGAACACACTTTTGACGATCAGGTCGGCCATCACGTGCAAGCCTTCGCCATCCAGGTGTTGCAGCTTGGGCATCAGTGTGAGGTCGGCGGCCAGGTCGCGGGTGATGTCTTCACGCAGCGCGCCGATGGCCTGGCGCACGGCCAGGCAGCCACCGTATTGCTCACGGGCCAGGAACAGGAATTGCGAACGATTGGCCGACACCACGTCGAGAAAAATCCGCACGGAAGCATCGATGATGCCGCCCATCACGAATTCGTTGTGGCGTACCAGGCGGATCGTGGCGCGAAAGGTCTGGCCCACTTCGCTCACCAGTACCAGGCCAAGCTGGTCCATGTCGTCAAAATGACGATAGAAACCGGTAGGCACAATGCCGGCCGTCTTGGCCACTTCGCGCAGGCTCAGGCTGCCAAACCCACGGCCACACTCCATCAGATGGCGGGCTGCGTCCATCAAGGCGAGGCGGGTCTGTTGCTTCTGTTCGGCGCGGGGCAGCATTGGCAGGCGGGCTTTGTCGACAAGTACAGCGATGCACTCTAGCAAAACAGCTTCGTTGACGTCGAACTTGGCGCAGCGGGGGCGTAAGGCGATTTACATAAAAGCAAAAGCCCGATCGACAGATCGGGCTTTTTTCTCGGCCACCACAGGCTTAGCTCTGTGCTTGATGCGGTTCTTGCAGACGGTCGGAACCGCCTTCAGCAACGCCTTCGGTGTAAGCGCGTTCGTTGGCGTTGTCGGAACCGCCTTCAACCAGACCTTTCTGTTCCAGGCGATCACGGCCACCTTCAGCAACACCTTCGGTGTAGGCGCGTTTGTTGGCTTGTTCAGCACCGCCCTCAACCAGGCCTTTTTCTTCCAGACGGTTGCGGCCGTTTTCAGCGACGGCGCCTTTGGCGTAGTCACGGTTTTCTTCTTCTTGCGAACCGCTGCGGGCCAGGGTCTGGCTCGACTCAACGGCTTGAGCTTTGTTCTGTGGGGTTACCTGTTCGGCGGCTGGCAGGGCAAAGGCGCTGGAAGCCAGGACGGATAACAGGACGGTAGCGAGTACTTGGCGTTTCATGATGGGTTGCTCCTTGGGAGGGCGATAAAGTGGGTACAGGGCTAATGCTACTCTCGATAAGTCGATATAAAAGTTCATAAACACAATGGTAATAATCAACAGAATTGATTGTTCGTCCGAGAGGCTCTAGAACGGGCCTCTCAAGCACGCGGTTTTGCACCATGGTGGGTATTTTCGACCCGTCTGTGGGTAACACCGGTGCATTGTTGATTGTTCGATGCACTTGCGCTGTAGGAAAAATCGCCTTTTTTCCCGGTTTATTCGTACTTCGGCTAAACCCCTAAGCCATTTGCCAGTCGTAGCCTTATAAGCTGTAGTCAAAAGGTGCACCGCAGGGCGCACCCTCAGTCGTATTCAGGAGTCCTGTGCAATGACGCGCACTCGTAAAATCGTGGTTTGGAGCTGCGCCAGCTTCGTTCTGCTACTCGCCATACTGGTGCTGGTTCTGGTGTTCTTCGACTGGAACCGCATCAAACCGCCGCTCAATGCCAAGGTTTCCGAAGAATTGCATCGCCCGTTTGCCATCAATGGCAACCTCGCCGTGGTGTGGGCGCGTGAGCCCGATGAGGGTGGCTGGCGGGCCTGGGTGCCGTGGCCCCATGTGATTGCCGAAGACCTGACCCTGGGCAACCCGGACTGGTCGAAAAAACCGCAGATGGTCACGCTCAAGAAGGTCGAGTTGCGCATTTCGCCGCTGGCGCTGCTGGTTCAGCGCGTGGTGATCCCGCGTATCGACCTCACCGAGCCCAGCGCCGAGTTGCAGCGCCTGGCTGACGGCCGCGCCAACTGGACTTTCAAGTTCGATCCCAAGGACCCCAACGCCGAACCGTCCAACTGGGTGGTGGATATCGGTGCCATCGGCTTCGACAAAGGCCACGTGACCCTCGATGACCAAACCCTCAAGACCCAACTGGATGTGATCATCGACCCGCTGGGCAAACCCATCCCGTTTGGCGAGATCGTCGGCGACGCCGATGCCAAGAAGGCTCTGGAAAAAGGCTCCGCACCCCAGGACTACGCCTTCGGACTCAAGGTCAAAGGCCAATACCACGGCCAGAAACTCGACGGCAGCGGCAAGATCGGCGGCCTGCTCGCTCTGCAGGACGCGGCCAAACCGTTCCCACTGCAAGCTCAGGTGAAGATTGCCGACACCAGCATCGCCCTCGCCGGCACCTTGACCGACCCGCTCAACCTCGGTGCCCTGGACCTGCGCCTGAAGCTCGCGGGCAGCAGCCTGGGCAACCTCTACCCGCTGACCGGCGTGACCCTGCCAGACTCGCCGGCGTATTCCACCGACGGCCACCTGATCGCCAAACTGCATGAAGCCAGCGGCGCCTCGTTCACCTACGAGAACTTCAACGGCAAGATCGGCAACAGCGATATCCACGGCAGCCTCAGCTATGTGGCCAGCCAACCCCGGCCCAAGCTCAGCGGTGCGCTGGTCTCCAATCAATTGCTGATGACCGACCTGGCACCCCTGATCGGCGCCGACTCCAATGCCAAGCAAAAAGCCCGTGGCGGCGACAGCAAGCAGCCGGCGACCAAAGTGCTGCCGGTGGAAGAGTTCCGCACCGAGCGCTGGCGGGTCATGGACGCCGATGTGGAGTTCACCGGCAAACGCATCGTGCACAGCGCCGACTTGCCCTTTACCGACCTCTACACCCACCTGGTGCTCAACGACGGCGAGCTGAGCCTGGAGCCCCTGCGCTTTGGCGTGGCCGGCGGCAAGCTCGACGCGCAGATCCGCCTGAACGGCCGCACCGTGCCGATGGAAGGCCGCGCCAAGCTCACCGCGCGCAACTTCAAGCTCAAGCAGCTGTTCCCGACCTTCGAACCGATGAAAACCAGCTTTGGTGAACTCAACGGCGACGCGGATATTGCCGGGCGCGGCAACTCGGTGGCAGCGCTGCTGGGCACGTCCAACGGCGACCTGAAAATGCTCATCAACGATGGCGCCATCAGCCGCAGCCTGATGGAAATCGCCGGGCTCAACGTCGGCAACTACGTGGTGGGACGCCTGTTTGGCGACAAGGAAGTGAAGATCAACTGCGCGGCGGCCGACTTCGGCATCAAGACCGGCCTGGCGACCACGCGCCTGTTTGTGTTTGATACCGAGAACGCCATCATCTACATCGATGGCACGGCGAATATGGCCAGCGAACAACTGGACCTGACGATCACGCCGGAATCCAAGGGCTTCCGCCTGTTCTCCCTGCGTTCGCCGTTGTACGTCAACGGGCCGTTCATCAAGCCGAATGCGGGTGTGAAAGCCATCCCTCTGGCACTGCGTGGCGCTGGTATGGTCGCGCTGGGCGTGATCGCCGGCCCCGCGGCTGGCTTGCTGGCGTTGGTTGCCCCCAGCGGCGGCGAGCCGAACGAATGCGCGCCGTTGCTGCAACAGATGAAGGAAGGCAAGGCGCCGAAAACGGTAAAAGGCTAACGGCCAATCCAACTGTGGAAAGAGATCCAAATGTGGGAGGGGGCTTGCCCCCGATGGCGGTGGGTCAGTCAACATCATCGCTGACTGACCCACTGCTATCGGGGGCAAGCCCCCTCCCACATTGGTTTTGCAGTGTTGCTATTTACAGGCCTTGGAGAATATCCGCCATGTCATCGGCGTGTTCTTCTTCCTGGGCCAGGATGTCTTCGAAGATGCGGCGGGTGGTCGGATCTTTGTCACCGATGTACTGGATAATTTCACGGTAGCTGTCCACCGCAATGCGCTCGGCCACCAGGTCTTCGTAGACCATCTCCTTCAAGTTGCTGCCGGCAACGTACTGGGCGTGGGAGTTCTTCGACAGCAGGTCGGGGTTGAACTCCGGCTCGCCGCCCAGTTGGACGATGCGCTCGGCCAGTTTGTCGGCATGCTCGGCTTCCTGGGTCGCGTGTTCGAGGAACTCGTCGGCGGCGATGCTGGCTTTCAGGCCGCTGGCCATGAAGTAGTGGCGCTTGTAGCGCAACACGCAGACCAGTTCGGTGGCCAGCGATTCGTTGAGCAGGCGAATGATCTCTTCGCGGTCGGCATCGTAGCCTTCGGTCACGGCGCCGTTTTCGACGTTTTGGCGGGCGCGGCTGCGCAGGGTCGCAACGTCAGTCAGGTGTGCTTCAGTCATCTCAATCTCCTGGTACTAATCCGGTTTTGCGCCACGCTCTGCCGGCGTGATCGCTCCAAGTTGTGAGTCCCGCGCGACGCAAAAAGTTTTATCGGATTTGACCGGTGGTGTCACAAGCCCGTCGCCAGACACGGCTACGCTGCAAGCATCCTTTCTCAATCAAGGACGTTCGCTTCATGGCGCAGTCGTTAGCCACGCGTTACCCCCTTGTGCTGGTGCCCGGCATGCTCGGGTTTGTGCGCCTGGGGCTGTTTCCCTATTGGTACGGCATCGTCCCGGCTTTGCGCGCGGGTGGGGCGCAGGTGTTCCCGGTGCAGGTGGCCCCGCTGGATTCCAGTGAGGTGCGTGGCGAGCAGTTGCTGGCGCAGATCGAAGGGATTCTTCGCGACACGGGTGCCGCCAAGGTCAACCTGATCGGCCATAGCCAGGGCGCATTGACCGCGCGGTATGCCGCCGCCAAGCGCCCGGAGTGGGTGGCCTCGGTGACCTCGGTGGCCGGGCCCAACCACGGCTCGGAGCTGGCGGACCATATCCACGCGCATTACCCCGTCGATGGCTTCAAGGGGCGGGTGATGAGCGCGTTGTTCCACGCGGTGGCCTGGGTGATGGGCCTGCTGGAAACCGGCTATCGCGGCCCGCGCTTCAAGGCCGACCTGCACGCCTCCCATCTGTCGCTGACCAGCCAGGGTGTGGCGCTGTTCAATCGCGCGTATCCCCAAGGCTTGCCCGAGACCTGGGGCGGGCAGGGCGCCGAGGTGGTCAATGGCGTGCGTTATTACTCATGGTCCGGCACCTTGCAGCCGGGCATCACCGATCGCGGGCGCAACTTGCTGGACGGTACCCACCGCAGCTGCCGCTTGTTCGCCCGCAGCTTTGTGCGCGAAAAAGGCCAGTGCGACGGCATGGTCGGGCGCTACAGCTCGCACCTGGGCACGGTGATCGGCGATGACTACGCCCTGGACCACTTCGATATCGTCAACCAGTCCCTGGGCCTGGTGGGCAAGGGCGCGGAGCCGATCCGGTTGTTTGTCGAGCATGCCCGGCGCTTGCAGGCGGCCGGTGTCTAGCGTACCGGCGTGGTCCAGCGCTCCGACAGAATCACTCCGCCCAGGGTCAGCAGGCCACCCACCAGGTGGTACAGCGCCAACTTTTCCTTCAACACCACGGCGGCAATCAGCACGGTAATCAGCGGCAGCAGGTTGAAAAACAGCGTGGTGCGGCTCGGCCCCAGGGTCTTGATCGAGTGCATCCACGCCAGTGGCGCGAGCATCGACGCCAGCAGGCAGGCGTACAGCACCAGCGGGATATTGGCCACGCTCAGGCCCTGTTTGGACGAGAACAGGAACAGCGGAAACAACACCACCACCGCCACCAGCACCTGCAGATACAGCAACACCAGCGGCGGCAGGCGCAGCTGCCATTTTTTCAGCAAGGTGCTGTAAATCGCATAGGACAAGGTCGACACCAGCATCAAGCCGTCGCCCAGGTTGACCCCGTGTTGCAGCAGCGCGTCGAGGTTGCCGGCCGATACGACCACCACCACCCCGCCAAACGACAGCACCGCGCCCACCAGCGCGCCGTAGGTCAGGCGCTGGCCGAGGCTGATGATGGCCGCCGTCAGCGACATCAACGGCATCAACGACAAGATGATGCCCATGTTGGTCGCCGTGGTCAGCGTCGCGGCGTAATAGGCCAGGCTTTGGTACACCACCATGCCCATCACGCCGAGGACGGCGATTTTGCCCAGGTTCGGGCGGATCAGCGCCCAATTGGCAAACACCGGCTTGAGCATAAAGGGGGTGAACAGCAATGCCGCCAGCAGCCAGCGGTAAAAGCCGATCTCCGTGGGGAAGATCACGCCCACGGCGAGCTTGTTGACCACGGTGTTGCCGGCCCAGATAAAAATGGCGAGCAGGGGATACGCGTATTGCATCGAAAGAAACCAGGTGTGTTGATGAGGCAGGATTATCCCCTGTCTGGATCGAAGCCTATACTGCGATCCAGACAAGCGACCGTTGTATCCAGACAATATGGCCAGACATACCGTACGCCTCGCGGATTTCCCGCGCCTGCCCAGCCCGGTGTACTTCCGTTATTCCGATTTTGCCCCGGACACCGAGTGCACGCCGCACCAGCACTTCTGGGGCTCGCTGGATTACTCGGCCAGCGGCGTGATGCGCATGGAAGTGGCGGGCAGCCGCTTTATGTCGCCGCCGCAGTACGCCGTGTGGGTGCCGCCGCACACCGAGCACAGCTCCTACAACGCCCATGCGATCGTCTATCACTCGGTGGGCCTGGCGCCCGAGCTGTGCGAGCAACTGCCCAAGCAGCCGTGCACCCTGGCGATCAGCGACATCCTCAAGGCCATCCTGCGCGACTTTGCCCTGCGCGATGTGAACATCCCCCAGAGCGACGCCGACCGGCGCCTGGCCGAGGTGGTCGTGGACCAGTTGCGGCAGGCGCCGATCCACGATTGCTTCCTGCCCTACGCCCGCCACCCCGGGCTGCTCGGTGTGCTCGAAGGTATGCAGGCCGACCCCGCCGACAACCGCCCCCTGGCCCACTGGGCCGAGCACGTGCATGTGAGCGAACGCACGTTGGCGCGCCAATTTGTGCGGGAGCTGGGCATGAGCTTCGGCGAATGGCGCCAGCGCCTGCGCTACCTGGCCGCCATCGAGGCGCTGGACAGCGAGCGCAGCGTGCAACACGTGGCCTTTGACCTCGGCTACAGCACCGCCTCGGCCTTTATCGCCATGTTCCAGCGCCACGCCGGCTGCACGCCGGAGCAGTACCGGCGGGCAAATATTCGCGGCCGGTGAAGATGTAACAGGCTTTGACTACACTCCTCGATAGGCCGTGCCCCTCGGCACGGTAACAGGGAGAAAACTCCATGAAGATGCTGCGTATTCCGCTGTTGATGATGGGCCTGCTGCTGTGTTCCCAGGGTTTTGCCGCCACCGCCCAGCAAAATAAAATGACCACCTGCAACGCCGAGGCCACTACCAAGACCCTCAAGGGCGACGACCGCAAGGCCTTCATGAAGACCTGCCTGTCGGCCCCGGCGGCCAACGACGCCAAGACCCTCACCCCGCAACAGCAGAAAATGAAGGACTGCAACGCGTCGGCAAAAACCAAGGCGCTGGCCGGCGATGCGCGCAAAACCTTCATGAGCACCTGCCTCAAGGGCTGATCACATATCAAATGTAGGAGGGGGCAAGCCCCCTCCTACACTTAATCGCATCCCTCTCGCTTGATTCCCTCAAGGCTGGCAGACTGCCCATCCTTTAGCGCCGTTCGTTTTGAGGCTGTATGCCAACGTTTTCTCAGCGTCACGTGATATTGCTGGCCAGCTACATCATCATTTTCGGCGGACTGCTGCTGGTGCTGCCGCTCAAATTGCTGCCCAGCCTGCTGGCCGGCCTGTTGGTTTATGAACTGGTCAACATGCTCACCCCTCAACTGCAGCGGCTGATCGAAGGCCGGCGTGCACGCTGGCTGGCGGTAGCGTTGCTCGGCACCTTGATCGTCAGCGTGCTGGCGTTGATCTTCGCCGGCGCCATCAGCTTCCTGCTCCACGAAGCGGAAAACCCCGGGGCCTCCCTCGACAAATTCATGGGCGTGGTCGACCGTGCGCGCGGCCAGCTGCCGCCGTTCCTCGACGCCTACCTGCCCGCCAGCGCCGCCGAGTTCCGCGTGGCCATCGGCGATTGGCTGAGCAAGCACCTGAGCGAACTGCAACTGGTCGGCAAAGACGCCGCCCACATGTTCGTGACCCTGCTGATCGGCATGGTGCTCGGCGCGATCATCGCCCTGCAGCGCGTACCCGACCTGACCAAGCGCAAGCCCCTGGCCGCTGCGCTGTTCGATCGCTTGCACCTGCTGGTCCAGGCGTTTCGCAATATCGTCTTCGCCCAAATCAAGATCGCCGCGCTCAACACCGCGTTCACCGCGGTGTTCCTCGCCGTGGTGCTGCCGCTGTGTGGCATCCACCTGCCGCTGACCAAGACCCTGATCGTGCTGACCTTCCTGCTCGGCCTGCTGCCGGTGATCGGCAACCTGATGTCGAACACGCTGATCACTATCGTCGCGCTGTCGCTGTCGATCTGGGTGGCGGTGGCGGCGCTGGGCTATCTGATCGTGATCCACAAGGTCGAGTACTTCCTCAATGCGCGCATTGTCGGCGGGCAGATCAGTGCCAAGTCGTGGGAATTGCTGCTGGCGATGCTGGTGTTCGAAGCTGCGTTTGGCCTGCCTGGCGTAGTGGCGGGGCCGATTTACTATGCGTATCTCAAGAGCGAGTTGAAGCTCGGCGGGATGGTTTAACCCTCGGTGCCCGTGTGCCAGCGGGTTCGCCACATAAGCACGGTCTGACTCGTCCATACCTGTTAACTCTGACAGTAGACGCGCGTTTTTCCAGCTGGTTTGCTACGGGCAAGGAGTTTGCGCACGCGGGCTCCATTTCTCGGGAGAGCGTTCATGAGCGTTATCGAGCTAAGTGACGAAACCGCTGTAACCAAGGCCCTTCAATCCACAACAAAACCAGTGGTGCTGACCTTTGTCGGCAACCTGACCAAAGCCGATGGGACGCCAAGCTCCAGCGGAAAGATGAAAGCGGCGGTCGAGCAACTGGCCGACGATGACGTGGTCGGCGCCGGCACGCTGGTGTTGGTCAAGACATTCGACGCCGGTGGTCAAGTCGAGAAAGTCTTCGATGTCCAATCAGGCCCAACGACGCTCCTGCTTGAGGTGGAGCAAGTCGTAGGGTTTTACACGGCTGATTGGCTGAAGACCAAAGTCATCGACACCTTCAAACTCTGACCCCTCACCGAGAGTGAGGGGCCGGGCTTGATCAGATGCCGTAGCGCTTGCTGGCCTCAATCGCCAAACCACTGCCGATGCTGCCAAAGATATTGCCTTCCACGTGCCGCGCATTCGGCAGCATCGCCGAGATGCTGTGGCGCAGCGCCGGGATGCCGCTGGAACCACCGGTGAAGAACACCGTGTCCACTTGCGCGACACTCACCGAGGCATCGTTGAGCAGCTGCGTGACGCTGCCGCGCACGCGCTCCAGCAGGTTGTCGATGGACGACTCGAACAGCGCCCGGCTCAGTTCCACGCTCAGCCCCGCTTCGATACGGTCCAGCGCCACGTGGCGGCTGTCGTCGTGGGTGAGCTGGATCTTGGTCTCTTCCACTTCCATCGCCAGCCAGTGCCCGGCGCGCTGTTCGATCAGCTTGAACAGGCGGTCGATGCCACCGGTGTCTTCGATGTCGTAGCGCATGCTGCCCAGGGCCAGCTGGGATTTCTGCGAGTACACCGAGTTGATCGTGTGCCAGGTGGCCAGGTTCATGTGGTGGCTGGTGGGCATGTAGGCGCCGCTTTTCATTCGGCTGCCGTAGCCGAACAGCGGCATCATGCCTTGCAGGCTCAGTTGCTTGTCGAAGTCGGTCCCGCCGATGTGCACACCGCCGGTGGCGAGGATGTCGTCCTGGCGGTTGTCGTTGTGGCGACGGTCCGGCGACAAGCGCACCAGCGAGAAGTCGGACGTACCGCCGCCGATGTCGACAATCAGCACCAGCTCTTCCTTGGCGATGGTGGACTCGTAGTCGAAGGCCGCCGCAATCGGCTCGTACTGGAACGAGATGTCCTTGAAGCCGATTTTGCGCGCCACGTCCACCAGGGTGTTTTCGGCTTCCTGGTCGGCCATCGGGTCGTCATCGACGAAGAACACCGGGCGGCCCAGCACCACTTCTTCGAACTCACGACCGGCGGTAGCCTCGGCGCGGCTCTTGAGCTGGCCGATAAACAGCGCCAACAGGTCGGTGAACGGCATCGCCGTGCCCAACACGCTGGTGTCGTGCTTGATCAGCTTGGAGCCCAGCAGGCTCTTGAGCGAACGCATCAAGCGGCCTTCGTAGTTTTCCAGGTATTCGTGCAGGGCCAGGCGGCCGTACACCGGGCGACGCTCCTCGAAGTTGAAGAACACCACTGACGGCAAGGTGATCTTGTCGTCCTCCAGCGCGATAAGCGTCTCCTCGCCGGGGCGGATCCAGCCGACGGTGGAGTTGGACGTGCCAAAGTCGATGCCGCAGGCACGGGCTGGGGATGGGTTTTTCATGTCTATCGGGTTCCGGTTGAAAAACGGCCGCGCAGTGTATGCCAGTCGAGCGCGGATGCGTAGGCCGGCTATCTGTAAATACGCCTTGAAAGTGTGGGATTCGCCCCCACATCTGCTCCATACGGCAAGTGCCGATAAAACTCCGACGCACCCCCAGGCCACATCTCTCAACAGGTGCAAAGCAGCGCACGTTGTGCCCCGGGCTGTGCGATCTCGATTAAGGATGGTGAACCGCCGATGGATTTCAAAGATTACTACAAGATATTGGGTGTCGAGCCGAGCGCCGATGACAAGGAAATCAAGGCCGCCTATCGCAAACTCGCGCGCAAATATCACCCGGATGTAAGCAAGGAAAAAGACGCCGAAGCCAAGTTCAAGGACGCGTCCGAAGCCTATGAAGCGCTTAAAAGCGCCGACAAGCGCGCCGAATACGACGAACTGCGCAAATACGGCCAGCATGGCCAGCCGTTCCAGGGCCCACCGGGGTGGCAGAGCCGTGGCGGCTTTGGCGGCGGCGGCCAGGACCAGGGCGATTTCTCGGACTTCTTCAGCTCCATCTTCGGTTCGCGCGGCGACGCCTTTGGCGGCGGCCAGCGCCGGCCGACCGGGCGCAAAGGCCAGGACGTGGAGATGCAACTGTCGGTGTTCCTCGAAGAGACGCTGTCTACCGAGTCCAAGCAGATCAGCTTCCAGGTGCCGCAATACGACCCCTCGGGCCGGCATGTCAGCAACACCACCAAGAGCCTGAACGTGAAGATCCCCGCCGGCGTGGCCGACGGCGAGCGCATCCGCCTCAAGGGCCAGGGCGCGCCGGGCATTGGCGGTGGGGCGAATGGCGACCTGTACCTGATCATCAAGTTTGCGCCGCACCCACGGTTTGAAGTGGATGGCGAAAACCTGGTCATCAACCTGCCGCTGGCGCCCTGGGAATTGGCGCTGGGCACGGAAGTGGCCGTGCCGACCCTCACCGGCAAGATCAACCTCAAGGTGCCGGCCGGCAGCCAGAACGGCCAGCGCATGCGCGCCAAGGGCCATGGCTTGCTGAACAAGGCCGGGGAGCGCGGTTACCTGTTCGTGCAACTCAAGGCGGTGATGCCGAAAAACACCGACGACGAGGTTAAGGCGTTGTGGCAGGAACTGGCGAAAAAAGCCGCGTTTGATCCACGCGAGTCGTGGAACACCTGATACTCCGCTGCACCGCTACATAGATAGGCCCGGCCTTGGAAGTGAGCTGATTAAGTTAATCACCTTTCTACTCTTCAAAGGCAGGTGCCTATGTCCACTCCCCAAACGCCCGGTCCGGGCTCGCCAGTGCCCGATGTTCCAGGCGCCCGCGCGGTACCCGATCTTTCCCTGTCCAACGCGGACTATGTCAAACAAGCACTGCCCGCCTGGCTGATCAAGGCCAGCGCGCAACGTCGTGTAGAGATCACCCTGGGCGATCTCACTCAGCAGCCCTGGTTCCAGGGCCTTTCGTGCGAGCAGCAACAGAACCTGAAGCACTGCACCCGAACCAGCCTGCAATCCCAGCAGGTGGTAAGTGAGCGTATGGCCAACCTGCAGTCGGTCGAAGCGTTTGCCAAGGTGCATTTGTCCCAGGCGCTCAAGGACCGGTTCAAGGTTGAACTCGACGTCGACAACACCTTTATCAAGCTGGAGAAAAACCTCAGGTTGGGACTGCTGGGCATCAAGGCCGGAGAGTTCAACGTATTGAATGTCTCGCTGCTGCATGCAGCCCTGCACAACTTTGAAGAAGACGAAGGTCAGCCGGGCTTCTTTGGTGAAACCTCAGGGTTCACCACCAAGGACGGCTCACCTGTCAGCACCCGCCTGACCGTGGAACAGTTCATCAACCTGTGTCGCAGCCTGGACATCGGCGCGCAGTACCAGGCCTATATCAAGGGCTTTCTGAAACCACAGGACGCAGTGCTCGACTCCTCCTTGCGCCAAGTGGTCACCACCCGCAACAAGGATGCGATGCGGGCGGCGGCTTACCTGGCCCTGGTCAAGCACGACATTGAACCCGACGACTACGCCATGGTGCTCAAGGTCATCGACGGTGAGCGCAACCCGACATTGGGCGGCAAGCCGGTGTGGTTCTGTTGCCTGAGTGTCATGGGGCTAAAACTCAAAGGCTGTGTGGTGTTCGAGCCGGTGCAGAAGTACCGCTATGGCGATGCGTCGATTGTCTATGTGCCGCACGACCCGGAGCATCCGTTCAAACGCTACAACACGTCTGAAGCGCTCAAGGAAGAAATCACGCGGCAATTGCTGGCGCTGGATGCCACGCCGGCCAGCGCCGCAGCCGGGCCGCAACCCACGGGTTATCAGCGCTTTTTCAGCCAGTTTGTCGACGGTGAAAAACGCCCTTATTATTTCAGCCGCTTTACCGAGGCCGTCTCGGATGCGGGGGCAAACCTGAGGGCGGTTACCCGCTCGCCACTGTTCCAGGGCCTTTGGGATTTCGTCAGTCCGCTCTCATCGATAGCGCTCAAACCCCAGGAACAACCGCCGGAAAAACCGGCCACGCGGCATACGGCCCAGGCCCCTGACGTCAAACCGACGGTGGTTGCCCGTTACGGCCTGTGGTCGCCGAATGTCGATTTGTGGGCCGACCTCTACGAGGGCAATCGCGACAAGATCATCAACGACGCCCGCCACCAGGCCGTGCCCACTGCCGACGTGGATGCCAAGGTGCGCGCGCAGAAAATCGCGCACCTGTTGGAGGGCGGTTTCGTGGTGCTCGGGCTGGTGTCGATGTTCGTGCCGGTGCTGGGCGAAGTGATGATGGCGGTGATGGTCGAGCAGCTGTTGGCCGAAACGTTCGAGGGCGTGATGGACTGGAGCCAGGGCGACCGCGAGGCCGCCCGCCAGCACTTGCTGGATGTGGCGCAGAACCTGGCCATGCTGGCGCTGATGGCGGGCGCCGGCAAGGGCCTGGCGAGGTTGCCCAAGGTCGAGACACCGGCGTTGATCGATGAACTCAAGCCCATCAGGTTGCCCACAGGCGAACAGCGTCTTTGGAAGGCAGACCTTGCACCCTACCGCAGTGACGTGAGCCTGCCCGCCGAATCGGCGCCCAATGAGCTGGGTTTGCATCGCTACAACCGCCAGCAAATGCTGCCGCTCGACGACGGCCACTACGCGGTTACGCAAGACCCGGCCAGTGGTGAGTACCAGATCCCCCATCCGACCCGGGCCGACGGTTACGCGGTCCCGCTGGAGCACAACGGCGCCGGCATCTGGACCCATAGCGTCGACGAACCCCTGGCCTGGGACGGCCCGACGCTGATGAAACGCCTGGGCTATCGCGCCCAGGGCCTGGACGACGCACAGCTTGAGCGCGTGCGTGTGGCCAGCGGCGTCGAGATCGACGACCTGCGGCGCATGTATGTTGAACAGGATCAACCTTCGGCCTTGCTCAGCGATACGCTCAGCCGTTTTCGCATTGAGCATGACCTGGAGGTGTTCGCGCGGCAGATCGCCAGTGATCAGCCTCAAGACTTCGCCAAGGCCGACTTGCGTCTGCAATTCAAGATCATGCGCGAGCAGGGTTTGTTGCCGACCAAGCCCCTGCTGCGCGTGATGCTCAGCCGGTTCGATGACGTCTGGGAGGACCCCGCCCCTGCGGATGGGACCGTGCGCCGGCAGGTCATTGTGGTGGACGAGCCAACCCGTACCAATGGCTCGCTCCTTGAGTCCCTGCTAAAGATGTACAGCGCCCAGGGCGTGGACCTGAGCGTCGTACCCGGGACCTCGGAAATGACGATGGCCGAGCGTGCCGGCGCATTGCGCAAGGAGATTGCGGCCGATGCGCAGAGCAATCGGTTGATGCTTTTTGAGTCTCTCTATAAACAACAGACTAGCGGCGCCGACCCGCTGGTTGGGCGTATCCGGGCAAACTACCCGCACCTGCCGGACGCGGTGGCCCGGCAACTGCTGGAACAGGCTACCCCGGCGGAGCGGGAAGCGCTCGCCAACCCCGGCGCCTTGCCGCCGCGTCTCGATAGCCTGGCGCAGTGGTGCCATCAGGAGCTGCGAGTCAACCGGGCTTATGAGGGGCTGCATCTGGATATCAGCGCCAGCGTCGACAGCGAACGGCTGGCGCTGCATAGCCTGGAAACCTTGCCCGGCTGGCCGGCCAATGTGCGTTTCGAGTTGCGTGAAGGCGGTGCCCGCGGGCGCTTGCTGGACACGCTCGGGGTGCCATCGTCAGCGCTGCGCGGCGTGCTGGTGGTCAACGAGGGCTCAGGCTTTGCCCAGGACGGAAGCGGCAGCCTGTATGCCTCGGTATTGAGCGACCTGTTGGCGCAGGAGCGACAGGCGCTGGGCTTCACCCTGCGCGACGCCGAGCGGCTCAAACAGGCCGTGCAACGGGCGCCCATGCCCAGGGACGCTTTCCGGGCGGTGTTGCACGAGCAGCGCGTGCTCAAGCCCAGCCTGGAGCCGGGCTCTCGCCTGGCGGGTGGCATGCCTGTGTTTCAGCAAATGGCGGGCTGGTTCCGTACGTCACGTGGCCGGGTACGAAAGCTGTACCCCGGCTTCACCGAGATGGAAGCCGACGCGTTCCTGCAAACCCTGGGCGACACGGCCGACACCGAGTTGACCCGCCTTGAGGCCGAGTTCGCTGTCTTGAAGCGTGGGTTGACTGACTGGGCGCGCAAATCAGCTTCGCGTCTCGGGACTGATCGAGGGGTTGCCGCGCAAAAAGAGCAGCTGTCCCAGCGCCTCATGCGCTGCTGGCAGCGCCAGGGCGACACCACATTGAACCTGAAAAAGGCAACCGAATTACCTTCGCTAAAGGTACCGCTCCCCTACATCGAGGAACTGGTGCTGGACGAGTCATCCTTCAGTGTCAATGCCGACGCCTTCCTCAATGGGTTTCCCAGGCTCAAGCGCCTGCGCATCAAGGACCAGCGGCTGGGCGCGATCCCGCAGTCCATCGCGCGGATGCAGGACCTGACTCACCTGGACCTCAGTGGCTGCATGATCGAGGCAACCGAGACAGACGCCGCGCTTCTGGAAGGGCTGACCCAACTGCAAGACCTGAACCTGCAAGACCAGAATATGTCGCGACGCTTACCGGATTTCAGCCGCATGCCCGCCTTGCAACGGCTCAACCTCAAAGGCACCTTCACCCGCCAATGGCCGTCCGGGTTGCGTGATCAGGCCGACTTGCAACTGATAGATTTGCGTGACAACCAATTGCGCGAAGTGCCTGCGGCCATTCTTGATCCCGCGCCCGAGCATCTGGAGGCCCAAGCCAGGGCCAATCGGGTGACCTTGCTGCAGGGCAACTGGTTTACTCACGACGTCTATCGACAGCTCAAGGCCTATCGGGAGCGGCTGGCCGCTACCCGGCCAGAGTTGTTGGCGGGCGGGCTGGAGAACGCATTCATCGTGGCGGATCCCGTAGCCACTCGCTTGCTTGAGCTACGCCCCGGCTTGAAACCGGCGCAGGTCGAGGCGTTTTTGCAACCGCTGGAGACGGTCGAGGCCAGGCTGCGGGCCCTGGAGCAAGAGCTTGAGACATTGCGTCGCCAACTCTCGTCCTGGTCGTTTTCGGGCGGCGGTGAGGCGCAACGCTACGTGCGGTTAAATCGCGTGGCGCAAGCGGCAAGCACCCGTGGTGATCGCTACGAGGCAGTGGAACGTATCCTCAAATGCTGGCGCTGGGAGACGGCGCAGAAACTGGCGATTGACGGCACGCCGATCGGTCTGGAACTGAACCTGAGTGGCCTGACCCTGGAAAGCCTGCCGGACCTGGACGCCGACTTCAGCCATGTGGGGTCACTGAGATTGAGTGACATGAACCTGAGCAGTTCGCCGGATGGCTTCCTCAACCGCTACCGGGGCGTGCGTTGGCTGGATATGTCTAACAACCAATTGACCCGGTTGCCGCAGGCGCTGGGTGACATGCACGGTTTGACGCGTCTGTACCTGGATCGAAACCAGATTCGCCTGGACGTCGAGTCGGCTCGGGTGCTGTCTGAGCGAATCACCCTCAGGGGGCTGAAGCTGCAAGATAATCCGTTGGGTATGGCACCGGACTTTACGCAGATCACGGACATGCGCTCGCTCTTTTTGAGCAATACCGAACTCGAAACCTGGCCTGTCGGCCTGTCAGAACAACCGTTGATCGACATGATTGATCTGAGTCAGAACCGCATCACCACTATCCCGGACAACGTGGTGGCGCCGTCTGCCGAACATCTGGAGCAAATGTCGCGGCTCAATGGCGCGACGCAGATCTATGGCAACCCTCTGTCCGAGGCTACCCAGCAGCGGTTGAGCAATTACTGGGCCCGTCTTGAACGTGAACGGCCAGAGTTGGTTCGCACCCGGTATCAATCGGCTTTCAGGTATCAGGCGCCGGCGTTATCTGTGGTGGAGTCGGCGGGGACGAGGCTGGCCCGTGTCCAACTGCAACGCTGGACCCGGGACCTGCCGCTGGAACAGCAGGGAGTACGGGAGGCGCAATGGTTTCAGCTGGTCAGGCATCAAGAGGCGGCGGGATTCTTTGAAGTGCTGCGAGATCTGGATGCCTCGGGGGCAGGTTATGCCAATCTGCAGCAACGCGTATGGGCGGTGATCGAAACCATTACCCGCAACAGTGCCGAGTCCCGGGCGTTGCGCAAGCAAATGTTCGAGTGGGCGGGCAGGGCGGCCTGCGGTGACCGGGCGGCGTTGTCGTTCAGTAACCTGGAGATCATGTCGCTGGTCTACCGGGCCGAAACCCAGGCTGAATCAGGGCAGCGAGCGCCGGCGCTGTTGAAATTGGCCCGTGGGCTGTTCCGCCTCGATCATGTTGAGCGGTCCGCCCTGGAGGATATTGCGCACCGGACAGAACTGATCGATCAGATGACGGAGCTGACGGCGGATGAAAGAGCCATCCGTATCGCACATCTGGAAGAGGTCGAGATCCGGCTGGCTTACCGCTACGGCCTCAAAGACCGGTTGGAGCTGCCGGCCCAGCCCACCCAGGCCAGGTTTATCCAGCTGGCCGATGTCACGCCGCAGATGCTGGACAACGTGTATACGAGCATCGTTTCCATGGACAACTCACCGGCAGAGTTTCAGGCACTGCTGGCGCGGGACTTCTGGATGGACTACGTGACCAACACCTATCGCGCGCAGTTTGAGGCGCAGCGTGAACCGTTCCAGGCGCGCCAGGCTGCACTGCACGAGCGCCATTCGGCGGGGGAGATTTCGGACGAGAGCTATACACAGAGTTCCGATGCCCTGGCGGGGGAGTTGCAGATTGCGGAGGCGGAGTCGATCAAGACATTGAGCCGACAGCTGTTGGCGGATAACCCGCTTTAAAGACCTCGTGGCAAGGGCGCCAGCGCCCTTGCCAGCGGCCTTCGCTAGAACAGGAAATACCGCTGCGCCATCGGCAGCACCTCCGCCGGCTCACACCACAGCAACACCCCATCGGCCTTGACCTGGTAGGTCTGCGGGTCCACTTCGATATCCGGCAGGTAATCGTTGTGGATCAGGTCGGTTTTCTGCACGTCGCGGCAGCCCTTGACCACCGCAATCTGCTTCTTCAATCCCAACTGCTCGGGCAACCCCGCCGCCAATGCCGCCTGGCTGATAAAGGTCAGGCTGGTGGCGTGCAGCGAGCTGCCGAAGCTGGCGAACATCGGGCGGTAATGCACCGGTTGCGGCGTGGGAATCGAGGCGTTGGCGTCGCCCATCAGGCTTGAGGCAATCGCGCCGCCCTTGAGGATCAGGGTCGGCTTGATGCCGAAAAACGCCGGGCGCCACAGCACCAGGTCGGCCCACTTGCCGACTTCGATGGAACCTACGATGTGGCTGATGCCATGGGTGATCGCCGGGTTGATGGTGTACTTGGCGATGTAGCGCTTGGCGCGGAAGTTGTCGTTGCCCGGGCCATCGCCCGGCAGTGCGCCGCGCTGTTTTTTCATCTTGTCGGCGGTCTGCCAGGTGCGCGTGATCACCTCGCCGACGCGGCCCATGGCCTGGCTGTCGGAGCTGATCATCGAGAACGCGCCGAGGTCGTGCAGGATGTCTTCGGCGGCAATCGTTTCACGGCGGATGCGGCTTTCGGCGAAGGCCACGTCTTCGGCAATGCTTGGGTCCAGGTGATGGCAGACCATCAGCATGTCCAGGTGCTCGTCGATGGTATTGCGCGTGAACGGCCGCGTCGGGTTGGTGGAGCTGGGCAGCACGTTGGGGAAACCGCAGGCCTTGATGATGTCCGGCGCGTGGCCGCCACCGGCACCTTCGGTGTGGTAGGTGTGGATGGTGCGGCCCTTGAGCGCGGCGAGGGTGGTTTCGACGAAGCCGGACTCGTTCAAGGTGTCGCTGTGGATCGCGACCTGCACGTCGTATTCGTCGGCAACGCTCAGGCAGTTGTCGATGCTGGCGGGCGTGGTGCCCCAGTCTTCATGGAGCTTGAGGCCGATGGCGCCGGCCTTGACCTGTTCGATCAACGGCTCCGGCAAACTGGCGTTGCCCTTGCCGGTAAAACCGATGTTCATCGGGAACGAATCGCTGGCCTGTAGCATGCGCGCCAGGTGCCACGGCCCCGAGGTGCAGGTGGTGGCATTGGTGCCGGTGGCCGGCCCGGTGCCGCCGCCGATCATGGTGGTGACGCCGCTGGTCAGCGCCTCCTCGATCTGCTGCGGGCAGATGAAGTGCACGTGGGAGTCGATGCCGCCGGCGGTGAGGATCATGCCTTCGCCGGCGATCACTTCGGTGCTGGCGCCGATGGCCATGGTCACGCCCGGCTGGATATCCGGGTTGCCGGCCTTGCCGATCGCGTGGATGCGGCCGTTTTTCAGGCCTACGTCGGCCTTGACGATGCCCCAGTGGTCGATGATCAGCGCGTTGGTGATCAGCGTGTCGACCACTTCATGGGCCAGCAGTTGGCTCTGGCCCTGGCCGTCGCGGATCACCTTGCCGCCGCCGAATTTCACTTCTTCGCCGTAGACGGTGAAGTCCTGTTCCACTTCGACGAACAGCTCGGTGTCGGCCAGGCGAACCTTGTCGCCCACGGTGGGGCCGTACATGTCGGCGTAGGCTTGGCGGCTGATTTTCATGTGTGGTTGCCCTGAAAAATTTATGTTGAATGTGAGTCCGCTATCGGGGGCAAGCCCCCTCCCACAGTTGGAATGCGTATACCCTGCGGGAGGGGGCTTGCCCCCGATGAGGCCCTAAAGATCACCCATGATCCGCCCGGCAAACCCAAACACCCGCCTGCCACCGCTCAAATCCACCAACTCAACCTCCCGACTCTGCCCCGGCTCAAACCGCACCGCCGTCCCCGCCGGAATATTCAGGCGCATGCCACGGCTGGCTGCGCGGTCAAACGTCAGCGCGTCATTGGTCTCGAAAAAATGGTAATGCGAGCCCACCTGGATCGGCCGGTCGCCGCTATTGGCCACGCTGAGGGTGACGGTGCGCCGGCCCACGTTGAGTTCGATGTCGCCAGGCTGGATCTGATATTCACCAGGAATCATGCAGGTTGCCCCAGGGTCTTGAAGTAGATGGCGGTCGGGCTGTAGCGCCCGTCCGGGCTTTGGCAGTAGTCGGGCAGTTCACCGACCTTGGTGTAGCGCAGCGACTGGTAGAACGCTTCGGCGGCAGAGCCGGCCTCGGTGTCCAGGTACAGCAGCCCGCGCTTGTGCTGGCGCGCGGCGAGTTCCAGGGTATTCATCAACTGTTGGCCGAGGCCATGGCGACGCGCGCTGCTGTGCACCAGCAGCTTTTGCACCTCGGCGCGGTTCACGCCGTTGGCTTTCTGGCACAGCGCCAATTGCACGCTGGCCTGCACCTGTTCATCGCGCACCACCACCCACAGCAACAGGCTGGCGTCCTCGATACCGGCGTGCACGCCGCCCAGGTAATCGCGGGCCTGGGCTTCATCGAAGTCGGCCATGAAGCCGACCGACGCGCCATGCTTGACCGCGTCCAGCAACAGCTCAATCAAACCCTGGCGGTAATGGGCAAAACTCTCGGCATTGACTCGACGCAATTGCGCAGCGCTCATCGGTCTTACTCCTTGGGCGGCTCGGCGCCCGGGTTCAAGGCCAGTTGCATAAAAGTCAGGTCCAGCCAGCGGCCGAACTTGATACCCACTTGCGGCATCTGCCCGGTGGTGACGAAACCCAGGCGTGCATGCAGGCGGATCGAGGCCCGGTTGCCGCTTTCGATGGCGGCGACCATCACGTATTTGCCGCAGGTGCGAGCGCGTTCGATCAGGGCTTCCATCAGGCGTGGGCCGAGGCCTTTGCCGCGCTGGTCGTTGCGTACATACACCGAGTGTTCGACGCTGTAGCGAAAGCCCTCGAACGGGCGCCAGTCGCCGAACGAGGCGTAGCCGGTGACTTCATCGTTTTCTACGCTGACCAGGATCGGATACCCCTGGGCATGCCGGGCACTGAACCAGGCCTGGCGGTTGCCGAGGTCCACCGGTTGTTCGTTCCAGATCGCCGTGGTGTTGCGCACCGCATCGTTGTAGATATCGCGGATCGCCGGCAAATCGTTTTGGGTTGCATCACGAATCATGGCCGTGCCTCAGGCGATGGGTTGGTGAACGGTGACCAGCTTGGTGCCGTCGGGGAAGGTGGCTTCCACCTGGATATCCGGGATCATTTCCGGGATGCCTTCCATCACCTGCTCGCGGCTGAGCAGGGTGGTGCCGAAGTGCATCAGGTCGGCCACCGTGCGGCCATCGCGGGCGCCTTCCATCAAGGCGGCGGAAATGTAGGCGATGGTTTCCGGATAGTTGAGCTTCACCCCGCGCGCCAGGCGCCGTTCGGCCACCAGGCCTGCGGTGAAGATCAGCAGTTTGTCTTTTTCCCGTGGGGTCAGGTCCATGGTTCAAGATCCTTCATAAAATGCATTCTTAAATACAACAGAGATCAACTGTGGGAGGGGGCAAGCCCCCTCCCACATTTTGATCTTCATGTGCTCCAGATTCTTGGTGGTACTGCTTCGCGGCCCAGCACCGCCGGGCGTAGCAACTTCCATAAATCAATCAACCAACCCCGCGCCAACAGCGCCTCACTGGCCAGGCAGCGCGCCACCAGCAGGCCGGGCAATTGGGTCAGGTCGCCGCGCACGGCGTGGGGCAGGGCGCGGCATTGTTCAAGTAATTTTGCGTCGATATCGCCGGTCAGCAGCAGCGTGGCGAACACCGGTTGCCCGTCCAGGCCGATGGGCGAGTCGAGCAAGCCGTCGGCGCCCACAATGCGCTGGCGCTCATGCCAGAGCAACTGGCCGTCGCGGCGGATATCCAGGTGCGATTGGAAGTGGCCCAAGTCGAAGCGTTCGTCACTCGCCGGACGGCCGAGGGCGACCACGTCCCAGTAGAACAACCGTGCGTCACCGCGCAGGTCGATGCGCGTGGTGAGTTCAGCCTGGGCGGCGCTGAACACGATGGTTTCCTGGGGTAGCCACTCCAGCGTGGCGCCGGCTTCAACGGTCAAATCCAGCTGCTGGAATGCCGGGCCGCCGGCGCGGTACCACTTGGCTGCGCCGGGGCTGGTCAACTGCGCCCAGGCACCTTCGGCGACATGCGCGCGGATATCCAGGCGATCGCCGCCGGCAATCCCGCCGGGCGGGTGCACGATGATGTGCTGGCACACCTCGGGGCCTTCGGCGTACAGGTGTTTTTGCACGCGCAGCGGGCCGAGGTGGCGGCGCATCACCGGGCGCGTGGTGTCGCCGAAACGCGCGTAGCCGAGTTCCAGCTCGGCGTGCCAGCTGGGGGTGAACAGGGCAGGGGATACGGGCAGGTTCATGTTTTGTACTTATCGTCAGGACGCTACAGGTTAGATGGTAACCAAGCCGCGTACACCCTCGCTTTGCATATTTTCGCCACGGCCTTGCTGCACGATTTCACCCCGGGACATCACCAGGTACTGGTCGGCCAGTTCGGCGGCGAAGTCGTAGAACTGCTCCACCAACAGGATCGCCATATCGCCGCGTGCCGCGAGTTTTTTGATCACCGCGCCAATCTCCTTGATCACCGACGGCTGGATGCCTTCGGTGGGTTCATCGAGGATCAAAAGGCGCGGGCGACTGGCCAGGGCGCGGCCGATCGCCAACTGTTGCTGCTGGCCGCCGGACAAGTCGCCGCCGCGCCGGTGCTTCATCTGCAGCAGCACCGGGAACAATTCATAGATAAACGCCGGTACTTCCTTGGCCTCCGAGCCTGGAAAGCGCGAGAGCCCCATCAGCAGGTTTTCTTCCACCGTCAGCCGGCCGAAAATCTCCCGGCCCTGGGGCACGTAGGCAATGCCCGCGTGCACACGCTGGTGCGGCTTTAGGCCGGTGATCGCTTTGCCTTCCCAATTCACTACGCCTTCTTTGGCCGGCAGCAAACCCATCAGGCACTTGAGCAAGGTGGTCTTGCCCACGCCGTTACGGCCAAGCAGGCAGGTGACTTCACCGACTTTCACGTCAAACGAAAGCCCGCGCAGGATGTGGCTACCGCCGTAGTACTGGTGCAGCTTGTCGACTTGCAGCATGTTCATTTTCTCCTTAGCGGCCGAGGTAAACCTCGATCACCCGCTCATTTTCCTGCACCTGCTCCAGCGACCCTTCGGCCAGCACGCTGCCCTGGTGCAACACGGTCACGTGGTCGGCAATCGAGCCGACAAACCCCATGTCGTGTTCCACCACCATCAGCGAATGCTTGCCGGCCAGGCGCTTGAACAGCTCGGCGGTGAATTCGGTTTCGGCGTCGGTCATGCCCGCCACCGGTTCGTCCAGCAGCAACAGTTGCGGGTCTTGCATCAGTAGCATGCCGATTTCCAGGAACTGCTTCTGGCCGTGGGACAACAGCCCGGCCGGGCGCTGTACCGAGGCAGTCAGGCGGATGGTGTCGAGCACTTCGTCGATGCGGTCTTTCTGCTCGCCGCTCAGGCGCGCGCGCAGGCTGGCCCACACCGACTTGTCGGTCTTCTGCGCCAGCTCCAGGTTTTCGAACACGCTGAGGGCTTCGAACACCGTGGGTTTCTGGAACTTGCGGCCGATGCCGGCCTGGGCGATCTGCACTTCGCTCATGCTCGTCAGGTCCAGGGTTTCGCCGAACCAGGCCTTGCCGTGGCTGGGCCGGGTCTTGCCGGTGATCACGTCCATCAGCGTGGTCTTGCCCGCGCCGTTGGGGCCGATGATGCAACGCAGTTCGCCGACGCCGATATACAGGTTCAAATCATTGAGCGCCTTGAAGCCATCGAAGCTCACGCTGATGTCTTCCAGGGTCAGGATGGTGCCGTGGCGGGTGTTGAGGCCAGTACCGGCAGCCTGGCCAATACCGATGGCATCGCGGCCGCTGCCTGCATCGAAAATAGGTTCAAGCATGACATTCCTCATTTCTTCAGCAGGCCGATAACGCCCTTGGGCAGGTACAGGGTGACGATGATGAACAGCGCGCCGAGGAAGAACAGCCAGTATTCCGGGAAGGCCACGGTGAACCAGCTCTTCATGCCATTCACCACACCCGCGCCGAGCAACGGCCCGATCAGCGTGCCGCGCCCGCCCAGCGCCACCCACACGGCGGCTTCGATGGAGTTGGTCGGCGACATTTCGCTGGGGTTGATGATGCCTACTTGCGGCACATACAAGGCCCCGGCCAGGCCGCACAACACCGCGCTCAACACCCACACGAACAGCTTGAAACCACGCGGGTCGTAGCCGCAGAACATCAGGCGGTTCTCGGCGTCGCGCAACGCGGTCAGCACCCGGCCGAACTTGCTTTGCGCCAGGCGCCAGCCGATGTACAGGCTCGCAACCAGCAACACCACGGTGGCAAAGAACAGCACCGCGCGGGTGCCCGGCTCGGTGATGCCGAAGCCAAGGATGCTGCGGAAATTGGTGAAGCCGTTGTTGCCGCCGAAGCCGGTCTCGTTGCGAAAAAACAACAGCATCCCGGCGAAGGTCAGGGCCTGGGTCATGATCGAGAAATACACGCCCTTGATCCGCGAGCGGAAGGCGAAGAACCCGAACACCAGCGCCAGCACACCCGGCGCCAGAACCACCAGGCACAGGGCCCAGAGGAAGTGCTCGGTGCCGACCCAGTACCACGGCAGTTCGGTCCACGACAGAAACGTCATGAACGCCGGCAGCTCATCGCCGGACGCCTGGCGCATCAGGTACATGCCCATGGCATAGCCGCCGAGGGCGAAGAACAGGCCGTGGCCGAGGGAGAGCATTCCCGCGTAACCCCACACCAGGTCCAGCGCGAGGGCGACGATGGCGTAGCAGAGGATCTTGCCCACCAGGGTCAGGGTGTAGGCGGAGATATGAAAGGCGTTGTCCGGCGGCAACAGCGACAGCAGCGGCAGCGCCAGCAGCACTACAAGGATCAGCGCGCCCACGGCAATCGTGACTTTGGGGCCAGCCTTTTGCGCGGCTGTAAGCATCAATGGCTGGTTCATCAGTCGATCACCCGTCCTTTCAGTGCGAAGAGTCCCTGCGGGCGTTTCTGGATAAACAGAATGATCAGCGCGAGGATCAGGATCTTGCCGAGCACGGCGCCGATCTGCGGTTCGAGAATCTTGTTGGCGATCCCCAGTCCGAAGGCGGCCATGACGCTACCGGCCAATTGACCGACGCCACCGAGCACGACCACCAGGAACGAGTCGATGATGTAGCTCTGGCCCAGGTCCGGGCCGACGTTACCGATCTGGCTCAGCGCCACGCCGCCCAGCCCGGCGATGCCGGAGCCGAGGCCAAACGCGAGCATGTCCACACGCCCGGTTGGCACGCCGCAGCAGGCGGCCATGTTGCGGTTCTGGGTGACGGCGCGCACGTTGAGGCCCAGGCGCGTCTTGTTCAGCAGCAGCCAGGTCAGCACCACCACGCACAGCGCGAAGGCGATGATGACGATGCGGTTGTACGGCAGCACCAGGTTGGGCAGCACTTGGATACCACCGGACAGCCACGCCGGGTTGGAGACTTCGACGTTCTGCGCGCCGAACACCAGGCGTACCAACTGGATCAGCATCAGGCTGATGCCCCAGGTGGCCAGCAGGGTTTCCAGCGGGCGGCCGTAGAGGTGACGGATCACCGTGCGTTCCAGCGCCATGCCGATGCAGGCGGTGACAAAAAACGCCACCGGCAGCGCAATCAAGGGGTAGAACTCGATGGCAGCCGGCACGTAGCGCTGCATCAACAACTGCACCACGTAGGTGGAGTAGGCGCCGAGCATCAGCATTTCGCCGTGGGCCATGTTGATCACGCCGAGCAGGCCGAAGGTGATCGCCAGGCCGAGGGCCGCTAGCAGCAGGATCGAACCCAGGGACATGCCGCTGAAGGCCTGGCCGAGGATCTCGCCCATCATCAGTTTGCGTTTGACCTGGGCCAGGCTGGTTTCGGCGGCGGTGTGCACGGCGGCGTCGGTTTCCACACCGGGGGCCAGCAACGCTTCAAGGCGCGTACGGGCCAGCGGGTCGCCAGTGCTGCCGAGCAAACGCACGGCGGCGAGGCGCACCACCGGGTCGGGGTCGACCAGTTGCAGGTTGGCCAGGGCCAGGCTGAGGGCGGTGTGTACGCCTTCGTTGGTCTCGGCGGCCACTTGCTGGTCGAGGAATTTGAGTTGCGCAGGTACGGCGCTTTTTTGCAGGGTCACCGCTGCGGCCAAGCGCACCTTGGGGTCGGCGGCGAGCAGTTGCTGGCTGGCTTGTACGTTGTCGATCAGGCCGCGCAGACGGTTGTTCAGGCGTACGGTTTTTACTTCACCGTTTAGCGTGAGCTGGCCTTGCTGCAGGGCGTCCACCAACTCGATGCGCGCCGGGTCGGGCTGGGCGGCCCAGTCCTGGAGAAGCTTGGCTTGTTGCATCGGGTTGGCGGCAAGGAAGTCTTCGGCGTCGCTGGCGTGTGCGGCGAAGGGCAGCAATAGCAGCAGCGTCAGGAAGTAGCGTGTGAGGGCAGTGGGCATAAACAAATGTCCTGATCATGCGTGGACAGTGTGGGAGGGGGCTTGCCCCCGATAGCGGAGTGTCAGATGAAACTTCTGTCACTGATCCACCGCCATCGGGGGCAAGCCCCTCCCACATTTTTAACCTGTGGTGGGGTTTTAGTTGCTCTTCACCGCATGGTCCGGCTTCTTGTCATTGCCCGGAATGTACGGGCTCCACGGCTGTGCACGGATTGGTTCATTGGTCTGCCACACCACCGAGAACTGCCCATCGGCCTGGATCTCGCCGATCATCACCGGCTTGTGCAGGTGGTGGTTGGTCTTGTCCATGGTCAGGGTGAAGCCCGACGGCGCGGCGAAGGTCTGCCCGGCCAGCGCTTCACGCACTTTGTCGACGTCGGTGGACTTGGCTTTCTCCGCTGCCTGCGCCCACATATGGATACCCACGTAGGTGGCTTCCATCGGGTCGTTGGTCACCGCTTTGTCGGCGCCCGGCAGGTTGTGTTTCTTGGCGTAGGCTTTCCAGTCGGCAACGAATTTCTTGTTCACCGGGTTCTCTACCGACTGGAAGTAGTTCCACGCCGCGAGGTTGCCAACCAATGGCTTGGTGTCGATGCCGCGCAGTTCTTCTTCGCCCACCGAGAACGCCACCACCGGTACGTCGGTGGCTTTCAGGCCCTGGTTGGCCAGCTCTTTGTAGAACGGCACGTTGGAGTCGCCGTTCACGGTGGAGATCACCGCAGTCTTGCCGCCGGCGGAGAATTTCTTGATGTTGGCGACGATGGTCTGGTAGTCGGCGTGGCCGAACGGGGTGTAGACCTCTTCGATATCTTTATCCGCTACGCCCTTGGAGTGCAGGAACGAGCGCAGGATTTTGTTGGTGGTGCGCGGGTACACGTAGTCGGTGCCGAGCAGGAAGAACCGCTTGGCGCTGCCGCCTTCTTCGCTCATCAGGTATTCCACCGCCGGGATCGCCTGCTGGTTCGGCGCCGCACCGGTATAGAACACGTTCGGCGACATCTCTTCGCCTTCGTATTGCACCGGGTAGAACAGCAAACCGTTGAGTTCTTCGAACACCGGCAACACCGATTTACGCGACACCGAGGTCCAGCAGCCGAACACTACGGCGACCTTGTCCTGGGTCAGCAACTGGCGGCCCTTTTCGGCGAACAGCGGCCAGTTCGACGCGGGGTCGACCACCACCGGCTCGAGCATCTTGCCGTTCACGCCGCCCTTGGCGTTGATCTCGTCGATGGTCATCAGCGCCATGTCTTTGAGCGATGTTTCGGAGATGGCCATGGTGCCGGACAGCGAGTGCAGGATGCCGACCTTGATGGTCTCGGCGGCCTGGACGGTCCAGGTCAGGCCCATGGCGGCAATGGATGCAGACAGTGTGAAAGCCTTGATCAAGCTGCGACGCTTCATGGTGCAGTCTCCGTGAACTCAACATTGTTATGAGGGGGACAAGTCGAGGAGGTGATTGCAAGCGCTGTGCCTAGTCGGGAAACGGCATGAAATGGTCGCTTCGCCCATGGCCGGGCAGGCGTTGTGCACCATGAACTGGCAAGTCGCAGGGCTGGGTGCGTGGTGGTGCGCTACAACGGGGCAGGCTCAGCGCCTGCGCATCAAACCGATAAAAAACAGCCCGCCAATCGCGGCCGTGGCCACGCCGATGGGCAAGTCTTCCGGGGCGATCAGCGTGCGCGCGGCCACGTCGACCCACACCAGGAACACACTGCCCAGCAGTGCACACACCGGTAGCAGGCGGCGATGCTCGGCGCCGACCAGCCGCCGGGCGATGTGCGGCACCATCAGCCCGACAAAGCCGATGGAACCGCTGACGGACACCAGCACACCGGTCATCAGGGAGGCGATCAGGAACACGTTCAGCCGCACATTGCGTGCGTTCAGGCCGAGGGTCACGGCGGTCTGTTCGCCGGCCATCAGCGCGTTCAATGGGCGCGCCATGCCCTGCAGCAACCCCAGCCCGAGCAGCACCGTGGCGGCGGGTATTGCCAGCAGCTCCCAGCGCGCCAGGCCGAGGCCGCCGAGCATCCAGAACATCACCGCCGACGCCGCGCGGTGGTCGCCCATAAACAGCAGCAGGTTGGCGGCGGCCATCATCACGAACGATACCGCCACGCCGCACAGCAGCAGGCGATCACTCTCCAGCCGGCCACTGCGACTGGCCACCGCCAGCACCACCAGCATGCTCAGCAAGGCGCCGATAAACGCGGCGAGGGGCAAGGTCAGCAGGCCGATGATTTCACCCACATGCAGCACCACAATCACCGCGCCCAGGGTGGCGCCGGAGGTGACGCCGAGCAGGTGCGGGTCGGCCAGCGGGTTGCGCGTGACCGCCTGCAACACCGCGCCGATCAACGCCAACCCGGCGCCCACCAAGGCGCCGAGCAGCATGCGCGGCACGCGGATCAGCCAGACGATATGTTCCTGGCCGACGCTCCAGCTCACCTCGCCGAAGCCGAAGGCGTTGTGCAGTAAAATCCGCCACACCACCTCCACCGGCACCCGCGCGGAGCCGAACCCCAGCGACACCACGCAGGAGATCAGCAACAACGCGCCAAGGGCACTCAGCAGCAGGGCGTAGCGACGGGTAATCATTCGCCGTGGAACCCCTTGGCCAGGGTTTCCACCGCCAGCACGTTATCGATGCCCGGCGTGGCCTGCACGTAGGGGATCACGATAAAACGCTGGTTCTTGATCGCGTCCACCGATTGCAGCGCCGGGTTGTTGAGCAGGAACTGCTGTTTTTGCTCGGCGGTGATTTCGCTGTAGTCGACGATCACGATCACCTGCGGGTTGCGCTCCACCACGGTTTCCCAGTTGACGCGGGTCCAGCTGGCGTCGACATCATCGAGGATATTGCGCCCGCCGGCGGCATCGATCAGCGCCTGGGGCATGCCCAGGCGGCCGGAGGTCATGGCGCGGTCTTCGCCGCTGTCGTAGAGGAACACGCGGGGTTTGTCGGCAGGCAGGTCTTTGCGCACCTCGGCGACCTGCGCCTGCATCTGCGCGATCAGCGCATTGGCGCGGTCCTGCACGTCGAAGATCTTGCCGAGGTTGCGCAGGTCGTTGTAGGTGTCGTCCAGGGTCGCGGCCGGGCGCTTCATCACGAAGGCGCAGGATTCGGTCAGCTCATACACGTTGATGCCCAAGGGTTGCAGGGTGTTTGGCGTAAGGTCGCCGCCCACGCGCATGCCGTAGTCCCAGCCGGCGAAGAAGAAATCCACATTGGCATTGAGCAAGGTTTCCACCGATGGGTACTTGCTCGCCAGCTCCGGCAGGCCGTCGAGGGTCTGGGCCATTTCCGGGGTGACCGACTTCCAGCCGGTGACGCCGCTGTAGCCGGCCATGCGTGGCTTGAGGCCGAGGGCGAGCATCATCTGGGTCATGTTGATGTCGTGGCTCACCGCGTGTTTCGGGGCTTCCTGGAAGGTCACGTCGCGGTTGCAGCTTTTGACGGTGACCGGGTAATGGGTCGCGGCGGCGAACGCGTTGGCAGTGCCGAGCAGCAGGGCGAGAGGCAGCAGGGAGCGCAGGATCATGGTTGGGTTATCCAGGTGATTCGAGGGTGGTCGGCCAGGGGATGAGTGTCGATCAGCGCTTCAACGCCGAACACCTCGCGCAGCAGTTCGGCGGTCAGCACTTGATGGGGCGTGCCGCTGGCGACGATGCGCCCGTGGTCGATCACATAGAGGCGATCGCAAAACGCGGCGGCCAGGTTCAGGTCGTGGATGCTCGCCAGGGTGCCGATATTCAGGCGCTTGACCAGCCGCAGCAGCTCCAGCTGATAGCGTGGGTCGAGGTGGTTGGTCGGCTCGTCGAGGATCAGCAACTGTGGCTGCTGGGCCAGGGCGCGGGCGAGGATCACGCGCTGCTTTTCACCACCCGAGAGGGTGGCGAAGGCATGGTCTTCGAAACCCAGCAGGCCGACGGATTCAAGTGCGCTCTGCACCAACTGCTGGTCGTGCAAAGTGTCGCCATCGAACAAGCCTTTGTGCGGCGTACGGCCCATGGCAACCACTTCGTCCACGCGCAGGCCGAAGGCATCGGGGAATTCCTGCAGCACCACGGCGATGCGTTGCGCGCACCATTTGGCGGTTTGTTTCCACACGTTCTGGTGGGCGAGCAGCACGTCGCCGTGGGCCGGTTTGCTGAACCGGTAGGCGCAGCGCAGCAGGCTGGTCTTGCCGCTGCCGTTGGGGCCGATGAGGCCCACGAACTCCCCCGCACCGACTTGCAGGCTGGCGTTTCGCAGCTGGAAGTGGTGGTGACAGTGGCCGTGATCGGACGGGGTCCAAGTCACGTCGGTGAGGGTGAGTGAGGTCATCAATATTCTCAAGTCCAACACAGGTCAAATATGGGAGGGGGCAAGCCCCCTCCCACATTTTGTTAGAAGGTGTAGTCCGCCGTGACGAAGAATGAGCGTGGCTCACCTAAAATCCATTGCTGGCCGTCGTTGTATTGGCTCACGGCATAAGTGCGGTCAAACAGGTTGTTCAATTGCAGACCCAGGGTGGTGTTGCGCGCCGCCTGCCACGACACCGTCGCATCGACCACGGTGTAGCTCGGCAACTCGTTCTGGTTGGCCATGTCGGCATAACGCGCGTCGACGTAGCGCACCCCGGCACCGGCGCGAATGTCGTCGGTCACGGCCTTGCTCAACCACAGGTTGGCGGTGCGGCGCGGTACGTCCACCGGGCGGTTGCCATCGCGGGAGACCTGCACGCCGTTGACGTCCTGGTTGAAGTCGTCGTACTGCGCGTGGACGATGGCCGCGTTGGCTTGTAGCTGCCAGGCGTGCGGCAGTTGCAGGTCGAGGCTGGCTTCCAGGCCACGGGAGGATTGCTGGCCGACTTGCTGCTGGTGGTCGGGGTCGCCCGGTGTGTCGGTGAGCAGCTTTTTCTTGACGATGTGATAGGCCGCCAACGTCCATTCGCCGCGCTGGTTCCAGAAGGCTTGCTTGACGCCGATCTCGGTCTGCTTGGCGGTGGCCAGGTCGAATTGCTGCTGGCCGGGGCTCAGGGAAATCAGGCCGCCGACGCCGTCAGTGCTGGTGGCGTACTGGCCGTAGATCGAGGTGTCCGGGGTGATCGCATACACCAGGCCGACCTTCCAGTTATTGCCGGTGAGGGTCTTGTCGCTCTGGCTGCCGTCGCGCAAGTTGTCGCGGTCGATGTGCGCGTAGTCGCGGCGGATGCCGGTGATCAGCGACAGTTGATCGGTGAGTTGCAGGCGGTTTTCGGCGAAGCCGGCCACGGTTTTGGTGGTGCTGGCGAACAGCGGCTGGAACGGGTCGTTACTGGCGAACTGGCCGGGTGCCGGGTGGTTCACGTCGATGGGTTGGCCGGTGGAAAACGTGTCTGCAAACGGCGAGTTGCTGGCCAGGCGGAAGCGGATGCGGTTGTACTCCACGCCGGTCACGGTCTGGCTGTCGAGGCCGAACAGCGTGTGTTTGAAGGTGAAGGTCTGGCGGTCGCCGACCTGCTCCTGATTGTGCTTGATGCCGTAGTTGCCGCTGCGGGTCAGTTGGCCGTTGGTGAAGTTGTAGTTCTCGGCGTTCTGCCAGCGGCGCTGGTTTTTCAGGTAGAACAGCTCGTTGGTGGCGCTGACGCTGTCGTTGATCTGCCATTCGCTGGTCAGGCGCGTCCACTGGTCGTTGTAGTGCTGGGTGTCGTTGCTGACGTTGTAGTTCTTGTCGCGCAGGCCCTTGTGCAACTGGCCGTTGATCAGCGGCGTGCCGAAGTAGTTTTGCGGGTGCTGGTCGCCGTAGTCGCTGGCCAAGGTGAAGCTCAGGTTGTCGGCGGCCTGCCAGCGCAGGGCGCCGCTGACGAAGTCGCTGCTGGAGTCGCCACGGTCGATGAAACCATTGCTGCGCAGGCGGTTGAGGTTCAGGCGGTAGCTCAGGGTGTCGGTCAGCGAGCCGCCGCTGTCCAGGGCTTGTTGCTGGCGATCATAAGAGCCGTAGCCCAGGCGGATATGGTTTTCGATCGCGCCGCTGAACGGTTTTTTCGGCACGGTGTTGACCACTGCACCGGTGGCGCCTTCGCCATACAGCACCGAGGCTGGGCCGCGCAAAACGTCGACGCGTTCCACTGACCAGGTGTCCACCGGGAAGGTCGAGGTGCCCATGCCCATGTACATGCGATTGCCGTCGTACAGCTGCATCACCGAACCCTGGCCGGTAAAACCACGGGCCGACAGCGAGGTGCCGCCGTCGCCGGGCGAGCCGGTGCGGCTGATGCCGGTGGCGCGGGAAATGGCGTCCTGCACGCTGGCGTCGCCACGTTCGCGGATCTGCGCGCCGGTCTGGCTTTCGACGCTGCCGGGGGTTTGCAGGGCCGTGAGGTTCAGGCGCGAGCCGGCGGTGGTCGGGGTGTGCAGGTCGACGTGCTGGTCGTCCACTTCAGGCGCGGTGATGGGGCTGGCGGGCAGGGTCAGGGCCTGGGCGCTGTTATGCAGGGCGAGCAGGCACAGGCCGGACGCAAGGTACTTGTTCATCGGTCGATCAATCTTCTTTACGGGGGTACTCGCCGCAGAGCGCGGCGAGCAACGATAACGCAGAAAGTGTTATAAGTTAACACTTATTGGCTGCGGGGCAAAAGTTGCGCAAGGCTACAGAAGCCGTCTGCAGCGGGCATCTCGCCTGCTTCATGCAGAACCTGAGGCAGATTCACGTTGCGTGAACAGCCGCGCCAACACCAGGCGGTCCAGGGCCCACACCGCAATCAACGAGGCGCCCACCAACGGAAAAATGATCGACAGCGCGAGCATGATCACCATCGCGGTTTTCCACTTGGGCAGGTCATGGCGCAACGGCGGAACACCCAGGCCGCCCTGTGGGCGACGCTTCCACCAGATCACCACGCCACTCACGGCGCTGAGCAGGATCATCAGGCAGATCAGCAGCACGATCAGTTGGTTGACCCAGCCGAACATCTTGCCTTCATGCAGCATCACCCCGGTTTCGGTAGCGCGCGCCACCGTGTTGTAGTGTTCCCAGCGCACATCGGCGAGGACCTTGCCGGTGTACTGGTCCACGTGCAGGGTAGCGTCGTTGCGTGGGTCGTTGGCGAACACCGCCACGGTGAACACGCCTTCGGCGGTGGTCGGGAAGGTGATGCTGTAGCCGGGCTCGACCTTGCGCGCGGTGGCCAGGTCGACCACTTGTTGCAGGCGAATGCTCGGTGCGGCCGGCGCCGCATGCATGGACCCGTGGTTCATGTGTTCGGCGTGGTCGCCGGACATCGGCATCGGCGTGTTTTCCATGGCCCAGGGCACGGTCTGCTGGCTGGCGGTGTTGAGCACCCGCGCCTGCTGGTCGGATTGCGGCACGTTGTTCCACATGGCGGCAGGGAAGGTGTTCCACAGGTCGGCGTATTGCTTGCCCCAGAAGCCGGTCCAGGTCATGCCGCTGAGCAGCATCACCAACAGGAAGGCCGCGCCCCAGAAACCGGCGACTGCGTGCATGTCACGCCATAGCACACGGCCACGGCTGTTGAAGCGTGGCCACAGCACCCCGGCCGACGACTTGCCGCGCGGCCACCACAGGTACAGGCCCGACACCACCAGCATCACGCCCCAACCGGCGGCGAGTTCCACCAGGCGATCGCCCACGGTGCCGATCATCAGCTCGCCGTGCAGGGCGCGGGCGATGGCTTGCAGGTTGTATTTCGCGTCCTGCTCGCCGAGTACGCTGCCGCGATACGGGTCGAGGAACACGCTGACTTCGCGGCCGTCTTGATGCATAACGAACTGCGCGCTGCTGGTGGCGTCGGCTGGTGGCAGGTATTTGCTGATCTTGCCCTGGGGGAAGGCGGCCTGGGCGCGTTGCAGTTGCTCGTCGGCGCTCAGGGCGTGTTCGGCGGCGGGTACGGTGAGCAGGTTGGCGTACATCAGTGGGTCGAGTTGGGGTTTGAACAGGTAGATGATGCCGGTGAGGGCCAGCAGCACCATGAAGGGTGCGACGAAGAGGCCGGCGTAGAAGTGCCAGCGCCAGGCCAGGTTGTAGAAGGAGATTTTTTGGGTGGTCATCAGGGGGCTCCGCAAAGGCTTTGAATTTTTTGTGTTGGTCAGGCCGCCATCGGGGGCAAGCCCCCTCCCACATTTGATTTGTGAATACATTCAAAGGTGGGAGGGGACTTGCCCCCGATGCTTTTAAAAGCTCATGTCAACTTTGGTCCAGAGTGTTCGACCGGGCTCCTTGATGGCTTGCGGGTCGTTGGCCGGGTAGCCGAACCCGGCGTTGCCGGCCAGGTTCAGGTGCTCGGCGTAGGCCTTGCCGAACAGGTTGTCGACGCCGGTGCTGACCTTGAAGTTTTTATTGATGCGATACGCCGCATTCAGCGAGAACACGCCAAAGCCGCCGCTCTTGTCGAAGTCCTTGCCGACCACGTTGCCCTTGTTCGCGTCGATGCGATTCTGCGCGGCGACCACGCGCCACAGCGCGCCGGCGCTCCAGTCGTCTTCGCTGTAGGTGAGGCCCAGGCGCGCATCCAGCGGCGGCATCTGCGGCAGTGCCTTGCCGTCGCTGCTGTTCTTGCCCCAGGCATAGGCCAGGGTCGCGTCGGCCTTCCAGTTGCGCGTCAGTTTGTAGGCCGCGCCGAGTTCGCCACCCAGGATGCGCGCGTCTACGTTGCGCGCCTGGGAGGTGGTGCCCATCATCCCCGGCCGGTAGTCGAACAGGATGTAGTCGCGCACCTGGCCGATATAACCCGAGGCCCAGGCTTCGAGGTCGGCGCTTTTGTACTGCGCGCCGAAGTCGATTTGGGTGGTCTTCTCCGGTTTCACGCCGTCGAAGGCATTCACCGCACCGACGGCGCCGGTGTCTGGGGAAAACAGCTCCCAGTAATCAGGGAAACGCTCCGCGTGCCCCAACCCGGCGTAGAGGGTGGTGGGGCTGTCGGCCAGGTCGTGCTCGTAGCGCACAAAACCCGAGGGCAGGGTATCGGCGCGGGTGTCGCCTGCCGTTGCGCTGGCTTCGCGAAAATCCTTGGCCGAGGCGCGGTCCAGGCGCGCGCCGGTGATCAGGCGGTCGCGGTCGGCGGCGTACCAGGTGAGTTCGCCGAACACGCCGTAGTTGTGGAAGTTGGCGTCCTTGACCTTGGGCAAATCCTTGTAAGTGTCGATGCCCATGCTGCTGCGTTCGCGGTGTTCGTTGGTCTGTGCGTCCAGGCCGCCGATCAGTTGCACATCGGCCCAGCGCCAGGTGGCCTTGATGCGCGCGCCGAGGGTGCGGCGGTCGACGTTGGCGGCCATCGGCCCGGCCATCATCCCGGTGCCCGACGGCCTGCGCAGGCTGTAGTTGTCCATCACATGGTCGGCGTAGTTGTAGTAGACCTGGGCTTCGACCTTGTCCAGCACCTCGCCGATATTGGACTTTTCGAACCGCAGCCCCAGGCTTTCGCGCAGGAACTGCGAGCCGTCCATGCCGCGCCCGGCGTAGCGTGCTTCGCCATCGCCACGGCCGGCGGTGAGTTCCAGCAGGGTGTCGGCGTCGGGGGTGAAGCCCACGGCGACGTCGCCATTCCATTTGTCGTAGCGTGAGGCGACGGTGTCGTTGTTGCCGTCCTTGTAGTCGTCGGCGTGGGCCTGGTTGCCGATCACACGCACATAGCCCAGCGGGCCACCGGCGGCGGCATCGATGACCTTGTCGAAACGCCCGTTGGAGCCGGCCAGCACACTGGCGTTGAGGCGGGTGCCGAGCGCGCCGAAGTGCTCCGGCTCGCGCTCGAACAGCACCGTGCCGGCCGACGCTCCGGGACCCCAGAGTACGGTTTGCGGGCCTTTGATCACGGTGAGTTTGTCGTAGGTTTCCGGCGAGATGTACGCGGTGGGCGCGTCCATCCGGCCCGGGCAGGCGCCGAGCATCTGGCTGCCGTTGGTGAGGATATTCAGGCGCGAGCCAAACATGCCGCGTAACACCGGGTCGCCGTTGGTGCCGCCGTTGCGCACCAGGGCGAAGCCGGGGATGGTCTTGAGGTAGTCGCCGCCATCGCTGGCCGGCACCGGCTGGCGCGGGTCTTTCGGGTGGGTGACCACGGTCAGCGGTGAGCTGGGGGCGATGGCGGTGATCACCGTGGGGCTCAGTTCATGTTCGTCGGCCTGGGCCTGTGGCGCCAGGAGCGCGCCGCATAAAACGGCGAGCACGGGGGTGCATCCCAAACGGGTGTCAGCAGAAAACCTGGACATAAAAATCCCATCAATCAATCGTAAACAACACGGCCAGCAGCCTGCGGCTGGCTGTCTGAAGTCGGCCGGGGTGAAGTAACGGTATTAAGCGCTTACGCGATGATGGGCGGCGCGCGACTGCGGGCGCCGGGGAAGATGCTTTGCCGGGCGTGGCCCAGGCGCGTGGCGGGGGTGAGGGCGTTGGCCGGCGGCGGGGTGCTGAGGGTGAAGGTTGAAACGCCGCCGGGCAGGGCGGGGCAACTGTAGAGCAGGTCGCAATAGCCGCACTTGGACCAGAGGGCGTGGTGTTCGTCAGGGGCGGGGGTGTGTGCGTGATGGTCGCCCGACATGTCCATGGGCATTTGCATCGACATACCGGCGTGATGATCCATCGGCATCGCTTGGGAAATCAGCGGACCGATAAAGATCATCAGCATGGCGAACAGGCTGATCCAGCTGCCGCGCATTACGCGGTGGTGTGGACGGTGCCTGGCGCGAGGGGCGCCCATCGAGTGTTGGCCTACTGGGCGTGCTTATGCTCGTGGCTGGGCACTGGCGGCACTGGCGGCACTTTCTGCACCGACACTTCCACTTCGACCTTGCCGGCTTTTTCGAAGGTGAGGGTCAGCGGGAACTGTTTGCCATCGGCCAGCAGGCTGCGGTCCTTGAGACCGAGCAACATCACGTGGTACGCCATGGGTGCGAAGGTCAGGTCGCCCTTGGCGGGCACGGCCACGCTGGGCACTTGCTGCATCTTCATCAAGTCGCCCTGCATCACATGCTCATGCAACTCGGCCTTGTCGGCCACCGGGGTGTCGACGCTGAGCAGGCGGTCCGGGGTTTCGCCGGTGTTGTGAATCACGAAATACGCCGCGACGGTGGGCGCGTTCGGCGGCAATTCCTGGGACCAGGGGTTGCTGACCAACAGGTCGCCGGCCTTGTAGTCGTCGGCATTGGCGGCACTGAACACCGGCAGCAGCAATGCCGCCAGAAGCAGGGAAGATTTGAGCATGGCAGTTCTCCAGAACGGTTCTAAACGCAGTTCACTTGCGAAGAAATCAGACCGTTGGAGAGGCGCGCGGGTTGAGGCTCGGCCATTGCTGACGCGGTGTCGGCGATTGCAGCGAAGGGGGCGGCAGGCTCTGGAATGCATCGAACCGCGTGACATACAACTGCGGCACATGCCCCGGCAACGCCACCAACGGCGCCGAGCCCGAGCAACACCAGCAATGCTGCATGGTGGAATGTTCGTCCTGCTGCGGCGCCGGAATTTCCAGCTTGCCCAGGGCAATCGCCTTGAGGCTTGCGCCATTGGAGGAGCAGAAACCGCCCCATATCAATTGCTGCACAGGGTCCTGGGATTGCTGCATCGCACTGGCCATCGGCATGGCAAACGCATTGAACAGCACTGCTAGGCAGGCGATCCAGGCAATTGCAAAGCGTTGACGGGCCATGGCGGACGATCCGTAGGGTTAAACGATCAGGTGGGTATTTAGCCTGATCGGGGGGGATAAGTAAAAAGGGCCGGTGTGGTTTGGTGTCGCAGTGGTATCAGACCGCCCTGGCGTGAAGCTTGAGGCCCAGAGCTTTCATGACTTTCATGATAGTCGCGAACTCGGGATTGCCAGTGCTGGAGAGGGCTTTATACAAACTTTCGCGTCCGAGGCCAGCGTCGCGGGCTATTTGGGTCATGCCTTGGGCGCGTGCAATATCGTTGAGAGCGGTGCGAATCAAAAGACCATCACCCGCATTGTCTTCAAAGCAGGTCTCTCGCAGTTGCTGGCTGATCGGGTGCATGAGGGTATCGGCAGGCAATAGGCGCGGGCAACTCAGAACACAGGTCAAAGGTGGGAGGGGGCTTGCCCTCGATGGCAGTGTGTCAGTCAACAAATCTGTGACTGATACACCGCTATCGGGAGCAAGCCCCCCCACATTGGATCGGTGTTGTTCAAAGAGTCTGGATGGCCTGTAGGGTCGCCGCAGCGCAGGTGAATTCTCGGTCCACTGCTGGCAACCCCGGGCGCTTCAACACCAGCACCGGCACCCGGCGCTCCCGCGCGACTTCCAGCTTGGGCTCCGTCGCCGTACTGCCGCTGTTCTTGCTGATCAACACATCAATCCCACGCCGTTCAAACAACGCGCGCTCGTCATCAATCAGAAACGGCCCACGCGCGCCGATGACTTCACAGCGCGCATTTCCCGGATACATATCCAGTGCACGCAACGTCCAGAATTGATCGACGGGAATTTCATCAAGGTGCTGCAACGGCTCACGCCCCAACGTGAACAACGGGCGCTTGAAGGGTTGCAACGCCTCAATCAACGAGGCCCAATCACTGACCTCACGCCAATCATCCCCCGCCTGCGGCACCCACGCCGGACGCCGCAACGCCCAGCAAGGAACGCCACATAAACGCGCAGCCTCAGCGGCATTGCGGCTGATCTGCGCCGCATAAGGGTGGGTCGCGTCGAGTACCAGGCCAATCCCCTCAGCGCGCACAAACTGCGCCAATCCTTCGGCGCCGCCATAACCGCCGGCCCGTACCTGGCACGTAAGGTCAGTCGGCACGCGGCCAACGCCCGCCAGGCTGTAGATATGCTCCGGGCCCAAGGTCCGCGCGATGGCCAGTGCCTCGGTCACACCGCCCAGCAACAGGATGCGTTTCATAGCGGCTTGACCACGTCCAGCAACGTAATCGGCAGCGCCTGGCGCCAGGTATCGAACTCGCCCAACGGCTGGGCCTGGGCCACGTGGATACGCGTCAGTTCGCCGCCATGCTTCGCGCGCCAGTTCATCAGGGTCATTTCACTTTGCAGGGTCACGGCATTGGCGACCAAACGGCCGCCGGGGCGCAGGTGGTGCCAGCAGGTGTCGAGCACGCCCTCGCGGGTGACGCCGCCACCGATAAAGATCGCATCCGGCGCCGGCAGGCCGCGCAATGCGTCCGGGGCTTTGCCGCGAATCAGTTGCAAGCCGGGCACGCCAAGGGCGTCGCGGTTGTGTTCGATCAGGCCCTGGCGGCCTTCATCCGCCTCAATCGCCAACGCGCGGCAGCTGGGGTGCGCACGCATCCATTCGATGCCGATGGAGCCACTGCCCGCGCCCACGTCCCACAACAGTTCGCCGGGCACCGGCGCCAGGCGCGAGAGGGTCATGGCGCGTACATCGCGTTTGGTCAGCTGGCCGTCGTGCTTGAAGGCCGAATCCGGCAGGCCGGCCAGACGTGACAGGCGTGGGGTGTCGATGGACGCCAGGCAGTCGATGGCGACCAGGTTCAAATCGGCGACCGAGGCGTGTTGCCAATCTGCCGCCACGCCGTCGATACGCCGCTCATCCGCGCCACCCAGGTGCTCAAATACGCTCAACTGGCTGGGCCCAAAACCCGATTCCGCCAACAGCGAAGCAATCAACGCAGGGCTGTTGCCATCATTGCTTAACACCAGCAACCGCACGCCACTGGCCAGGTGCGCATTGATCGCCGCCACCGGCCGGGCGACTACGGATAAGGTCACCACCTCCTGCAACGGCCAGCCCAACCGCGCCGCTGCCAGCGACACCGAGGACGGCGCCGGCAGAATCAGCAACTCCTCCACCGGCACTTGCCGCGCCAGGCTGGCGCCCACGCCATAAAACATCGGATTGCCGCTGGCCAGTACACACACCGGCTCGCCGCGCTTGGCCAACACCGGCTCCAGGGAAAACGGGCTCGGCCACAGCTGGCGCTCGCCACGAATGCACACCGGCAGCAGGTCCAGCTGGCGCTGAGCGCCTATAATCCGCTGGGCACGCAACAGGGCATGCCGGGCATTCCTGCCCAGCCCCTTGAAGCCGTCTTCACCGATGCCTACAACCGTCAGCCAGGGCGACATATGAATTCCTTGAACGACATCCGACGGGCAGGCTTTTCATGCCGCCGGACAAAGCAGGCATAATACCGCGCCTTTACCCATCAACCGGTAGCCCCGTGAACCCAACGCCCACTGTAAATACCTTGCGCCCCTCGGCTTGTCCGGGGTTGCTTCGTATTGTCCAGGCGTTGGACGGCGGCATTTGCCGGATCAAACTGGCCGGCGGTTCGATCACCAGCGCGCAGGCGCATGCCGTGGCGGACGCGGCCCAGGCCTATGCGGGCGGGGTGATCGAGGCGACCAATCGCGCCAACCTGCAGATTCGCGGGATCGGCGCCGAGCAGGACGCGCTGATCGCCATGCTGCTGGCCGCCGACCTGGGCCCGAGCAACGCCGCCGGTGATGACGTGCGCAACCTGATGCTCAGCCCCAGCGCCGGCATCGACCCGTACATGCTGTTCGACACCCGGCCACTCGCCGCGCAGATCCTGGCCACCCTGCAAACCAATCCGCGCTTTCATGAGCTGTCGGCCAAGTTCGCCGTGCAGCTGGATGGCGGCGAGGCCCTGGCAATGCTCGAACATCACCACGACCTGTGGCTGTCGGCGTTTCTACGCAATGGCGAGACGCTGCTCGCGTTCGGCCTGGCCGGTTGCCCGGGGCTGGATGCGCCGTTGGCAGCCGTGCCATTGGAGCAGGGCCATGCACTGGTGGTGGCGGTGCTGGAGGCGTTTCTCGACCTGGCGACCGCCGAACAAGCGCGCATGCGCCATCTGGCTGTGGATAAGTTATTGGGCCGCCTCAGCCTGCCGCTGCTGCCGGCCGATGGCTTCAAACGCCCGGCCAGTGGCGCTTTGCTGCATCTTGGAACTTATCCACAGGTGCAAACGAATCAGTTCTACGTCGCCGCCATCGCCCCCTTGGGCCGCCTGGACTCGACGATGCTCAAGGGCATCGCGCAACTTGCCAGCGACCATGGCGACGGCACCTTGCGCTTCACCCCCTGGCAAGGCGTGCTGCTGCCCAACGTCGAAAAGCCTCACGCCGTCGCCGAGCGCCTGGCGCAGTTGGGCTTCCTCTGCTCAGTTGACCAGCCGCTGGCGCGCATGACCGCCTGCACCGGCTCCAGCGGCTGCGGCAAGGCGCTGGCGGACACCAAGGCCGACGCCGTGCAACTCGCCGCGCTGAACCCTGGCGTCGAGGTGCACCTGTCCGGCTGCCCACGCTCCTGCGCCGCCGCCCACGTGGCGCCGGTCACCTTGCTGGCGGTGAGCCCCGGCCACTACGACGTCTATTTTCGCGACGCAGCCCAACCCGGTTTCGGCCGGCTGCACGCACGCACTCTTTCTATTGAAGCGACGGGCGCCTTGCTGCGCGCTCGCCCACGGAGCAACACCGATGATTGATTACATCCGCGACGGTCAGGAGATCTATCGCAACTCCTTCGCCATTATTCGCGCGGAAGCCAAATTGGACCGCATCCCGGCTGATCTGGAAAAACTCGCGGTGCGGGTGATTCATGCGTGCGGCATGGTCGATGCGATCGACGGCCTGCAGTTTTCCGAAGGCGCAGGCAAGGCCGGGCGCGATGCGTTGGCCGCCGGCGCGCCGATTCTGTGTGATGCGCGGATGGTCTCCGAAGGCGTGACCCGCACGCGCCTGCCGGCCAATAACCCAGTGATCTGCACCCTGCGCGACGACAGCGTGCCGGAGCTGGCGCGCGAACTGGGCAACACCCGCTCCGCTGCCGCCCTGGAACTGTGGCGCCCGCACCTGGAAGGCAGCGTAGTGGTGATCGGCAACGCACCGACGGCGTTGTTCTACTTGCTGGAAATGCTCGACGCCGGCGCGCCGAAACCGGCGTTGATCCTCGGCTTCCCGGTCGGGTTTGTCGGCGCAGCCGAATCCAAGGCGATGCTGGCGGCCGACAGCCGTGGCGTGCCGTTCGTGATCATGCAGGGTCGCCTGGGCGGCAGCGCCATGGCCGCCGCTGCGGTCAACGCCCTCGCCACGGAGGTCGAATAATGCCGGCACGCGGACGTTTGATCGGCCTGGGCGTCGGCCCCGGCGACCCGGAGCTGATCACCCTCAAGGCCCTGCGCCTGCTGCGCGAGTCGCCGGTGGTGGCGTACTTCGTGGCCAAGGGTAAAAAGGGCAATGCCTTCGGCATCATCGAAGACCATCTGGTGCCCCAGCAAACCCTGATGCCGCTGGTGTATCCGGTGACCACCGAGGTGCTGCCGGCGCCGATGTCCTACGAGCAAGTGATCAGCGATTTCTACGACGCTGCCAGCGTCGACGTGGCCGCGCACCTGGACGCCGGCCGCGATGTGGCGGTGATCTGCGAAGGTGATCCGTTCTTCTACGGCTCCTACATGTACCTGCACGACCGCCTCGCCGAACGCTACGAAGCACAGGTCATCCCTGGCGTGTGCTCGATGCTCGGCGGCGCCTCGGTACTGGGCGCGCCGCTGGTGTATCGCAACCAGAGCCTGTCGGTGCTCTCGGGCGTGCTGCCCCATGACGACCTCAAGCGCCGCCTGGCGGATGCCGACGCGGCGGTGATCATGAAGCTGGGTCGTAACTTCCCCAAGGTGCGCCAGGTGCTGGAAGAACTCGGTCTGGCCGGGCGCGCGCTGTATGTGGAACGCGCCACCATGGCCAACCAGAAAATCGTCGCGCTGGATCAGGTCGACCCGTCGTCCTCGCCGTACTTTTCGCTGATCATCGTGCCCGGTGAACGGTGGCAAGGGTGATGACACCGGCAATCGTGATCCTGGGCCAGGGCAGCCTGGCCACCGCGCGCAAAATCCAACAGGTTTACCCTGGCGCATTGATCCACGGCCTGGCCGGGCGCGTTGAAGGCGCCGACCAGAGCTATAGTGAATTCGGCACGACCCTGCGCCAGCTGTACCAGCAAGGCACGCCGCTGATTGCCCTGTGCGCCGCCGGCATCATCATCCGCACCCTGGCGCCGTTGCTGCTGGAGAAGGGCGAAGAACCCGCCGTGCTGGCCGTGGCGGAAGACGGCAGCGCCGTGGTGCCCTTGCTCGGTGGCCTGGGCGGCGTGAACGTAATGGCGCGCGAGATTGCGGCCGCACTGCATGTGGCGGCGGCGATCACCACCAGTGGCGAGCTGCGTTTCGGTACCTGCCTGCTCAACCCGCCTGCCGGTTATCAACTGGCCGACCTGGAACTGGGCAAGCGCTTTGTCTCGGACCTGCTGGCCGGCGAAAGCGTGCGCATCGAAGGCGCGGCGCCGTGGCTGGAGCAGGCCAACTTGCCGCAGGATCAGCAGGCGCGCCTGGCGATCCATGTGGGCAGCGCCGAGCGCAAGCCTGAGGCCAACGAATTGCTGATTTACCCGCAGACGGTGTGCGTGACCTGCAAGCCGGGCGCAGATTTGGCCGAGCGTGTACGCACGGCCTTGCACGACGCGGGGATCGCGCTGCAATCCCTGGCCTGCCTGAAGGCCAGCGATACGCAGATGGCCGAATCCTCGTTGCATGAAGCCGCATTGGAGCTGGGTGTGCCGCTGCGGTTTGGCAACGTCGAGCAAGATGCCGATATCTCTATCAGCGTCGCCGAGCAGCCCTTGGACCTGGCGCAGGTTGGCCGCGCCCGTGGCCGCCTTGCCGTAATCGGCCTGGGCCCTGGCGCTGCCGAGCTGATGGTGCCGGCGGTGAAAGCCGAACTGGCGCGCTGCACCGATGTGCTGGGTTACGAAACCTATGTGCGCATGGCCGGGCCGTTCCGCGAGGATCAAGTGCAGCACTGCACCGACAATCGCGAAGAAATGCAGCGTGCCCGCCACGCCTTCGAGCTGGCCGCCCTTGGGCGTTCAGTGGTGGTGGTGTCCTCCGGCGACCCTGGTGTGTTCGCCATGGCGGCGGCGGTCATCGAGGCATTGCATGAGTCCAGCGACCCGGCCTGGCACCAGGTCGACCTGGAAATCCTGCCGGGCGTCTCGGCCTCGCTGGCCACCGCCGCCCAGGCGGGCGCGCCGTTGGGTCATGACTTTTGCGTGATGTCGCTGTCGGACAACCTCAAGCCCTGGTCGATCATCGAAAAGCGCCTGGACCTCGCGTCCCAGGCCGATCTGGCGCTGGCGTTCTACAACCCGATCTCCCGCTCGCGGCCATGGCAGCTGGGGCGCGCGCTGGAAATCGTCGCGTTGCATCGCACGGCGCAAACGCCGGTGGTGCTGGGTCGTGATATCGGTCGCCCGGGCCAGACCCTGCGCGTCACCACGCTGGGGCAGCTGACGCCGGAGCAGGTGGACATGCGCACCATGGTGCTGATCGGCTCGTCCACCACCTGCGTGTTTCCGCGCGCCGGTGGTGGCGACTGGGTGTACACGCCACGCTGGTACGGCGAAAAACCGGCCTCCTGAAAACGGCCTGCCATGCGCCAGAAAGCTCCGAATGACACAGGGTGAAAACCTGCGGTTGTTCGGAGCTTTTTCTTTTTTCAGCGCTGAATAACGGAAGGTGCACAGGTACGCCGCGTGATTGCTGGGCGTGGCTTTTTCGGGTGGCGGACCAAGCGATGTTTGTCGTCTGGAAAGCCCACCGGCCACGCACTAGTGTGGGGGTGAGCCCCATGTGGGGTGGTTGTGGAGAGCAGAAATGGAGCGACATCACAAAAGGATCATGGGTGCCAAAAGGCGCAAGTTGATTGCCGCCTACAAGCTGCCGGGGGGGCCGGGCGCGCCCCCTGCTGTGCCGCTGGGCACCGAGGATGAGTGTAATGCGGCGGTGGTGAACAACGGTGTGATCGCGTTTATCGAGGGGATGTCCGCCCTGAACCGCGAGTACATCCGCAAGAGCTACCTGCTGGCCAGCAGTTATGTCAGCGATGTGTTGCAGGTACAGCGCGGCACGGAGGCGTGGTACGCGGAATTTATCAAGGTGATGATCAGCCTGGGCTGGCTGCCGGTGCGCAGCCGCTTCGAACGGGTCAAGCATTCGGGCAAGGGCCTGACCGTGCAGTTGGCGGCGCTGAACATCATTGCCGCCATGCTGGCGTCGAGTTCGCTGGTCGGGCCGTTGCTGGGCGCATTGCCCAAGCTGGCGGCGGACGCACTGGAGGCGTTGAAGCAGCACCCGGCTTCATTCGAGCTGTTCAAGCGCAACAGCACGGTGCACCAGGGCGGTGACTTTGGCCTGGCCTCCTGCGCCGAAAGCGCGGGCGAAGTGACCATGGTGCTGGTGACTTACAGCTCACACGGTGTGGGCAAACAGGTGGGGCTGCCGTTTCTGGAGTGGGACAGTTCGTCATTCGAGGCTTTCAGCGGGCAGACCTGCCTGGTGCTGAATACCTCGGTGGTGAATGAAAAAACCATTCAACTGATGCGCGAAAGCGCGGGCGACAAGGTGCAACTGGCGATCGCCAAATACCGGATCTAGGGCACCAGATAACCGCGCACGCCGGTAAAGATGATTTGCGCGGCGAGGGCGCACACGAACAAGCCCATCAACCGGCTGACAATCTGCAAGCCCTGGTCGCCGAGAATGCGTTCGATGCGGTTGGACAGGTACAGCACCACGCCGACCGTGAGGCTGGCCAGGGCGATGCTGAGTATGGCGGTGAGCTTGTCATCCCAATGCGGCTGGCTCACGCCCATCACCAGCAGCGCGCCGATGGTACCGGGGCCGACGGTGAGGGGGATGGTCAGCGGCACGATGGTCACGTCCTGCTGCACGTTGTCGGTCTGTACCGCCGACTTGCCTTGGGCCATGCCCAGGGCGGAAATAAACAGCACACTGCCGGCGCCGATGCGGAAGGCATCCACGGTGATGCCGAACACACTGAAAATCACCCGGCCGAACAGGTACAGCAACACGCTCGATACCAGGGTGGCCAGCGCGACTTTCCAGGCCAGGCGGCGACGTTCCTTGCTGGAATAACCACGGGTCAGGCTGATAAAGCAGGACAGCACAAAGAATGGGCTGTAGAGCACCAGCATCTTCAGGTAAACGCTGAATAACACGTGGAGCATGAGGGGCGGCTCGCGAGCGGAAAAAGTGGTGAGAGTCTATCAGGCGACAGAGAGTAAATGTGGGAGGGGGCTTGCCCCCGATTGCAGTGGGTCAGTGACAGATGTGCTGGCTGATACACCGCTATCGGGGGCAAGTCGAATCGTCGCACCGCCCCTCCCACATTTGATTGCATTTCAAGGTCAGGACGGGGCGTGTTCCGGGCGCTGCTGGCGCTGGGCGACCCAGAACTCCACCAGCTCACGCAACTGCGACAACTCCACCGGCTTGGCCATGTGCCCGTCCATCCCCGCCTGGCGTGCGCGCTCTTTGTGTTCCGAAAGAATATGCGCCGTCAGCGCCACCACCGGCGTGCGAATGCGTTGGTGGCTGACTTCCCACGCGCGCAGTTGCTGGGTGGCAGAGAAGCCATCGAGGATCGGCATCTCGCAGTCCATCAACACCAAGTCATAGCGCTGGGCCTTCATCGCCTCCAGCGCCTCCTCGCCATTGCTGGCGGTGTCCGGGTTGAGGTTGAGCTTGCCGAGCATGCCACGGATCACTTTGGTGGAAATGCTGTTGTCTTCGGCCACCAGGATGCGGAAGTCGCTCGGCACGGTGATGGCCGCCGGCGCGCTGGGCACCACGCGGGGCAGTACGTTACCTTTGCTGCGCTGGGCCAGTTCGTCGGCCAGGGTGGTCTTGAGCGTGTAGCCCGCCACCGGCTTGGCCAGGATGCGTTTGATCCCGCAGTTACGCGCGATGATCTTGCTCGGCGCATTGCTGATGCCGGTGAGCATGATCAACAGGATGTCGTGGTTAAGGCTCGGGTCTTCCTTGATCTTGGCCGCCAGTTGCATGCCGGTCATTCCGGGCATGTTCTGGTCCAGCAAGACCACGTCGAAATAATCGCGCAGGTGCGCCTTGGTACGCAGCAGCGCCAGGGCTTCCTTGCCCGAAGGCACGGCGCTGACGTTGAGGCCCCAGGCGCTGCATTGCTGCACCAGCACTTTGCGGCAGGTGTCGTTGTCGTCCACCACCAGCACGCGGGCGTCCTTTAGCGGGCCGTCGAGGTCGGAGGTGGGGTGCTCCAGGCGTTCCGGATCCAGTGGCAGGGTCAGCCATAGCGTGCTGCCCTGGTGGGCGCCGCTCTTGATGCCGAACTCGCCGTTCATCAACAGGATCAGCTGGCGGGCGATGACCAGGCCCAAGTGGCCGCTCAAGCGGGTGGCCGAGAGGAAGTTCTTGCTGTGCAGTTCGCTGTGCAGCAGCGCGTCGCGCTCGGCGGCTTCCATCGGCAGGCCGCTGTCTTGAACCGCAATGCGCAGGCGCGGCTGGGTGCTGCGGTCGTCCAGCGCAACCACGATCAGCACTTCGCCTTCATCGGTTTTTTTCAGGGCGTTTTCCAGCAGGCTCAACATCGCCTGGCGCAGGCGCGTCGGGTCGCCGCTGATCACGCGCGGCACCTGGGGCTGGATAAAGCTGATCAACTCGACGTTCTGTTGCTCGGCCTTGGCGCGGAAGATGCTCAGGCAGTCGTCGATCAGCGCATTGAGGTCGAACTGCACGTCGTCCAGTTCGATCTGCCCGGACTCCAGCTTGGAGATGTCGAGAATCTCGTTGATCAGCGTGAGCAGTTCGTTGCCGGCGCTGTGGATGGTTTGCACGTAGTCGCGCTGTTTCACCGACAGCGGCGTGCCCAGCAGCAGCTCGGTCATGCCCAGCACGCCGTTCATGGGCGTACGGATTTCATGGCTGATCTTGGCCAGGAACTCGGCCTTGGCCGCGATCTCGGCATTGCTGGCCGCCAGGTCGCGGCTGAGGCTGAAGCGCGCCTCGACAATCGCGCGCTGGCGCTCGCCCAGAGCCAGGCTCATCAACAGGCCACTGAGGCAGATAAAGGCCAGCAGGGTGATGATCAAGCCTTGCGGCGACACCATCGTCAGCCCCAGCAGGGCCGGGAGGATGATCAACGTGCCGATGTTGAACACCACCATCGCCGCCACGAACAGACGCGCCGGCCGATAGCCTTTTTGCCAGTGGCACGCCGAGACGAACAGCATGCTCAAGCCGGCCAGGGCCACCAGGGCGTAGGTGATGATGTTCAGCGGCAGGGTGTTGACGAATAGCAGCAACAAGCCGCAGAGCACGATAAACAGGATGTCGGCCATCAACAGCTTGTTCAGCGGGTGGGGCCCCAGGGGCATGAAGAAACGGTAGGCATACATCAGCCCGCAGGGTGCGGTCAGCAGCAGCGCGAGGTAGGCGCCCGGGGTCTGGATCGCATGCCAGTTCGGCAGCCAGGGTCCCGCCAGGTTGAGCAACAGCAACAGGCTGAGCATCAACAGGATTTCGCAGGCCGCCAACCACAGGCTGCTGCGCGAGCGGTGGTAGGCGAAGCGCGTGATGTTGTGCAGGATCAGCATCAGCAGGCAGCCGAACAGCAGGCCGTAGATCAGCGTCTGGGTCTGGTCGGCGGCCGCGAGCACGGCCGGTTCCAGGGTGATGTAGGGGCGCAGTTCGTGTTCGGAGACCAGGCGCAGGTAGACCTCAAGGGGCTTCTGGCTCTGGGGCATTGGCAGCATGAAATCACTGCTGGGCAACGGGCGTTCCGCCTGGGGCTGGCGGGTGCCGGTGCTTTGTTGTTCGACCAGGGTGTCGCCGTCCAGCACGTAGAGGCTCAGGTGCGACAGATCCGGCGCAAATACCCGCAGCACCTGTTCGTGCTTGCCGGGCTGCAGCTTGAAACGTACCCACAACGCACCGTCCGGTTCCGCGGCGGTAATGCGGTCCAGTTCGATGGGGCTGAATTGGTTGGTGTAGCGCGAGGAACGGATGTCGCTCAGCTGCAGGTCGGCCTGCTCATCAAGCAATACTGCCCAGCCACTGCCTTGCGCGGCAGCCTGGGCCGGGAACAGGCAGAGCAGCGTCAGCAGGCTGACAGTGAAACCTATGGCGATCCTGAGCCAGCGCACGGCGAAATCCCTTCGTAGGTTGATGCACGGGGTTAACTATGCGCGGGGAGGCATGAGTACGGCAAGGGCCAGAGGCCCTTGCCTAACCGAACGGATAGCTCCAGCTGTACGGCTTACTGGCTCTCGCCGCGCTCACGGGCAATGGCGCGATAGCCAATGTCGGTGCGGTAGAAGCAACCTTTCCAATCGATTTTTGCCGCCAGCTTGTAGGCCTGTTGTTGCGCGGCGTCGACACTGGCACCCATTGCGGTGGCGCACAAGACACGGCCACCTGCGGTTACAACTTTGCCATCCTTGAGCGCGGTGCCCGCATGGAACACCTTGCCTTCCAGCGTAGCAGCCGCGTCCAGGCCTTCAATCACATCGCCCTTGGCGTAGTCGGCAGGGTAACCACCGGCTGCCAGTACAATGCCGACGCTCGGACGTGGATCCCACTGCGCTTCCACCTTGTCCAGGGCCTGGGCCAAGGCGGCTTCCACCAGCAGCACCAGGCTCGACTGCAAGCGCAGCATCACTGGTTGGGTTTCCGGGTCGCCGAAGCGGCAGTTGAACTCGATGACTTTCGGGTTGCCGGCTTTGTCGATCATCAGGCCGGCGTACAGGAAACCGGTGTACACGTTGCCTTCGTCGGCCATGCCGCGCACGGTCGGCCAGATCACCAGGTCCATCACGCGCTTGTGCACGTCAGCGGTGACCACCGGGGCAGGGGAGTAAGCACCCATGCCGCCGGTGTTCGGGCCAGTGTCGGCGTCGCCGACGCGTTTGTGGTCCTGGCTGGTGGCCATTGGCAGCACGTTCTTGCCGTCGACCATTACGATAAAGCTGGCTTCTTCGCCGTCGAGGAACTCCTCGATTACCACGCGCGAACCGGCTTCGCCAAAGGCATTGCCGGCGAGCATGTCGCGTACCGCGTCTTCGGCTTCCTGCAGGGTCATCGCGACGATCACGCCTTTACCGGCCGCCAGGCCATCGGCCTTGATCACGATCGGTGCACCGACTTCACGCAGGTACGCCAGGGCCGGCTCGATCTCGGTGAAGTTCTGGTAGTCGGCAGTCGGGATCTTGTGGCGTGCCAGGAAATCCTTGGTGAAGGCTTTCGAACCTTCCAGCTGGGCCGCGCCGGCGGTAGGGCCGAAGCAATCCAGGTTACGGCTGCGGAACAGGTCCACGACGCCGGCCACCAGCGGTACTTCCGGGCCAACGATGGTCAGGGACACATTCTTTTCAGCAAAGTCGGCCAGTTGCTCAAGGGCCAGCACGTCGATGGCGACGTTCTCGCACTTGGCTTCAATGGCGGTGCCGGCGTTGCCGGGTGCGACGAAAACCTTCTGGACGCGTGGGTCCTGGGCAACTTTCCAGGCCAGGGCGTGTTCACGGCCACCGCTGCCAATGATCAAAACATTCATGTCAAAAACCTCAAATTCTGTAGACGCCGCAGATGCGCTTTAGGTGGGAGGGGGCAAGCCCCCTCCCACATGATCAGTGACGGAAGTGGCGCATGCCGGTGAAGACCATGGCGATACCGGCTTCATCAGCGGCGGCAATCACTTCGGCATCACGCATCGAGCCACCCGGCTGGATCACGGCGGTTACGCCGGCTTTCGCGGCATTGTCCAGGCCGTCGCGGAACGGGAAGAACGCGTCGGAAGCCATTACCGAGCCCACTACCTGCAAACCGGCGTGCTCAGCCTTGATCGCGGCGATACGCGCCGAGTTCACGCGGCTCATCTGGCCGGCGCCGACACCGATGGTCTGGCGGTTCTTGGCGTAGACGATGGCGTTGGATTTAACGTATTTGGCCACTTTCCAGGCGAAGATCAGGTCGTTGATCTCTTGCTCGGTCGGCGCGCGCTTGGTCACGACTTTAAGGTCTTCGCTGCCGATCATGCCAATGTCGCGGCTCTGTACCAGCAGGCCGCCGTTGACGCGCTTGTAGTCCCAGGCAGCGGCGCGGTCAGCCGACCACTCGCCGCAGGCCAGCAGGCGCACGTTGGCCTTGGCGGCGACAATGGCGCGTGCTTCTTCGCTCACGCTAGGGGCGATGATCACTTCGACGAACTGACGCTCGACGATGGCCTTGGCGGTTTCGGCATCCAGCTCGCGGTTGAAGGCGATGATGCCGCCGAACGCGGATTCGGTGTCGGTGGCGTAGGCCAGTTCGTAGGCCTGGCGGATACCGCCTTCAGCGTCCGGGCTCACGGCCACGCCGCACGGGTTGGCGTGCTTGACGATAACGCAGGCCGGCTTGACGAAGCTCTTCACACATTCCAGCGCGGCGTCGGTGTCGGCCACGTTGTTGTAGGACAGTTCCTTGCCTTGCAGCTGGGTCGCAGTGGCGATGCCGACTTCGGCCGGCTTGGCTTCCACGTAGAACGCCGCGCTCTGGTGCGGGTTCTCGCCGTAGCGCATTTCCTGGGCCTTGATGAACTGGCTGTTGAAGGTGCGCGGGAACTGGCTGCGGCCTTCGGTCGAGAGGGTCTCGGCGGCCTGGTTCACGGTGCCCATGTAGTTGGCGATCATGCCGTCGTAGGCGGCGGTGTGTTCGAACGCCTTGAGCATCAGGTCAAAACGCTGGGCGTAGGTCAGGCCGCCGGCTTTCAGGCTTTCCAGCACTTGGGCGTAGTCGCTGGCGTTAACCACGATGGCCACGTCTTTGTGGTTCTTGGCAGCCGAGCGAACCATGGTCGGGCCGCCGATATCGATGTTTTCGATGGCGGTCGGCAGGTCGCAGCCTGGCTTGTTGATGGTGGCTTCGAACGGGTAGAGGTTAACGGCCACCAGGTCGATCGGCTTGATGCCGTGCTCGGTCATGATGGCGTCGTCGATACCGCGACGGCCAAGGATGCCGCCGTGAATTTTCGGGTGCAGGGTCTTGACCCGACCGTCCATCATTTCTGCGAAACCGGTGTAGTCCGCCACTTCCACTGCGGCCACGCCGTTGTCCTGCAGCAGTTTGAAGGTCCCGCCCGTGGAGAGGATTTCCACGCCCAGGGCTTCCAGCTCCCGGGCAAATTCGAGGATGCCGGTCTTGTCGGAAACGCTGATCAAGGCGCGGCGGATCGGCAGGCGGGTAGTCTGGTCGGTCATTTCAATTTCCATCAAAAGCAAAGGAGTCAGCAAAAAAGGCGACCGGTTTTACGCGGGCGCCTTTCTGGTTTGATTGAATGCTTACAGCAAATCGTATTGTTTGAGCTTCTTGCGCAAGGTGCCACGGTTGAGGCCCAGCAGCTCACTGGCTTTGGTCTGGTTGCCCTTGACGTAGTTCATCACGCTTTCGAGCAAGGGCGCCTCGACTTCGGAGAGCACCAGGTTGTACACGTCCGTGACGGAAGCGCCCTCAAGGTGGGCGAAATAATTGTGCAGCGCCTTCTCGACACTCCCGCGAAGGGTCTGGCCTTCTTCGCTCGGCGTGTTGAGGTGCTGTTTCAAATTGACGTTGTCGCTCACGGGTGTTGTTCCACTCACTAAAGTCTCGGTCATCATCGTCATGCGGCCACCCCTTCTCCGTCCCCTGCTCTCAGGCTCTTGTCTCGTTCGGCAAAGAACTCACGAACGGCGGTGACCTGTGCTTGCGTTTCATCCAAACGATTGAACCCGGCGCGGAACTCCCTGGCGCCCGGCAGGGTTGCGAGATACCAACCCACATGCTTGCGAGCAATGCGCACACCCATCACATCTCCGTAGAAGGTGTGAAGGGCGGCCAGATGCTCTAGCAGAATACGTTCCACCTCGACCAACTCCGGTGCCGGCATGATTTCGCCGGTACGCAGAAAATGGTCGATCTCACGAAAAATCCATGGCCGCCCCTGGGCAGCCCGGCCAATCAACAAGCCATCGGCGCCGGTTGCGTGCAGCACGCGCCGGGCTTTCTCGGCTGAATCGATATCGCCATTGGCAAACACCGGCATCGACACCGCCTGCTTGATCGCGGCGATGGTGTCGTACTCGGCTTCACCTGTGTACAGATCGGCGCGGGTGCGGCCATGTACCGCCAGCGCTGTAATACCTGCCTGTTCGGCGATCTTCGCCACCGTCAGGCCGTTCTTGTTGTCCCGGTCCCAGCCGGTACGGATCTTCAGGGTTACCGGCACATCCACTGCGGCGACAACGGCCTGCAGGATCTCGGCAACCAACTGCTCGTCTTTCAACAGCGCGGAACCGGCGGCCTTGTTGCAGACCTTCTTGGCCGGGCAGCCCATGTTGATATCAATGATCTGTGCGCCCAACTCCACATTGGCCCGGGCCGCATCCGCCAGCATCTGTGCATCACCGCCGGCGATCTGTACCGAGCGGGGCTCGGGATCACCTTCGTGGATCATGCGCATCCGCGATTTGCGGGTGTTCCACAAGCTCATGTCGCTGGTGACCATTTCCGAGACTACTAGACCCGCGCCCAAACGCTTGCACAGCTGACGAAAGGGCTGGTCGGTGACGCCCGCCATAGGGGCGAGAATCAAGCCGTTCTGCAATGTATATGGGCCGATGCGTACCGCCGACATAGGACTTCCCTGTTGTGGGGCCGGATCATTAGAGTTCGAAAAAGGGTTGGCATGATACCCGCTCTCGATGACTGGATAAAGGCTGAATTGGATAAAATCTGAACAGTTATTTCTTTATCGCCGCCGGTTTGGTTGCGCAGCGCCAAGTCAAGAATCTGCCGTCAAGCATCAAGGCATGAACCGATTCACTCGGGCGAGTGGAAGCTCAGGCTGTAATTCACGGCTTTGTTGCCCGGGTCGAGAATGTCCAGGGAGATATGGATCGGGGTCTGCGATGGCATTTCGCTCACGCCCGCCAGTTCGCCGCTCAGGTATTCGGCGGGTTTGAACCGACGACTGGCGATCAGGCTGCCGTTCATGTCTGCAAAGCGCAGCTCCAGCAGCGGGAACGGCTGGGAGAACACCGCGCGGTTGTAGATGATCGCGTCCACCACCAGCGCCCCGGCGAATTCCGGATGGCTGCGCACCACCAGATTACTGCTCTTGATGTGGGCGATATCGACCCGCGACGGCACGGTGCAGCCCAGTGTGGGGCACAGTTGCTGGAACCACGGGCGGTAGGCGTCCTGGCGGGCCAGGTCGTCGAACTGGTAGGCGATGTATTGGCCGGCCAGGCCGGCGGCGGCGATCAGTACCAGCAGCAACCAGAGCAGGCGACGGCCGAGGCTCGACTGGCGCTTCTGCGCGTAGAGGTGCAGCGGGTCGTCTTCCAGATCGTGCAGCATCTCGTCGTGTACCCCGGCCTCGGCGCGCGGGCGCTTGCGCCGCGGTTGCGAGCGTTCTTCGGGTTCCGGCGCTTCTGCTGCGTGGGTCAGGGGCGTAAACGGCGGGTCGAGATCATCGTCATCCAGTCTCGAATGTAACGTCGGTTCGTCTTCGATATCGTCGGCGTGAAACGACATGGAAGGTTCGGTGCGCTGGCGCGTCGGTTCAGGGTCGTCGTCGACGGCCTGGGCGCGCTCTTGCGGCGGGTCGCTGAACAGGCTGGCGGCCCATTTTTCTTCCTCGGCCTTGACGGTATCGCGGCTGGCGCTGAGGGCGTCGTCCTTTTGCCGGCGGTCGGAGCCTGCCTGGCGACGCTCGGCGCCGGCCTGCTGGGTATGCGAAATCTCGCGGCGCTCCAGCTTGGCCAGTTCTTCGTCGAGGTCGAGGTTGTCCAGGTCCAGTTCTTCGGCGGTCCATTGCTTCTGGCTGATGGCCCGCGGCGCCTCGGCGATCGGCTCGGCGATGCTCGGCTGCTCAGGTTCCTGTGCGCTGGCCTGGGCGCGCTGCTCCAGCAACTGGCGCACCGCGTTGAACACTTGCAGGCACGAACCACAGCGCACCACGCCTCGGGCCACGCTCAGTTGAGCATGGTTGACGCGAAAGCGTGCTTGGCAATGTGGGCACTGGGTGACGAAACTGTCGGTCATGCGGCCATCCGATTCAGGCAAGCGCTCATTCTAGCGCCGACGCCCGCTGATGCGTACCCAGCCATCGCGGTTGGCGATCGGGTCCAGCTCGAAATCCTGGGCGTAGGCGGCGGCCACGTCTTCGCCCTGTTCTGCGAGGATGCCCGACAGCGCTAGGCGCCCGCCCGGCTTGACCAGGCTCGACAGTTGCGGCGCCAGGGAGACCAGCGGGCCAGCGAGGATATTGGCCACCAGCACATCGGCCTGCACCTGGGGCAAGTCTTCCGGCAGGTAGAGGGGGAATTTGCCGTCAGGAATGTTGTTGCGCCCGGCGTTGTCGCGGGAAGCTTCCAGGGCTTGTACGTCGATGTCGGTACCCACGGCTTCCTTGGCGCCCAACAGCAGGGCGGCAATCGCCAGGATCCCCGAGCCGCAGCCGAAGTCCAGCACATGGCTGTCGGTCAGGTCCTGACCGTCGAGCCATTCCAGGCACAGCGCAGTGGTGGGGTGGGTGCCGGTGCCAAAAGCCAGACCCGGGTCCAGCAGCAGGTTGACGGCCTCCGGCTCCGGCGCGGCGTGCCAGCTCGGTACGATCCACAGGCGCTGGCCGAAACGCATCGGCTGGAAGTTGTCCATCCAGCTGCGTTCCCAGTCCTGGTCCTCGATCACTTCACTGTGATGCTCGGGCAACGGGCCACCGGTGAGCAGTTCCATATGGGCCAGCACGGCGGCTGCATCGGTGCCGTCTTCGAACAGGGCCAGCAAGTGGGTGTGCGACCACAGCGGGGTGGTGTTGAGTTCCGGCTCGAAGATCGGCTGGTCTTCGGCGTCCATGAACGTCACCGACACGGCGCCGACTTCGAGGAACGCGTCTTCGTAGGTTTCGGCTTGTTCTGGGCTGATGGCGAGACGGACTTGCAGCCAAGGCATGGCGGGCACCTTTGAAAAAATGAGTGTGCAGCGGGGAGGGGCTGCGAAAGGGCGCAAGTTTACGCGAGAGCAGGGCAGAAGACGACTGTACTGACTGAACACAAATCAAATGTGGGAGGGGGCAAGCCCCCTCCCACATTTGAACTGTGTGTGCCTGCCACAAACAACAAAGCCGCCCGAAGGCGGCTTTGTTGGGTGGAGCACTTACTGGTTGGCCAGTTTGTGTTCTAGGTAGTGAATGTTCACACCACCTTCGCAGAAGCCTTCATCACGCACCAGGTCCCGATGCAGCGGGATGTTGGTCTTGATGCCGTCGACCACGATTTCGTCCAGGGCGTTACGCATACGGGCCATGGCCTCGTCGCGGGTGGCGCCCCAGGTGATCAGCTTGCCGATCAGCGAGTCGTAGTTGGACGGAACCTTGTAGCCGCTGTACAGGTGCGAATCCACACGTACGCCATTGCCGCCGGGCGCGTGGAAATGCTTGACCAGGCCAGGGCTTGGGATAAAGGTTTTCGGGTCTTCGGCGTTGATGCGGCACTCCAGGGAGTGGCCGTGCATCTTCACGTCGTCCTGGGTGAAGGACAGCACGTTGCCAGCGGCGATGCTGAGCATCTCCTTGACGATGTCGATACCGGTGACCATCTCCGAAACCGGGTGCTCTACCTGCACACGAGTGTTCATCTCGATGAAGTAGAAACGGCCGTTCTCGTAGAGGAACTCGAAGGTACCGGCGCCACGGTAGTTGATGTCGATGCACGCCTTGACGCAGCGCGCCAGCACTTCCTCACGGGCTTTCTCGTCCAGGCCCGGTGCCGGTGCTTCTTCCAGCACCTTCTGGTGACGACGTTGCAGCGAGCAATCGCGGTCGCCCAGGTGGATGGCGTGGCCCTGGCCGTCGGAGAGTACTTGCACTTCCACGTGACGTGGGTTGGTCAGGTACTTTTCCAGGTAGACCATCGGGTTGCCGAACCAGGCGCCCGCTTCGGAGCGGGTCTGCTTGGCAGCTTCGATCAGGTCTTCTTCCTTGTGCACCACGCGCATGCCGCGACCACCACCGCCACCGGCGGCCTTGATGATCACCGGGTAACCGACTTCGCGACCAATGCGCAGAGCGGTTTCCTCGTCTTCCGGCAGCGGGCCGTCGGAGCCAGGAACGGTTGGCACGCCGGCTGCGATCATGGCGTCCTTGGCCGAAACCTTGTCGCCCATCAGGCGAATGGTTTCGGCTTTAGGGCCGATGAACGCGAACCCGGATTTTTCCACCTGTTCGGCGAAATCGGCGTTTTCCGCGAGGAAGCCGTAGCCCGGGTGGATGCCATCAGCGCCGGTCACTTCCGCGGCGGCGATGATGTTCGAGACTTTCAGGTACGAGTTCGTGGCCAGTGGCGGGCCGATGCAAATGCTTTCGTCCGCCAGTTTCACGTGCATCAATTCGGTATCGGCCGTCGAGTAAACAGCGACGGTCTTGATGCCCTCTTCCTTACAGGCGCGCAGGATACGCAGCGCGATCTCGCCGCGGTTGGCGATCAGGACTTTTTGCAGTTTCTTCGCAGGTTTCAACATCGAAGGCGCTCCGCGGTTCAAACGATGGTGAACAGCGGCTGGTCGTACTCAACCGGCTGACCGTTTTCTACCAGGATGGATTCGATGACGCCGGCTTTTTCAGCAGTGATGTGGTTCATCATCTTCATCGCTTCAACGATGCAGATGGTGTCGCCCACTTTCACGGTCTTGCCGACTTCAACGAAGGCTGGCGAGGTCGGTGCCGGGGTGCGGTAGAAGGTACCGACCATTGGCGACTTGACCACGAAGCCGTTCAGTACTGGCGCGGCCGGTGCGGCAGGCGCAGCGGCTGCAGCAGGAGCGGCGGCAGGTGCAGCAGCCGGAGCCGGTGCTTGCATCTGTGGCGCGTAGAACTGTTGGGCCGGGGTCTTGCTGTGGCGGCTGATCCGTACGGACTCTTCGCCTTCCTTGATTTCCAGCTCGTCGATACCGGATTCTTCCAGCAGTTCGATCAGTTTCTTAACTTTACGGATATCCATGAATCATCAACTCCCAAGGGTCGGTCAGGGGCGCTTGGCCGGTTGTTCAAGTTGTTCCAGGGCGGCCTCCAGGGCCAGTCGGTAACCGCTGGCGCCAAGGCCGCAGATCACACCTACCGCAACGTCGGAGAAGTAGGAGTGATGGCGGAAAGCTTCACGTTTGTGCACGTTGGACAAATGCACTTCGATGAATGGGATGCTCACCGCCAGCAACGCGTCACGTAATGCAACGCTTGTATGCGTAAAAGCGGCGGGATTGATCAGGATAAAGTCCACGCCTTCGCCACGCGCGGCATGGATGCGATCAATCAATTCGTACTCGGCGTTGCTTTGCAGGTACAGCAAATGGTGGCCGGCTTCACGGGCCCTGCGTTCCAGATCAAGGTTGATCTGTTCCAGGGTGACTGCCCCGTAGACGCCCGGTTCACGGGTGCCGAGCAGGTTCAGGTTGGGTCCGTGAAGAACCAGAAAGGTCGCCATCGGCTGTTCCTTGTTATTGATGTGGGTACGGCAGAACCCGGCGACTATGCCGCAAAGCCTTTGTGACTGTCCAGTTCTATGCAGTAGGCAGCACGATTAGCGAGGATAGCGCAAAGTATGTGACCAAGTTGTCCGGTCTGGTCATTGGCAACACATTTCTGAAAACACCGGAGGGCAAATGTGGGAGGGGGCTTGCTCCCGATAGCAGTGTGTCTGTCAAAAAATATGTCAACTGACAGACAGCCATCGGGGGCAAGCCCCCTCCCACATTTGCCTCCACAGGGTTTTGGATCTGTATTGGGCAGGTTAGACCCGGAAGGCTTTGACCGCCGTGTTGAGCTGCCCGCCCAGCACCAGCAAGTGCTCGCCCTGGCTGCGTCCCTGGCCAATTCGCAGCAGATTATCCTCACCCAACTGATGAATCCGCTCGCTGTTATCGCGAATCTCACTGACCGCGCCACTTTGCTGCGCCGTCACATCGGCAATCCGCACGGCGGTGTCGGAAATGGTCTGGATCGCGCCGACGATTTCATCCAGCGCGCCGTCCGCCGCCTGGGCCTGTTGGGCGGTGGCTTCAGCGTGTTCGACCTGCGCGCGCATGCCTTGCACCGACTGGTGCGCGGCGGCTTGCAGGCCGGCGATCAGGGTCTGGATCTCGGCGGTGGCGCCGGCCGTGCGCTGCGCCAACGAGCGAACCTCGTCGGCGACCACGGCAAACCCGCGCCCGGCCTCGCCGGCGCGGGCGGCTTCAATCGCCGCGTTGAGCGCCAGCAAGTTGGTCTGGTCGGCAATCGAGCGAATCACCGTGAGCACGCCGCCGATGGTGGCGGACTCTTCGGCGAGTTTCTCGATCATCTGCGCATTCTGCTGCACTTCACCCACCAGCGCGTGCAGGCCGGTGAGGCTCAGGCCGATCACGCGTTGGCCTTGCTCCACCGCCTGGCCCGCACTGCGGCTGGCGCCGGCGGCCTGGCTGGCATCGCCGGCGACTTGCTGGATGGTCGCTTCGAGTTCGCCCAGAGAATCACGGATCTGTGCAGTGTCCCCGGCCTGGCGTTCGGCGCCATCGTGCAGGCCGCTGCTCAACTCGGCGAGGGCGCGGCTGCTGCCGGCGACCTCTTCGGCATTGCCGCGAATGGTGCCCACCAGGTCCACCAAATAAGCGCGCAGGCGGTTCAGCGAGGCTTCGATGTCGTGCAGTTCGCGGTTGGTCTTGCCCAAGGCGATCGGCTGGCTGAAGTCGCCCTCGGCCCAGGTCGACAGGGCCGGAGCCAGGTTGGTCAGCACCCGCGCGAGTTTGCGCTGCAGGGTGTCGATCAGCAGCGCGATCAGCAGGATCAGGCCGATCATCACGCCTTGCATCAGGCGCACTTCGCCCTGGATCTTGGCGTGCTGCGCGCGCACTACCGGCTCCAGGCTGGCGATGGCCTGCTGCACAGCGTTGATTTTCAGGCGGGTGGCGTTGCCCAGGTCGGCGCGTTGCTGGATCTGTTCGCGGGTGCGCTTGAGCTCGGCGGGGTAGCGGGTGAGCAGGCTGTTGAGTTCGCGCTTGAGGTCGACGCCGGTGTCCTGGGCTTCGGTTTTCTCGGTGTTTTCCAGGCCCATTAGCGCGGAAAAATCATCGGTGTTCGATTCGGCGCTGGCCTTGACGCCCAGCAGCGGCAGTTGCTCCAGCACATCAGCTTGAGAGCGAATATTGGTGACTTCGCGCTCCACATCGTCGGCCAGTTCCGCGCGGCCGCTGCTCACCAGTTTGTCGCGGGCCAAAGACAACTTGCCCAAGTGCTGTGAGGCGGCCAGCAGCGGCGGCAGGTAACGCGCGGCATCCGCAGTGCTGACGCCCACAGCGTACTGGCTGAGTTGCTCGAGGTTGGCGCCCAGTTCGCGCTCGGCTTGCAGCAGCAGGGCTTGCGGGTCGCCGGCGAGTTTGCCGGCAGCGAGCAGGTCGGTCTTGCTGAAGGCGTCCAGGTCGGCGAGGCTCGGGCGCAGGTTTTGCGCGAGGTCGGCGGGCAGTTCGTCGAGGTGTTGCAGCAGGCTTTCCAGGCTCTGGCTGGCGCTGCTCAAACGCAGGGCGTCGCCGCTGGCGAGGTAGTCGTCGATATTGCGCGCGGCCTGGTTCTGGAAGGTCTGGGACAGGCCCAGGTAGCGCTCCATCAGCAGATACGGCCGCTCCAGCGCGCGTTGCGACCACCAGAGCGTCGCCCCCAGCGCCAGGCACACGGCCACCAGAAGAAGGGTATTGAGATTGGTCAGCAGCTTCAGGCGCATGCGTGGTTTCAACCGACAGCAAAAGATAAGTGCCTGAAGTTATTGCGTTTCCATTACAAAGTTATGACGGATTCGGTGGATTCCGGTGAAAAGATGGCACTTTGCTTTGATGCGCGCGCGGCCTGTACCCGGTTACGGCCGGCATCCTTGGCGCGGTATAGCGCCTCGTCGGCCTGGGCGGCCATCATCAGGCTGTCGGAGCCGTCGCACAGCTCCACCAGGCCGGCACTGAAGGTGCACCACAAGTCCTGCGGCTGGGCCGGGTAATGGATTTCGGCGAAGCGCCCACGGATTTCATCCAGCACCTTGCAGGCCGATTCCAGGTCGGTGTCGGGCATCACAATGGCGAATTCTTCGCCGCCGTAGCGCCCGATGTAATCGGTCTTGCGCAGGCGCTGCTTGAGAAACAGCGCCAGGCTCTTGATCACGCGGTCGCCCATGGGGTGGCCGTGGCTGTCGTTGACCCGTTTGAAGTGGTCGATATCCAGCATGGCAAAGCTCAGCGGCTTGTTCTCGCGGCGCGCGCGGAAGCTGCAGTCTTCAAGCAATTGCAGGATATGGGTGTGGTTGTACAGGCCGGTCAGGCTGTCGCGCACCATTCGCGCCTTGAGGTTGCGCGCCCGCGCCGCGCGGTTGCGCACCGTGGTGATCAGGTGGCGTGGCTTGATCGGTTTGGTGAGGAAGTCGTCGCCGCCTTCGCTCATGGCATCCAGTTGCTTGTCCAGGTCGTCTTCGGCCGACAGGTAGATGATCGGCACGCTGACGTAGCGGTCGTTGTGGCGGATTACCTTGGCCAGTTCGGTACCGGTACAGGCGGGCATATACATGTCGAGGATGATCAGGTCGGGCTGGAAATCCGCCAGCTCGGCCATGGCCTGGATCGGTTCGATCAAGGTGCGCGTGACGATGCCGGCGCTGTTGAGCAGCCGTTCGGTGTGCAGCGCCTGGGCTCGTGAGTCGTCGATGATCAGCACTTTGTAGGGTTCGTACTGGGCGACGCAGGTCAGCACTTCGATCTTTTCCAGCAGGCTGGAGGCTTCCAGCGTGCCGGTGAGGAATTCCTGCCCGCCGGCGCGCACGGCGGCCAGGCGGGTTGGGGTGTCGGTTTCCAGCAGGCTGAAAAACAGCAGCGGCAGCTTTTGTTCCAGACCTTCCTGAGCTTCGGCGGCGAGCTTGAGGCCCAGGCCTGGGCCACAGAAGTCCACGTCCATCACAATCGCCGAGGGCAGGCGTTCGGCCATCGACGCATGGAACGCCGCCACGCTGTCCAGGGACTGAGCGCTCATGCCAAAGAATTCCAGCTGCTTGGCCAGGCGCTCGGCGCGCTCGTGGTCGGCCAGCATCACGTAGATTGGCTTGCGCATCGGCGGCAGGAACGTTTGCTCAAGCTGGTCGCCCTGACGCAGGCCAGTGCGCGACAGGCGCTGCATCAAACGGTTGAGTTCGGTGATCAACTGGCTGCTGAGGCGGCCGCGGTTTTCGTCCACCGCCTTGAGGGATTCGCCGATGTGCTGGGCCAGCTGGCCGTGCTCCGGTTGTTCGAAACGCTCGGCAAAACGCAGCAGGCGCAGGTTGGCTTCGCTGAGTTCGGAGAGGTCGGCGCCGGACCATTCGGTACGTTGCAGGCGCTGCCAGATCTCAAGAATTTGACGTGCCTGATGAATTACCCGCTGGGCAAAATGCTGCTTGAGACGCTCACGGCTGGGGTCTTCTGGCTCGGTCATATCCTGACTACTAGTTAGGGTGCATGCTGAGGTCGAACTGATGGCTCTATGCTAGCACCTCTTTTGCAGCGGATGAGTGTCACACATCAATTAACTGTGTGCTCTAGATATTCAGTTACTGACCCGCTGGTCGCGCAGCGTAAAAAACGTGCATCCTTTATAGTCGAACGCCTCGCGCGCGCCCGTTTGGTGAAAAGCCCCGCATGGGCGGGCACGATGGGGTAGGGTTGTGGTCGGAGTGTTTGAACGCACGCCATCAATTCAAGTGCATGAACTCAAGTGATTGAAAGGATATCGCCATGCTGGACTGGAAAAACCGTGCAGGCAGTGCCAAAGGCCCCGCGCCTGAGCCCAAGTCGGCCAACCGCAGCTATTTGCGTACTCTGCTGATGAGCCGGGCCCTGCTGAGCGTGCTCGGCCTGTACCTGTTGGTCACCGGCGCTCTGGGCTGGTACTGGAGCGAGGAGCCGGCACTGTTTCCGGTCCAGCAAAACGCGCAACTGGCTGCCGAGAAGGAAGGCAAGCAGATGGTGGTGGGCTACACCACCGTCGAAACCCTCAAGACTGTGGTCGGCACCTTGCTGAACAAGCCTGGTGGCTATATTTCCAACGACCGTTTCCCCCCAGGCCTGTGGATGGACAACATGCCGAGCTGGGAATACGGCGTGCTGGTGCAAGTGCGCGACCTGACCCGCGCCCTGCGTAAAGACTTCGCCCGCTCCCAGTCGCAGTCGGCCGAAGACGCCGACCTGGCCAAGGCCGAGCCGCGCTTCAACTTCGACAACAAGAGCTGGGTGCTGCCGTCCAGTGAGTCCGAGTACCAGGAAGGCATCAATTCCCTGAGCCGCTACGAAGCCCGCTTGTCTGACCCGAACCAGCGCGGCGCGCTGTTTTATGCGCGTGCCGACAACCTCAACAATTGGCTGGGTGACGTGGCTACCCGCCTGGGTTCGCTGTCGCAACGCCTGTCGGCCAGCGTCGGCCGGGTCAAACTGAACACCGCACTGAAAACCGAAGCGCTGGCGCCGGGTGAAGTGCCGCAAGTCGATGAGGAAGTGGTGGAAACCCCATGGATGCAGATCGACAACGTGTTCTACGAAGCCCGTGGTCAGGCTTGGGCCTTGTCCCATCTGCTGCGCGCCATCGAGGTCGACTTCGCCGACGTGCTGGCGAAAAAGAACGCCACCGTCAGCGTGCGCCAGATCATTCGTGAGCTGGAAGCCTCGCAGGAGCCGGTGTGGAGCCCAATGATCCTGAACGGCAGCGGCTTTGGCGTGCTGGCGAACCACTCGCTGGTGATGGCCAACTACATTTCCCGGGCTAACGCTGCTGTGATCGACTTGCGTCAGCTGCTCAACCAGGGTTGATGATGGACGCGACTCAAAAGGAGGCCGCCCACCGCGCGGCCTCCGATGCCGAACTGATCTGCTGGGTCGACGAGCAGGACAACCTGCTCGGCCACCTGGTCAGGTCCGACCTGCGCCAGCGCGGCCTGATCGGCCGTTGCACCTTTATCTTCCTGTTCAACTCCAGCGGCGAGCTGTGTGTGCATCGGCGCACCCTGAGCAAAGCCATGTATCCGGGTTTCTGGGATACGGCGGCGGGCGGGATGGTCGCGGCGGGTGAGTCTTACGCCGCGTCGGCGGCCCGGGAACTGGAAGAAGAATTGGGCGTTGGCGGGGTAGAGCTGGTCGAACACGACCATTTCTATTTCGAGGATGGCGACAGTCGGCTCTGGTGCCGGTCCTACTCCGCGACCTGGGACGGGCCCCTGCGCCTGCAGCCCGAAGAGGTCATGGAAGCGCGCTTTTTACCGATTGAAACAGTCCTGCAAGAGGCCGAACAAAAGCCCTACTGCCCGGACGCCCAAGAGGGCTTGCGGCGCTATCTGGCCCTGCGTCGCTAAAGTTGCATAAATTGGCGCTATTTGGCTCTTAGCAAGTCGGCTTTTTGCCGTTACACTGCGCGACTTTTCACCCGGACCGCCTTGGCGGGCCGGTAGCGCTGCCCCTGCCTGAGTGGGGCTTCGCGGTCGGTCCATGCCCTTGGCGCAGACCGATCAGTCTCCATCCTCCCAAGAGGATTGCCGGTGGCCAAAAAAGCCGCATCCTTCGCCGCCCTTGGCGGCCTGGTATTTTCCACCGATGCAGGTCGACACTGCCCGGACTGTCGTCAGCCCGTGGATTCGTGCATCTGCAAACAGACCCTGATCCCCGAAGGCGACGGTATTGCCCGCGTGCGCCGCGAGAGCAAAGGCCGTGGCGGCAAGACGGTGACCACCATCACCGGCGTGCCGTTGGCCGAAGATGCCCTGAAGGAACTCGCCACCACGCTGAAAAAGCGCTGTGGCACTGGTGGCGCGTTGAAAGACGGGGTCATCGAAATCCAGGGCGAGCACGTCGAATTGCTGTTGGCCGAGCTGATCAAGCTCGGTTACAAGGCCAAGAAGTCCGGCGGCTGACAGCCTCTTCCCAACCTGTGGCTAAACTCTGTCCTGCTGGCGAGGTCTACCTCCCTTACAGGCAAATCGTCATTTTCATTCTTTAGACTGCGCCAGCCTCCGCTTGAGGTGGCGCCTTCGCCTTCATTTATAGGGGACTTCGATGTCCGTACGACGCACACGCAAAGACGATGGCAGCCAATGGACAGTTGCGGACAGCCGCAGTGTTTACGGGATCCGCCATTGGGGGGCCGGGTATTTCGCGATCAATGAAGCCGGTCGCGTTGAAGTCCGTCCGAACGGCCCGAACAGCACGCCCGTCGACCTCTACGAGCAAGTCGACGAGTTGCGCAAAAGCGGCCTTTCGCTGCCGTTGCTGGTGCGCTTCCCCGATATCCTGCAAGACCGTGTACGCCAGCTGACCGGCGCCTTCGATTCGAACATCGAACGCCTGGAATACCAGAGCAAGTACACCGCGCTGTACCCGATCAAGGTGAACCAGCAGGAAGCGGTGATCGAGAACATCATCGCCACCCAGAACGTCTCCATTGGCCTCGAAGCCGGCTCCAAGCCTGAGCTGCTGGCCGTGCTGGCCCTGGCACCGAAGGGCGGCACCATCGTTTGCAACGGTTACAAGGACCGTGAGTTCATCCGCCTCGCGCTGATGGGCCAGAAGCTCGGCCACAATGTGTTCATCGTGATCGAGAAAGAATCCGAAGTTGAGCTGGTGATCGAAGAGGCCGCCAGCCTCAAGGTCAAGCCACAGGTCGGCCTCCGCGTGCGCCTGTCGTCCCTGGCGTCGTCGAAATGGGCGGACACCGGCGGCGAAAAGTCCAAATTCGGCTTGTCGGCCGCGCAACTGCTGTCCGTGGTCGAGCGCTTCCGCGCCGCCGGCCTGGACCAGGGCATCCGCCTGCTGCACTTCCACATGGGTTCGCAGATCGCCAACCTGGCCGACTACCAGCACGGGTTCAAGGAAGCGATTCGTTACTACGGCGAACTGCGCAACCTCGGCCTGCCGGTGGACCACATCGACGTCGGCGGCGGCCTGGGCGTGGACTACGACGGTACCCACTCGCGTAACGCCAGCTCGATCAACTACGACATGGACGACTACGCCGGCGTTGTCGTGGGCATGCTCAAGGAATTCTGCGACGCGCAGAGCCTGCCGCACCCGAACATCTTCTCCGAGAGCGGCCGTTCCCTCACCGCCCACCACGCCATGCTGGTGGTGCAGGTCACCGACGTCGAGAAACACAACGACGAAATCCCGCTGATCGAAAACAAGGAAAGCCTGCCGGAAACCGTGCAATGGCTGGTAGACCTGCTGGGCCCGACCGACATCGAGATGGTCACCGAAACCTACTGGCGCGCCACTCACTACATGAGCGACGTGGCCACCCAGTACGCCGACGGCAAACTGACCCTGGCCGAAAAAGCCCTGGCCGAACAGTGCTACTTCGCCGTGTGCCGCCGCCTGCACAACTCGTTGAAAGCCCGCCAGCGCTCGCACCGCCAGGTGCTGGACGAACTCAACGACAAGCTGGCCGACAAGTACATCTGCAACTTTTCGGTCTTCCAGAGCCTGCCCGACACCTGGGCCATCGGCCAGGTACTGCCGATCCTGCCGTTGCACCGTCTCGACGAAGAGCCGCTGCGTCGCGCGGTATTGCAGGATCTGACTTGCGACTCCGACGGCAAGATCAAGCAGTACGTCGACGAGCAGAGCATCGAGACCAGCCTGCCTGTACACGCCTTGAACGAGGGTGAAGACTACCTGCTGGGGATCTTCCTGGTCGGCGCGTATCAAGAGATTCTTGGCGATATGCACAACCTGTTTGGTGACACCGATTCGGTGAACATCTACCAGCGTGAAGACGGTTCGGTGTACAGCGCCGGCATCGAGACCCACGACACCATCGAAGACATGCTGCGTTATGTGCACTTGTCGCCGGAGGAGTTGATGACGCACTACCGGGACAAGTGTGCGAGCGCGAAGATCAGTGCCAGCGAGCGCACCCAGTTCCTGGATGCGTTGCGCCTGGGTCTGACGCGCTCGTCCTACCTGTCCTCGTAAGCTGAGTTGATACAAATCCAACTGTGGGAGGGGGCTTGCCCCCGATAGCGGTGCATCAGTGATACATGTGTTAGCTGATCCACCGCCATCGGGGGCAAGTCGAATCGTCGCACCGCCCCTCCCACATTTGAAGCACTGCTAATCCTGAAATTGTGTGAGGGCTGAGCAATGTCGAGCAAGTTCTTTCAGGTCTTTACCCTGGCCATCGCCGCATTGTTGGCGGCCTGCTCGCCGATCAAAGTGCTTAACGCACTGACGCCTTCAAGCACCTTCACCAAAACCGCTTCCATCGCCTACGGCGACGACCCTCGCCAGAAGCTCGATATATACCGTCCCCTCCCTGAGATCCCGAATGCGCCCGTGGTGGTGTTTTTCTACGGCGGCAGTTGGAACAGCGGTTCCAAGGATGACTACGGTTTTGTCGGCGAAGCCTTGGCCTCACGTGGGATTGTGGTGGTGATCGCTGATTACCGGCTCTACCCGCAAGTGCGTTACCCCGCGTTTCTCCAGGACGGCGCAAAAGCGGTGGCCTGGACCCACCAGCACATCGCCGAGTACGGCGCCGATCTCGATCAACTGTATGTGATGGGCCACAGCTCCGGTGCCTACAACGCCTCGATGCTGGCGCTGGATGCGCGGTGGCTGAAAGACGTGGGCCTGGCGCCGTCGATATTCAAAGGCTGGATCGGCCTGGCCGGGCCGTATGATTTCTTGCCGATTGAAAATCCGGACGTGAAACCGGTGTTTTTCTTCCCCGATTCACCGCCCGAATCCCAGCCGATCAACCACGTCAGCCACGCTGCGCCGCCAAGCCTGTTGATCGCCTCGATCGATGACAACCTCGTTAACCCGACGCGTAACACTGGTGGGCTGGCGAAAAAACTGAGCGAGGCCGGAGTGCCGGTCGAAACCTTCTATTTCACCAAGACCAGTCACGCGACGCTGGTGGCGTCCATTTCCAAGCCGCTGCGCTGGCTGGCGCCGGTGCTGGATCGGGTCACGGCGTTTATCCAAGCCACTGGTCCTGGCGGTTCAATCGCCAGGCAATCGCCCACAAAGTAAGGCTGCGCAAGGCCATGAACAGCAAAAAGGTCAGCCACAGCCCGTGGTTGCCCAGCCCTTGCAAGGCCCAGGCGAATGGCAGCGTGAGCAGCACCGTCAGCAGCATCCCGTTACGCATTTCCCGCGCGCGGGTGGCGCCGATAAACAGGCCGTCCAGCAAATAACTCCACACCGCAATCAACGGCAGCACGGCAAGGTACGGCAGGTACAGGTCGGCGGTTGCACGCACGCTGGGGATGTCGGTCTGCATGGCGATAAACAGGTGCCCGGCGACGCTGAACAGCAGGGCAAAACCCACGCTGGCGAGCAGCGACCAGCCGCCGGCCACCACCAGCGAGCGGCGCAGGGCTTGGCGGTTGTGGGCACCGATGGCGTGGCCGCACAGGGCTTCGATCGCATGGGCCAGGCCGTCCAGCGCATGGGCGGTCAGCAGCAGGCCGTTGAGCAGCAGCGCGTTGGCCGCCACCGTGGCATCGCCCAGGCGCGCGCCCTGCACCGTGATCATGAAAAACACCGATTGCAGCGCGAGGCTGCGGATAAAAATGTCGCGGTTGACCGCCAGCAACGGGCGCCAGCTCTCCCACACTTTCAACGCGGCCCAGGCGATATGCCCGGGGTAGGCGCGCAGGGCTTTTTGCGTCATGGCCAGGCCAAGCAGGGCGCCGGTCCATTCGGCCACGACGGACGCTCTTGCCGAACCGACCACGCCCCAATCCAGGCCCAGTACAAACCACAGGTTCAGTGCGATGTTGACGAGGTTGGTGGTGAGCAAAATCGCCAGCGGCGCACGGGCGTTTTGTGTGCCCAGGAACCAGCCGACCAGTGCATAGCTGGCAAGGGCGGCAGGCAGGCCGAACAGGCGGGTGTGGAAGAAATCCTGGGTCAGTTGGTTCAGCTCGGGGGAGGGCTGCATCCATTCCAGCGCCAGGTGGCTGAAGGGAATACCGACGGTGCCCAGCAACATCGCCAGGCCGAGCGCCAGCAGCAGGCCTTGCAACAGAATCTGCCGCAGCGCCGCGCCATCCCCGCGCCCGGCAGCTTGTGCGGCAAAGCCGGTGGAACCCATGCGCAGGAAGCCCATGGCCCAGGCCAGGAAGGTGTAGAGGCTGGCGCCGACAGCCACGGCGCCAAGCTGGTGGGCGTGGGGCAGGTGGCCGATGACCATGCTGTCGACCAGGGCTACCAGCGGCACCGAGATGTTCGACAGGATCATCGGCGCGGCCAGGGCCCAGACGCGGCGGTGGGTCGGGCGGTGGCGCCAGTCGGTGAGTAGGGTGGGCATGGGGGCTCCTTGGGGAGCGGCATTGTAACTGGGGTGGATTAATGTGGGAGGGGGCTTGCCCCCGATGGCGGTGTATCAGACAAATATTTTTTGCTGAACCACCGCTATCGGGGGCAAGCCCCCTCCCACATTTGATCCTCACTGTTTGTGGGATTTGTCTTGAGCTTGAGAGCACTCAGAACCAAACCACCCTCCGTCGGTCAATGTGACCAGCGCCACATCGGCTTGGCCGACGCTGATATATAGTTCATCCCTCGGACCCCTCTCACTACGAGTGCCCCATGCTGAACAAAGGACTGATCCTGGCTTGCGCGCTGGCCCTGCTGAGCGCCTGCGATTCCTCCGATAAACCGGCTGCTCCGCCTGCGCCAACCGCAGTGGCGGCCCCCAAACCGGCCAAGGCGGCGGTGGATGTGGCGGCGTTGAAACAGCGTTACGCCGGGCGCGAGTTGAGCGTGGTGGACGTGTCCGAAGTGCAGCTGGACGGGGCCAGTACCTTGTCGGTGAGCTTTTCCATCCCGTTGGATCCGGAGCAGAAGTTCGCCGACAAACTGCACCTGGTGGACAGCAAATCGGGCAAGGTCGATGGCGCGTGGGAGCTGTCCGACAACCTGATGGAACTGCGCCTGCGCCACCTGGAACCGCAGCGCAAGCTGGTGCTGACGGTGGATGCCGGGGTCAAGGCGGTCAACGACAACAAGCTCGCTGCCGAGTACAGCGCCCGTCTGGAAACCCGTGACCTGCAAGCCACCGTCGGCTTCGCCAGCCGTGGCACCTTGCTGCCGACGCGCCTGGCCGAAGGCCTGCCGGTGATCGCGTTGAACGTCGACAAGATCGACGTCGAATTCTTCCGCATCAAGCCCGAATCCCTGCCTTCGTTCCTCGCGCAGTGGGGCCGCAACACCAGCCTGCAAAGTTATGAATCCCGCGAATTGCTGCCGTTGGCCGATCTGGTCTACGGCGGGCGCTTCGACCTGAACCCTGCGCGCAATACCCGCGAAACGCTGTTGCTGCCGATCGCCGGCCTCAAGCAATTGCAGCAGCCGGGCGTGTACCTGGCGGTGATGCGCGCCTCGGGCACCTACAACTATTCGCAACCGGCCACGCTGTTCACCTTGAGTGATATCGGCCTGTCGGTGCACCGCTACGCCAATCGCCTGGATGTGTTTACCCAGGCCCTCGAAGGCGGCAAGGCGCTGGATGGCGTCGACCTTGAAGTGCTGGATGCCGATGGCCGCGTGGTGGGCCAGGGCAAGACCGAAAAGGGTGGCCACGCCGAGCTGCCATTGCCGAAAAAAGCCCAGGTGTTGCTGGCCAAGCAGGGTGAGCAAACCAGCATGCTGCGCCTGGACAGCGCCGCGCTGGACCTGGCCGAGTTCGATATCGGCGGCCAACCTTCGCACCCGTTGCAGTTCTTTGTGTTCGGCCCGCGCGACCTGTATCGCCCCGGCGAAACCGTGCTGCTCAATGCCCTGCTGCGCGATAAGGACGGCAACGCGGTCAAGCCACAGCCGGTGAGCGTCGAAGTGCGCCGCCCGGATGAGCAGGTGAGCCGCAAGTTTGTGTGGGATGCCGATGCGTCCGGCCTCTATCAATACCAGTTGCAGTTGAACAGCGAAGCACCCACCGGGCGCTGGCAGTTGGTGTTCGACCTGGGCGACGGCAAGCCGCAGTTGTATGAATTCCTCGTCGAAGACTTCCTGCCCGAGCGCCTGGCGCTGGAACTCAAGGGCAGCGACACGGCGTTGAGCCCGGCCGACAACCCGGTCATTCACGTCAACGGGCGTTACCTCTACGGTGCGCCGGCGTCGGGCAACCGGGTCAGCGGCCAGGTGTATGTGCGCCCGCTGCGTGAAGCGGTCAAGGCGCTGCCGGGTTACCAGTTCGGCTCCGTGACCGAAGAAGAACTGAGTCAGGATTTCGAGCTGGATGAGACGGTACTCGACGCCAAGGGCCAGGAAGACCTGACCCTGGAAAGCAAATGGGCCGAGGCCAAGTCGCCGCTGCAACTGATCGTGCAAGCCAGCCTGCAAGAGTCCGGCGGGCGGCCGATCACCCGGCGCCTGGTGCAGCCGATCTGGCCGGCCGGGCAGCTGCCGGGCCTGCGCGGGTTGTTTGACGGCAAGGAAACCAATGGCGATGGTCCGGCGGAATTCGAAGTGCTGCTGGCCAACCAGGACGGGCAGAAACTCGCCGCGCAGAACCTCAAGGTGCGCCTGGTGCGCGAGCGCCGCGACTACTACTGGAACTACTCGGAGAATGACGGCTGGAGCTACCACTTCAACGAGAAATTCCTCAACCTCGATGAACAGACCCTGAACATCAAGGCTGGCGACACCGCCAAGGTCAGCTTCCAGGTGGAGTGGGGCCCATACCGTGTCGAGGTCGAAGACCCGCAGACCGGCCTGGTCAGCAGCCTGCGCTTCTGGGCCGGTTACCAGGCCCAGGACAATACCGAAGGCGGCGCCGTGCGCCCCGATCAGGTCAAACTCGCGTTGGATAAACCCGCGTATGGCGACGGCGATACCGCCAACGTCACCGTCACGCCGCCGGCAGCCGGCAAGGGCTACCTGTTGGTGGAATCCGCCGAAGGCCCGCTGTGGTGGCAGGAAATCGACGTGCCGGCCGAGGGCAAGAGTTTCGCGGTCAAGCTCGACCCGAAATGGTCGCGCCATGACCTGTATGTCAGCGCGCTGGTGATTCGCCCCGGCGAGCGCAAAGCCAATATCACCCCCAAACGTGCCGTGGGCCTGCTGCATCTGCCGCTGGATCGCACCCAGCGCAAGCTGGGCGTGACCCTCACCGCGCCGGAAAAAATGCGCCCCAAACAGCCGCTGACGGTGAAAATTGCCGCCAAAAATGCCGATGGCAGCGTGCCCAAGCACGTGCATGTACTGGTGGCAGCGGTGGACGTGGGCATTCTCAATATCACCGAATACCCGACGCCCGATCCGTACTCCAGCCTGTTTGGCCGCAAGGCCTATGGCGTGGACCAGTTCGACATCTATGGCCAGTTGATCGAAGCCGGCCACGGCCGCCTGGCCAGCCTGGCATTCGGGGGTGACGCAGCGTTGGCCAAGGGCGGCAAGCGCCCGGACACCAGTGTGACCATCGTCGCCCTGCAAAGCGCGCCGGTGACCTTGAACGAGCAGGGTGAGGGCGAAGTCAGCGTCAATATCCCGGACTTCAACGGTGAGTTGCGCCTGATGGCCCAGGCCTGGAGCGATGACCGCTACGGCATGGCCGAAGCCAAAACGGTGATTGCTGCACCGCTGATTGCCGAGCTGTCGGCCCCGCGTTTCCTCGCCGGTGGCGACCAGACCAGCGTGGCGCTGGACCTGTCCAACCTGTCGGGCAAGGCGCAGAAGCTGGAGGTGCAACTGAGTGCCGAAGGGCAGTTGGAGTTGGTCAACAGTGGCGCGCAAACCGTCGAGTTGAAGCAGGGCCAGCGCACCACCCTGCGTATCCCGGTGAAAGCCTGGGGCGGCCTGGGGCAGGGCAAGGTCAAAGTCACCGTGAATGGCCTCGACCTGCCGGGTGAAAACCTGCCGCCGTTCAGCCGCGAATGGACCCTGGGCGTGCGCCCCGCGTACCCGGCGCTGCTCAAGCATTACCGCGCGGTGCTCAAAAGCGATGCGTGGAGCCTGCCCGCCGGTGCATTGGACCAATTCGATATCTCAGGGCGTGAAGCGCTGCTGAGCCTGTCGAGCCGCCCGCCCTTGAACCTCGGCGCGCAGATCTCGGCGCTCAAGGCTTACCCTTACGGTTGCCTGGAGCAAACCGCCAGTGGCTTGTACCCGTCGCTGTATGCCGATGATGCCTTGCTCAAGCGCTTGAGCATCAAGGGTGAACCGGATGCCGAGCGTAAACGCAAGATCGAATTGGGCGTCGAACGCCTGCTGGGCATGCAGCGCTACAACGGCAGCTTTGGCCTGTGGGGCGCCGATGGCGAAGAGGAATACTGGCTGACCGCGTATGTCACCGACTTCCTGCTGCGCGCCCGCGACCAGGGTTTCGCCGTGCCGCCTGAGGCCTTGAAGAAAGCCAGCGAGCGCCTGCTGCGGTACGTGCAGGAGCGCAACCTGATCGAGGTCGATTACAGCGACAACGCCGACCACACTCGCTTTGCCGTGCAGGCCTACGCCGGTATGGTGTTGGCGCGCAGTCAGCAGGCGCCGTTGGGCGCGCTGCGCAGCATCTTTGAACGACGCAGCGAGGCGCGCTCCGGTCTGCCGTTGGTGCAGCTGGCTGTCGCGCTGCAGAAGATGGGCGACCAGCCGCGCGCCGATCAGGCCTTGCTCGCCGGCTTGGCGACGCAACGCAATGCCAATGAATGGCTGGCCGACTACGGCAGCCCGTTGCGCGACCAGGCGATGATTCTGGCCCTGCTCGAAGAAAATGACCTGGCCAAGGGCAAGCGCGAGGAGCGTTTGTTCGCGCTGTCGGATCAGTTGGCGGCCAGCCCGTACCTGTCGACCCAGGAGCGTAATTCGCTGTTCCTCGCCGGGCGGTTGGGGTTCGCGAAGCCTGAGGCGAACTGGCAGGTGTCGCTGACCGGCAGTGGCGGTGTGCAGGAATTGAATAACCAGCAGTCGACCCTGGCACTGGACGGCAAGCAGCTGTCCAGCGACCTCGCCTTGAGCAATCAGGGCGATACGCCTGTGTACCAGCAGTTGACGATTTCGGGTTATCCACAAGTGCCTCCGGCTGCGGGCGGTGACAACTTGAGCATCCGCCGCGAGTATCTGGGCATGAATGGCCAGCCGCTGAACCTGCGCAACCTCAACAGTGGTGATCTGGTGTTGGTGCACTTGGCGGTGAACGCCAAGCAACGGGTGCCAGATGCCCTGGTGGTGGACTTGCTGCCGGCCGGCCTAGAGCTGGAAAACCAGAACCTGGCGCAAAGTGCCGCCAGCCTGGAGAACGCCAGCAGCCAGGTGAAGGAATGGCGTGAGTCGATGCAGAACTCGACGCTCAAGCATCAGGAGTTCAGGGATGACCGTTATGTGGCGGCGATGAACCTGGACGGTTCGGGGACTACGCACCTGCTGTACCTGGCGCGTGCTGTGACGCCGGGGACGTATCGAGTGCCGCCGCCGCAGGTGGAGTCGATGTACCGGCCGAACTGGCAGGCGGTGGGGGAGACTCCGGCAGATCTGGTGATTAAGGGGCGCTGATTGCCTGATTTGAAATGGGGGCAAATGTGGGAGGGGGCAAGCCCCCTCCCACAAGGGATTAGTGGACTACCCAGCTGAGGAGCCACAGGCCGAGCAGCAGCCAGATGATTCCGAAGACGATCGAGGCGCGCATGAAGGCGCGTACGGCCGAGTACAGGAACAGCAGGCCGACGATCAGGGTGAGGATGCTGATGATCGATGTGTCCATGCCCAAGGTGCGGGACAGGCCTTCGACAAAGTTGCCGCCAGCGTGGGTCAAGGCACCGAATAACCCGCTGAGGCCATCGACGATAAAGCGGATGATGGAGCCCAGCGCCTGGCCCAGCCATTCGAAAAAGCTTTCTACCTGCATGTGTGTGTCCTGATAAGAGGTGGGCGTATCTGTGCCTTTGGTTGTTATTGCGACAGGCTAGTTCCCTATAAGCATAGAGGTTTGCGGGTTTGAGTTTTCTATTAATGACTCGGTTTAATGTGGGAGGGGCGGTGCGACGGTTCGACTTGCCCCCGATTGCGGTGTGTCTGTGAAAGCTTTGGCAACTGACACACCGCCATCGGGGGCAAGCCCCCTCCCACAGTTGAAATTACTGCGGTGGGGTTTGGGGTTTGTGGTGTTGGTGGTTGCGCTGCTGTGGCTGGCTGATCGTATTTGGCCTTTGCCTTTGCCCAAGGATGATCTGGCGCGGGTGGTGCTGGCTGAAGATGGCACGCCGTTGTGGCGATTTGCCGATGCCAATGGGGTGTGGCGTTATCCGGTGCAAACCAGTGAAGTGTCGCCGTATTACCTTGACGCAGTGCTCACCTACGAAGACCGCTGGTTCTATCAGCACCCCGGCGTGAACCCGTTGGCGCTGGTGCGGGCGACGTGGCAGAACCTCACGGGCGCGCGGGTGGTGTCTGGCGGCAGCACCTTGTCGATGCAGGTGGCGCGTTTGCTCGACCCGCATTCGCGGACCTTCCACGGCAAGCTGCGCCAGCTGTGGCGCACGGCGCAGTTGGAGTGGCACCTGTCCAAGGACGAGATTCTCAACCTGTACCTCAACCGTGCGCCGTTCGGCGGCACGTTGCAGGGTGTGGCGGCTGCCAGTTGGGCGTACTTGGGCAAGCCGCCAGCACAGTTGACCCATGCCGAAGCCGCCTTGCTGGCGGTCTTGCCCCAGGCGCCGAGCCGCTTGCGCCCCGACCGCCACCCGCAGCGCGCCCAGGCCGCACGGGACAAGGTGCTGCGCCGCCTGGGCGAATTCCAGGTCTGGCCGCAGTCGGCGGTGGATGAAGCCCTCGAAGAACCGCTGCTGCTCGCCCCGCGCCTGGAACCGAGCCTGGCGCCCTTGCTCGCCCGTCGTTTGAATCGCGCGGACAGCCCGCCGCTGATTCGCACCACCCTGGACGCCGCCCTGCAACGCCGGCTCGAAGACCTGCTGCTGGGTTGGCGCGCGCGCCTGCCGGAACACACCTCCGCCGCCATTCTGGTGGTGGAAGAAGACACCATGGCCGTGCGCGCCTACCTGGGTTCGGTGGATATCAACGATGCCAAGCGCTTTGGCCATGTGGACATGATCAGCGCACTGCGTTCGCCGGGCTCGACCCTGAAACCCTTCCTGTACGGCATGGCCCTGGACGACGGCCTGATCCATTCCGAATCCCTGCTGCAGGACGTGCCCCGGCGTTATGGCGATTACCGGCCGGGCAACTTCTCCATGGGATTTACCGGCGCGGTGCCGGCGAGCACGGCGCTGTCCAGTTCGTTGAACCTGCCGGCGGTGCAACTGCTGGAAGCCTACGGGCCCAAGCGTTTTGCCGCGCAAATGCGCATCGGTGGCGTGCCGTTGGCGTTGCCGGCGTTAGCCGAGCCCAACCTGGCGTTGATCCTCGGCGGCGCGGGCAGCCGCCTGGAAGACCTAGTCAGCGGCTACAGCGCCTTTGCCCGCGAAGGGAGGGCGGCAACGATTCGATTACAGCCGGACGATACGCTTAGAGAACGGCCATTACTGTCGCCAGGGTCCGCCTGGATTGTACGGCGCATCCTCAGTGGCCAGGCGCGGCCCGACCGCGACCCCCGCGCCGAGCTGGTACAACGGCCGGTGCTGGCCTGGAAAACCGGTACCAGCTACGGTTTTCGTGACGCCTGGGCGATTGGCGTGGGGCCGCGTTACCTGATCGGCGTATGGATCGGCCGCCCCGACGGCACGCCGGTGCCGGGGCAGTTCGGCCTGGCCTCGGCGGCGCCGTTGATGTTGCAGGTTCACGATGTGTTGACCAACCGCGACAGCCAGCGCGGCATCAGCGCGCCCGTGCGGCCGGTGCCGGCCAATGTCGGCGTGGCGGCGATCTGCTGGCCGCTGGGCCAGCCCATGAGCCGCAGCGATCCCAACTGCCGCCGCCAGCGCTTCGCCTGGACGCTGGACAACACCACGCCGCCGACCTTGCAGGCATTGGATCAACCCTTGAGTGTGGGGTTGACGGAAAACGTGTGGGTCAACGCCAAGGGCCTGCGGGTGGACGCTCACTGCCCCGCAGCGGAGTCCAGAACCATCGCCCTATGGCCCGCGCCCCTGGAGCCCTGGCTACCCAGGGCTGAACGCCGCGACGCACGCATCCCGGCGCCTGACCCGGACTGCCCGCCGCCGGCACTCGCTGCGTCCTCACCTTTATCCATCGTCGGCATCCGCGAAGGCGACCAACTGCGCCTGCCGGCGGCCAGCCAACAAACCCTGCACCTGAAGCTCTCCGCCCTCGGCGGCAGCGGCCGACGCTGGTGGTTCCTCAACGGCGCGCCGTTGGGCGACAGCGCCAACCAGGATTTTATCAACGCCAGCTTCGAGCGCCTTGGGCGCTACCAGCTCAGCGTCCTCGACGAAGCCGGCCAAACCGCCCGACTCGAATTCAGCGTCGTCGACTAAGCCCTATCGGGGGCAAGTCGAACCGTCGCACCGCCCCTCCCACCTTTGAAAGTGTTCGCAGGTCAAAATGTGGGAGGGGGCTTGCCCCCGATGAGGCCCTAAACGTTCACTTGCCTTCCAGCCCAATCCCCCCGAAGCTACCCACCTTCAGGAGCCCCCCGCATGAACCTCGAACACCTCACCGAACGCCTGCACCGCATCCGCGATAACAACGACTGGAAACAATTCCACAGCCCAAAAAACCTGGCCATGGCCGCCAGCGTCGAAATGGCCGAACTGGTGGAAATCTTCCAATGGCTGAGCGAAGACCAATCCCGCCAGCTCCCCGCCGACACACTCGCCCATGCCGGGCAGGAAGTCGGCGATATCGTGTTGTACCTGTTGTTGCTGTGCAGTGAGTTGGGCCTGGACATGAACGAGGTGGTGCGTGCCAAGCTGGCCGACAGCGAACGGCGGTTTGCCCATGAGTGACCGCCATTTCGACCAGTTGGCCACGCGCTTCGCCGAAAAGATCTACGGCGGCGCCAAAGGTGCCATCCGCCTGGCGGTGCTCCAGGCCGACCTCACCGAAGCCTTGCCCAAACGCCCATTGCGCGTGCTGGATATCGGCGCGGGGTTGGGGCATATGTCGCTGTGGCTGGCCGAGCAAGGCCATGACGTCACCCTGGCCGAGCCCGCCGCGCCGATGCTCGAGGGCGCCCGCCAACGCTTCGCCGAGGCCGGGCAGACCGCGACCTTTATCCACGCGCCATGGCAGGACCTGCTCGGCCAGCTCACCGAGCCCTATGACCTGGTGCTGTGCCACGCCGTGCTGGAGTGGCTGGCCGAGCCCCACGCGATCCTGCCGGTGCTGCACCAGCTCACGTTGCCCGGCGGCTGGCTGTCGCTGGCGTTCTACAACCGTGATGCGCTGATTTATCGCAACCTGCTCAAAGGCCACTTCCGCAAAATGCGCAAGAACGACATGGCCGGCGAGAAGCAGAGCCTGACCCCGCAACAGCCGCTCGACCCGCGTGAACTGGCGGCGCAACTCGCCGGGCTTTGGCAGGTCGAAAGCCAAAGTGGTGTGCGGGTTTTCCACGACTATATGCCGGTGGAATTCCAGGCCCGCGCGGATTTGCAGGACCTTCTGGAGATGGAACTCGCTCACCGTCGTCACCCAAGCTTTGCCGGACTTGGGCGTTATTTGCACTGGGTCTGCCGTCCGGTATAAGCGGCCCAGTCTGCGGAGGTCGAAATGCGTCGTCTCTGTTTGATCCTGTTGTCCCTTGGGCTGGCAGCCTGTTCCAGCCCCAATCCCTATGTCGCCGCGTCGGCGCCGATTCCACCGGCCCCGCCCCAGGCAGCAAACACCTTTGACGCCAGCGCCTACCCGGCGCCGGTGCGCGACTACGGCGCCTACCGCAACTGGGCCTGGCGCAACGGCCAGCTGCCGGCGGGAACGGCCTGGGCGGATTCGGCGCAAGTGGCCGAGGCGGTCAGCGGCGCCCTCGACCAGCGCGGCCTGCGGCCCTTGCACGACAACCGCCCGGCGGACCTGCTCGTGAGCGCCGATGTGCGCCTGGAGAAGCGCCTCAAGCAGGTCCAGGACGACTACGGCTACGGTTACGGCGGCTATAACCGCTATGGCAACGGCTATGGCATGTACAACTCGGTGCCGATCGTGCGCACCTATGAAGTGCAGGTGGTGGTGGTCCGCGTCAACCTGTTCGATGCCCGCACCGGCCAGCCGGTGTGGAGTGCCAGTGCGGAAACCGGCAGCCAGGGAAGCCTCAGTGAGCGGGGAGACGCCTTGCGCCAGGCGGTGCAAAAGGCAATGACGGCTTATCCTCCGAGTTAAGCGCTATTCTCATTTAAAGCTCAGGTCTTTCTTTGGAGAAAAACCATGTTTCGTCGTATCGCTACGCTCGCTTTTGTCGTGCTGCTGGGCGGTTGCCAGAGCGCGCAGGTCAACCACGATTTTGACGCCAGCCGAGACTTCGGCGCCTACCGCAGCTGGGCCTGGAAAGACCCGGCGCTGCAATACCGCCCGGATGACCCGCGGATCAAAAGCGACCTCACCGAGCAACGCATCCGCCAGGCCGTGGGCGAGCAGCTCGACCAGCGCGGCCTGCGCCCGGCAGCGGCCGGCAGCAAGGCTGACCTGAATGTGCAGGCCTACCTGATCGTCGAAGATCGCCAGCAGCAAGTCACCACCAACTACGGTGGCGCGTGGGGCGGCCCATGGAACGGCTACTGGGGCGCGCCGATGTACAACGAAACGCGCAACATCACCTACAAAGTCGCAACCATCCAGATCGACCTGCTCGACGGCAAGGACGGCAAGCTGGTATGGCGCGGCAGCGACGAACAAATGCTCGCCAGCTCGCCCAACCCCCAGGAGCGCGACAAAGCCATCCGCACCACCGTAAACCGCATCCTCTCCAGCTACCCCCCGCACTAACCCAACCCCAAACCCAACACAAATCCCCTGTGGGAGGGGATCAAGCCACCTCCCACATTTTGCTCCAGCCTTGTCTACACTCCACAACAACTACGGAGAGTAAGCGCTAAGGAGTGCCTGATGTCTCCCCGACTTGGTTGCAGGCAGCGTGGTGCAATTGGCTTGATGGCGGCAGGCACCCTGGCGGTCGCCCTGGTATTCATGCTGCTCGCGGTGGACAGCGGCCGCCTCTACCTGGAAAAACGCAAACTGCAGTCCGTCGCCGATTCCGCAGCGCTGGAAGCCGCCAGCCGTGGCGGGGTGTGCAGCCCTTCGACCACCGCCAACGACTACGCCGTGCAGAACGCCACGCGCAACGGTTTCATCCTGGTCGGCGGCGATGGCAGCCGTGGCCTCACCGTGACCTGCGGCAGCCTGGTGACCAATGCCGGCAATATCCGCGTGTATACCCCCGACCCGAGCAAAAACGATGCGGTCCGGGTCGTCGCAACCCGCAGCGTGGTCACCAGTGTCATCAGCGGTATCTGGAACATGTTCAGTGGCGCGCCGGTTGCCACGCAAACCCTGTTGAGCGCCACCGCCGTGGCCGCCTACGCGCCGCCGGTGGCGCAACTGACCATTCGCAGCAGCCTGCTGACGGTGGATTCCAGCCAATCTCCCGCCCTGAATTTCGCCCTCGGCAGTCTGCTCGGCGGTAGCCTGTCGATCACGCCGGCCGGTTGGAATGGCATCCTGCAAACCAACGTGAACCTGCTCCTTTATCTGGACCAGTTGGCGATCAACTTGAACGTGACGGCGGGGGACTACACCGCGCTGTTGAACACCGCCGCGTCGGCCACCGACCTGATCAATGCGGCGGTAATGGTGTTGCAAAAGAATGGCTCGGCGGCGCAGGCAGTGGTCAATGACGTACTGACCATCAAGGCCATCGCGCCCAACACAAAGGTGCTTACTGTGGGCAACCTGCTGAATGTGGCGACGGGCACGCCGACGGCGGCGCTGAATACCGGTGTGCAGCTGTTTCAACTGCTGGAGACGGTGGCACAGCTGTCCAATGGCAAGAGCGGCGTGAGTGTGGCCACCCAGGTGAATGTGCCGATCCTGGGCAGCGTGTCGATCCAGACCAAAGTGATCGAACCGCCGCAGTTGTCGGCGTTCGGCAACCCCGCATTGGCCAAGGCCGGGCTGGCGAATAACCCGCCGACAGATCAGATCTTTGTACGCACCGCGCAGGTCCGAACCCTGGTGATTGTGCAGGCGTCGGGGCTCAAGCTGGTGTCGGGGGTCGGGTCGATATTGACCGGGCTGGCGACACCGGTGTCGAAGGTGGTCGGCGGTTTGCTCAACCTCAATATTCCCGACATCGTCGGCGGCGTTTTGTGTCTGGTGGGGTGTAATGTCACCGACGTTGATATCAACACATACCTATCCATTTATATCGAGGCGGGCAGCGCCCAAGCCCATGTCACCGATTTCAACTGCGCCACGCCGGCCAGCAAGTCGTTGACGGTCAGCACGACCACCTCAATCGCCACCTTGGGCGTCGGCTATGTGGACCCGGCGGCAGTGTTTTCATCGTCTGCGGCGGTTAACGTGCAGCCGGTGCGGTTGATCGACTTTGGCCAGAAATATTGCCTGTTGACACTGATCTGCGGCGCGCGCACCGCCGGCGTCGGCGGCGGCTTGAACCTTAAAGCGCTGTCCACCGTGGGCGCACAAACCAGCCCGCTGGTGTTTGCACCGGTGAATGACATCAACGCGCTGACGATCTACAAAAGCCCGCCCACCACCGTGAATGTCATCAACAGCCTCGGCGCGACCTTGAGCGGTTTGCAGGTCACTTATGTGCCGCCCACGGGTAGCACGCCCAACAATCCGACGGCCGCTGTCACCACGGCACTGACCACTGTAATCAACTCGGTGACCAGCCTGGTGCAAAACGTGCTGTCGCCGATTCTCGACCCGATCGTCAATACCCTGCTCAAATCCCTGGGGATCAGCGCGGGCAACGCCGAAGTCGGCGCCAACCTCAGCTGTCATCTTGGGCGTGCGTATCTGGTTATTTAAACCACCGGCAATTCCACACAAAACCGTGCACCGTGCTCGCCGTTGGTGACGCTCAGGCGCCCGCCCATGTTTTCTACAATGCCGTAGCTCACCGACAACCCCAGCCCGGTGCCCACGCCAATCGGCTTGGTGGTAAAAAACGGCTCGAAAATCCGCTCCAGCAAACGCGGGTCGATCCCGCCGCCGTTGTCCTCGACCCAGACCCGCACATGCCGGCTGTCGTGCTCGCAATGCAGGGCGATCCAGGGGCGAAATTCCGAGTCTTTTTCACGTTTGCTCAGCAGCGCGTCGCGGGCGTTGACCATCAGGTTGATCAGCACCTGTTCCAGCTGGTCAACGTGGCCTTTGACCTGCACCGCAAAGTCCGCCGGTGTAATGCGCAGCTCTACGCCCTTGCCGCGCAGGCCCTCGCCCAGCAGCGACAACGTGCCGTCCACCGCCTGCGCCGGGTCGAAGGGGTGCTGTTCGACCTCCGAGCGGCGGCCAAACACGCGCATATGGTCCACCACCCGCGCCGCGCGCTGCACCTGGGCGTCGATGCGCTGCAGCTTTTCGGTGAGGTAGTCGGCCTGCGCGTCGCCGCTGGCCAGGCGCTTGAGCACGTTGACGATGGCCATGCGCATTACGTTCAACGGCTGGTTGATCTCATGCGCCAGGCCCGTGGCCATTTCGCCGAGGGTGGCCATCTTGGCGCTCTGGGTCAGTTGCTGCTGGGAACGGCGCACTTCGGTGTTGTCGCGGCCCACGGCCTGCACTTCCATCAAGGCCCCGTGCTGGTCAAACACCCCACGGTCGGACCACACCCACCAGGCATGTTCGCGCCCGGGCAGTTGCAGGCTGATTTCGGCGGTGCTCACCGGAAATTCGGGGGTCAATTGGCCGATGCGCTGGGTAAACGCCTGGCGCTGTTCATCCGACAGCCAATCACCCAGGTTCAGTCCCGGCAGTTGCGCGGGCAGGCACTCCAGGTAGTTGGCCAGCGGCGTGTTGCCGAAGGTCAGCGTCAGGTCCGGGCGATAGCGGCAGATCATCGCCGGGGAGTCTTCCACCAGGATGCGGTAGCGCTCTTCGCTTTGTTTGATCTGTTCAGCGGCCAGGGTCGCGTCGGTCACATCCAGCCACAGCCCGACGGCTTCCACCGGCAGGCCGAGGTCATCGCGCAGCAGCTTGGCTTCATCGAGCAGCCAGTGGTAGTGGCCCTGTTTATCGCGCACGCGGTAGCGGCTGCGCACGTTGCCTTCACGCAGCAGCTGGCGGGTGCGTTCGAAGTAGAGGTCGCGGTCGTCGGCGTGGATCAGTGACGCCAGGCCGTCGTGGGTGCAGTCGGCCAGGGTCCAGCCGAGCAGCGGCAGCAGGCTGTCACTGAAGAACGCCGGGTGCAGGGCGCCGTCGACATAGCGTTGCACATAGATCACCGCCGGTGCGCTGGCGATCAGGTTGTCCAGGCGCGCGTGGGCGGCGGCGGTGTGCAATTGCTGGTTTTTGATGTCGCTGATGTCGAGCATGAAGCCGACCCAGCGCCGCTCGTCGCCAACGCCCAGCACCTGGCCCTGCACGCGATACCAGAGCGGATGGTGTTCGGCGTCGGTGCGCTGCAGGCGCACGCTGGTCAGCAGCGGTTTGCCCAGCCCTTGCAAGTCGTGCAGGCGGCTGCTGAGTTCCTCGCGGTCGGCTGGGTGGATCAGCTCCAGCCAGGTGTCCAGCGTCTGGCGGGTGGCTCCCGGTTCCAGGCTCAGGTTGGCGAGCAACTGCGGCGCGAGCTGGATCTCCTGGGTTGCCGGCAACAGCTCCCACCAGCCAGTGCCAAGCAGGCCTTGCAAGGCTTCCATGCGTTCCAGGTGCTGATGGTTGCGTTGCTCGCGCAGGCGGTTCAGCAGCGGGGCGGCGAGGGCGGCGGTGAGGTCCAGCCAGTCGCGCTCGCCGGTGTGCGGCTGGCCGCTGTAGAAGCCGCAGAGCAACCAGGCGGCAATGCCCTGGCTGTCGCGGTAGGGCACCAGAAATCCGTCGGCGTTGCCAAATATGCTGTGCAGGCGCGGGTTATCGCTGCGCCCTTCGGCGAGGCTCAAGGGTGTGTTGCCATTCACGCTGTCGAGGCTGGTGCCCAGGTGCTGATCGGTTTGCCACAGGGCCGGGGCGTCAAGGGCGGCGTATTGGCTGTAGATCCGCCAACCGTGGTCCTCGTCATCGAGCACGGCCAGGGCCACGCAGGGGATGTGCCAGTGCTGAGCCAGGCTGCGCAGGTGGTCGTTGAGCACCTCGGGCAGGCGGCTCAGGCTGCACACGCGCAGCTGCTCGCTCATGCGGCAGGCGAGTTGATGGATCTGTTCGTGGTGCCGGGCCAGTTGCCGGCCGGCGAGCAAGTCGCCCACATCCAGCAAGTGCAGGCACCAGCCATCGCCATCGGGTGCGACCCAGCCACGGGTATGCAGGACCTTGCCGGCGGCGCCGCGAAAATTCAGGTCCAGGCTCTGGCGTTGCCAGTCGGCAGGGCTGCCTTCGATGCTCAGGGCGCTGTCGGCGCAGAGCAGCTCGCGCAGTAACGGTGTGGCCTCGTGCGCGGCCAGTTGCGTGCGCAGGGTGCCGCTGATGTTGACGACGCGGCCTTGCGGGTCGAGTTGCACGTGCAGCCCGGTAACGGGCACGGCAGGTGTGTCGAAGGCCACCGGGTGGGTGCGGCCCAGCAGTCGCCCGAAGAGGTTATCCCCCGAGGTCAAAACTGCAGACTCGAACTGGCGGTCAGGTTGGTCGGCAGATTCGGCACGGTGCCGACCCCCGGCACCACCAGTACCGGGAACACGGCGTTGAGGTTGGCGCTGGGGTAGCTGATTGCGACGGTCAGCGTGGTGGTGCTGATGTTGTAGGTGGCGTTGATGAAGGAGGGCTGAAACTGGAAGCTGGTGGGGATCCAGCTCAATTGGGCCGCTGCGGCATCTTTCGCGCGCTGGGTGAGCAGCGAGGGGTAGGCGCTGCCCGACGTTACCGGGTCGACCGCCATGGCCTGGCGTACGGCTTCGGCCGCCGCCTGGTTGAACGACTGCATCAACAGCAGCGGCAGGCTATAGGTGATCAACCCATAAAACACCGCAAAAAAGATCCCGAAGACCAGGGCGAACTCAATCGCCGCCGCACCTTTTTGCTTTCTGGGGAGGCCCGTTTTCATGACTGCGTCTACCCTGACGGTTACTACCTGATATCAGCATAGAATCATTCAGCGAAAAGGGATGTTTTTTACGTGATTCATGGCGCGGTGGTTCTACTCTGGTTGGCGCTTTGTGCAGTGCAGGATATTCGTCAGCGCCAGATCGCCAACGGCTTGACCCTCGGCGTGGCGCTGCTGGCACTCCTCTATTTGCTGTGGATGGGCAGCACCTGGCTGGGCGCGCCGGCGGGCGAGGGTGGCTGGGCGTTTGCCCTGGCGTTGCTGCTGACCCTGCCAGGCTATGCGCTGGGCCGCTTTGGCGCGGGCGATGTAAAGCTGTTGGCCGCGCTGGGCCTGGCGACGTCGGTTGATCATTTGCTGTGGTCATTGATCGGCGCAGCGGTGGCGCTGGGCGGCTGGTCACTTATTGATCAATGGTTTAGGGCGCGTGGCCGTACCCCGCCGGAGGGCGCGTCAACAAAGCAGCCGTTTGCACCGTTTTTATTGACAGGTTTTGCCCTGTACAGCTTTTGGATCCATTAGTCGCACAACGCCTCTATCGCTATGTACATAGTCGGAAAGTAGGTCTACGTTTATTGAGTAAATGTGTAGATTCTTCGTCAAAAGGGATAGGTCAAACATTTGGCACGCCATGCATGGAGTAGCACGTGAACAAGCTGACATCGCCAGTAAAAGTGCTAGTGGTTGACGACCAACCGTTGATCGTGGAAGAACTCTGTGAATTCCTCGAAAGCAGCGGCTATCGCTGCGTACCTTGCGAGTCCAGCCGCCACGCGTTGCAGCGTTTCAGCGAAGACGCCGAGATCGGCCTGGTGCTGTGCGACCTGCACATGCCCGATATGGACGGCATCGAGCTGGTCCAGGCCATGCAGCAGGTCGCCGGCAAGCAGCGCGCTTTCGAGGCGATCATGCTCACCGGTCGCGCCGACAAGCAGGATGTGATCAAGGCCCTGCGCGCGGGCATCGCCGATTACTACCAGAAACCCATTAACCTCGATGAGTTGCTCGAAGGCCTGCAGCGCCAGGAATCGGCGCTGGAGGAGCGGCAAAAAGAGTTGCAGCTCGGGCATCTGAACCAGAAGCTGCAATACCTCTCCGAATCCATCAATGACCTGTACCAGGACCTCGACAAAGTGCGGCGCAGCCCAAGTGCCGGGCTGGCGGACGAGGGCGAGTTGCCGGCGGACGAAGCGGCGCCGTTGGAAATCCCCACCATCTTCACGCAGCTGTCGCCGCGTCAGCTTGACGTTGCCCGCCTGGTGGGCAAGGGCCAGACCAACTACCAGATCGCCTGCGAGCTGGGGATCACTGAAAACACGGTCAAGTTGTATGTGTCCCAGGTCTTGCGCCTGACCCATATGCATAACCGCACCCAGCTGGCGCTGGCGCTTTCACCGAGCAACTCGGCGATGCGTCAGCGGGTCACCGCGCACTGAGCTTATTGGCTTTTGCCACCGCCAGATTTGCCGCCCGACTCGGATTCAAAGAACTCCGGGATCGGGTGCTTGTTGCTGTCCAGCCACCGTTGCAAGGCCTGTTCCCGTTCTGCGGGAGTGGTTTTTTGCGGCGTCGGCGACGCTGCGAGGCCATTGACCTGCAAAGCCAACCAGTTTTCTGTCTCGGCCTGGTACGGGGATGAAGGGCCGGGTTCGATAGCCTCTGCGCCCAGCGGCAACAGCGCCAGGCAGATAAGGTAATGGGCTTTCATCAGTCACTCCTTATTTGATCAACAACGACAGGTCATCGCTGACCGCCGCTACTTTGCGCGTTGCAGTGTTTGAGCCCTTGAGCTTGGCCGCGCGCGCCTGGGCATCGTTGACCTGCTCGGGGCTCAGGCCCAGCTGGCTGACCACTTTTGCCGCCTGGCCCCAGTTGTCCTGATAGATCAGCAGCGTCACCAGGTTGATGGCGGCCAGCGGGTCGCTCTGCTTGAGTTCGATGGCGGTCATGAATTCGAAGCGGGCGTCTTCCAGGCGCAATTGGTTGAGGTAGGCGACGCCCAAGTCATTGCGGATTTTTTCGTCGGTCGGCGCCAGCTGCGCTGCCCGCTGCATATGGGCCAGCGCCTGGGCGTTGTCGCCCTTGGCCGCCGCCAATTGCCCCAGGCCGTGTTCGCCTTCGGCGTTCATGCAGGTGCCCAGCAGGCTGCGGTACAACGGTTCGGCCTCGCTACGCCCCAGCAAACGGTAGGCGCGGGCTTTGCGCTGGCGCACCTGGGGCAGGCTGTCGGGCAGGCTTTGCAGGTTGGCGAGGCTGGCGTGCAGCTTGCCTTCGTTGGCCATGTCATCGGCCAGGTTGAGCGCCAGCTCCTGGTCAGACGCGGGCTTGGAGCAAGTGCCAGGTGAGGTCAGCGCCGCCCACGGGCTTTGGCCATTGGTTGCGCATCCGCCGAGCATCAGCAGGGCCACGCCGGCTATCAATGCTTTCATCACGTTCTCCTAAAAGTGCGTCAACGCGCGAGCGATGCCGATAAACGCCGGGCCGCCGAGCACGATCAGCAAGGCCGGAAACAGAAACACCATCATCACCACCGACATCTTTGCCGACATCTTCGAGATGTATTCCTGCAGGTTGGTCAGGCGTCGGTCATCGAGCAATTGCTTGAGGGCCAGCAGCGATTTCATCGCGCCGCCGCCTTGCAGGATCAGTTGCTGGAGGATGACGCAGGTGTCGGTGAACTCATCCACTTCCAGCACGCGGGCGGTCTTGCCCAGCTCTTCGCCCAGTTCCAGCCCGGAATCGACCCGCGCCAGGATCAGGCGCAATTCATGGGTGAGGCTGGGGAGCAGGCGTTGGCCTTCGTTGCCCAGCACGCGCAAGGATTGCTCAATCGCCATGCCCGACTCGAACAGGATGCGCAGCAGCGGAATGAAGGTGGAGATTTCCTTGGCGATACGCTGCTGGCGATGTTTGGCGGCAGCGGCCAGCACGCGTTTTGGCAGCAGGTAGCCGATGCCCAGCGCGATGATCGGGGCGATCCAGGCCGGCGACATTTGCGGGAACAGAATTTCCTGGCCAAGCAACGTCAGGCCCATCAGCACAATCGGCACGCCGATCTGGCAGGCGGCAAACAGCGAGCGCTGGTTGGCCTTGCGCCAGCCGATGCGGTTGAGCAGCGTCTGGGTTTCGTTGTCCAGGCTGACCGAACGCTGGGCCAGGGCGCTGCTGCCCAGTTGGCGCAAGAGTGTGCCGAGCCTGTCGTCGCTGGTCATGCGCCCCTGCAGGCGCTCTGCCACCCGCCGCTCGCGGCGGCGATGCTCGAGCATCTGGCCGCCCACCAATACCCCGGCGGCAAGCACCATCAACAGGCTGGCCAGCAGTACCATCTCAAATACTCCTCAGCATGCGCCACATGGCAAAGGAGCCCGTGAGGTCCATGGCCAGTGCGCCCAGCAACAGGTTGCGCCCGGTGTCGTCGTTCCACATGTTCATCAGATAGTCCGGGTTGACCATCAAGAAGTAACCCACGATAAGAATCGGCAACCCGCCCAGCACGTAAGCGGTCATGCGCGTTTCGCCGGTCATGGCCTTGAGTTGGCGCGCGCCTTGTTCGCGCTCGCGAATCATTTTGATCAGGTTTTCCAGCAGTTCGCTGGCGTTGCCGCCGTAGCGGTGGTTGACCTTGAGGCCCAGGGCGAACAGGCGAAATTCATCCTGTTCGTAAAACTCGGCAAAGTCGCTGACCGAGTCCGGCAGGCTCACACCCATGCGCACGTTGCGCTGCACACGGCCCATGGCTTCCTTGAGCGGGTTTTCAACACTCTCGACCCCGCCCAATACCGCGTCGGCCAGGGTTCTGCCGGACTTGAGGCTGCGCACGCTGTGGTCCAGCAATTGCGGCAACTGTTCGACCATGCGCTGCACGAGGCGCTGGTAGCGCCACGCGATGTAAATGCGCAACACCAGCGGCGGCCCCAGCAGCATCAGCAGCAGGCCCAGCCCATCGGCAGCCAGGTAGCCCAGCAGCGCACCAACCACCCAGGCACAGATCCACAGGCCCAGGCGGTCTGTGGGTTTGCCCAGCCCGGCGCGCAGGAACATGCGTTCCAGACCGGTCCAGGTGGTGGTCTGCTCCTGAACCTGGGGCTGGCCTTCGCTGAGGCGCTCCAGCACGCGGTCGGTCTGGGCCTTGCGCAGGCCATGGTTGAACAGCCACAGCGACAGGCCGATCAGCAGCAGGCAGATAAGCAACAACACCGGTCCGGTCATCGCTGGCTCCTTACAACGGCATGGCCGATTCGCGGCGCAGTTTGTCGCCGGCCGGGTTGAGGGCTTCACGCAGGAAGCCGAAGCCGGTGCGCCGGTCGAGGCGGAACAGGGTATTGGTGACATACACGTCATCGCGCACGCCCACCACTTCCACCACTTCGCTGACGCAGCGGCGGCCATCGGGCATGCGCGTGAGCTGGATGATCACGTCGAGTGCGGCGCAGATCATCTGGCGCAGGGTTTTTTCCGCGATCGAACGGCCGGTCAGGCCCACCAGGGTTTCCAGGCGCAGCAGCGCGTCCTGGGCATTGTTGGCGTGCACGGTGCTCATGGAACCGTCGTGGCCGGTGTTCATCGCGGTCATTACGTCGAGCACTTCCACGCCCCGGATCTCGCCAAGGATGATGCGGTCCGGGCGCATCCGCAGGGCGTTGCGGATCAAGTCGCTGGAGCGCACCTCGCCATGGCCTTCGGCATTCGGCGGGCGGGTTTCCAGGCGCACCACGTGGGGGTGGCCCAGTTGCAGTTCGGCCACGTCTTCGATGGTCACCAGGCGTTCGTGAGGGTTGATCAACTGGCTGAGAATGTTCAGCAGCGTGGTCTTGCCGGTGCCGGTACCGCCGCTGATGAGAATGTTGCAGCGCTTGCCCACGGCCTCCTGGAAGAACTCGAAAATGCTCTGGTCGATGGTCTGCATGGCCACCAGATCGCTGCTCTTGAGCATGTCCTTGCGAAATTTACGAATCGACAGGCACGGCCCGTCCAAGGCAATCGGCGGGATGATCGCGTTCACCCGGCTACCGTCGGGCAAGCGCGCATCCACCATCGGCGACGACTCATCCAGGCGCCGCCCCAGTGGCGCGAGGATGCGCTGCATCACACGCTCCACGTGGTGGTCGTCGATAAAACGCAGGTCACTCTGATGCAGCAGGCCGTCGCGTTCGATAAACACCCGATGCGGCCCGTTGACCAGAATCTCGGTCACCGACGGGTCGCGCAGCAGCACTTCCAGCGGGCCGAAACCGGTGAGTTCGTCGACGATCTCTTCGGCCAGGCGCTCCATTTCGTAGCGCGAGATCGCCAGGCGCATGCGCGTGATGTACTCGGAGACCTTGTCGACGACAAATTGCGCCAAGGACTGGCGCGTGCCTTCGAGCAGGTTCTTACCCGACTCCTCGATGGCATCGATGATGTAGCGGTGCAGCACCAGTTTCAGGCCGTCGTGGTCGCTGTTGCCACCGGCAGCGCGGGCCGGGCCGCCGAAGAGTTTTTCGCTGCTCATCGCCCGGCCCCCAGAATGCGTTCAAACCAGCGCATCGAGGGTTTTTCCAGGCCCTCGGAGCGTCTCGCCAGGCGCTCGCCCAAGGCGCGCACGGCTTGGGTCAAGGGTTCACGCGGAGCCAGGGCAAACAGGGTCTGGCCCTGGTTTTTTACATTCAGGCGCAGCTCTGCGCTCAAGGGCAACACGGCGACGCACTCCAGGCCGAAGCTTTTTTCCAGCGCTTCGGTGTCGGGAGCGCAGGCCTTGATATAGCGGTCGACCACCAGCTTGGCGTGGTCAAGCTTCATGCCTTTGTCGCGCCAGCGGTTGAGCACCGCCAGGTTGCGACGGCATTCCAGTACGCTCTGGTCGGTGCACCACAGCAGTTTGTCGCAGTGGCTGACAAAGGTGCGCAAGGCTTCGCTGTCCGGCTGCCCGGTGATGTTCACGACAATGTGCTGGAAGTGCTGGCGCAGCGCACTGAGCAACATGAACAGCTCGGCGGCGCTGGTGAGTTTGAGCGGTTCGTCGCCCGTGGCGTAGGCCAGGATGCGCAGGCCATCCAGCGCGGTGGTGAAGGCGCTGTTGATCAAGGTGGTGTCGAGGCGGCGCAAGTGGCGCAGCGCATCGCCGAAATTGAAAGTGCTCTCCAGGCCCAGCAAGGCCAGGCTGTCGCTGCGTGGCAAACCCAGGTCCAGCAGCAGGGTTTGCTGCCCGCTTTTTTGCACCACCAGGGCCAGATGGGTCGCCAGCATGGCGCCGTCGGCGTTGCTTTGGGTGCCGAACAGCACGGTCAGGCCGCCCAACTGCGCATTCGAGGCAACCTGTGGCAGGCGCTTGCTCAGGCGCCGCACCAGTCCTGCGACTTCGCTGGAGCGCGAGCCATAGGCAACAAAATCCCGCGCGCCGGCGCGCATGGCATTTAGCACCAACTGGTTGTCCATGCCATCGCCCAAGGCGACCACGGCGAGCATCGGCTTGGCCTCCAGGGCGCCTTCGATTAGCGCGCTCTGGGCCACCACGTTTTCGCGGTCGAGGCCGACGAACACCAGGTTGGCGAAGGTCACGTCCACCAGCGCGAGCAATTCGTCCAGGCTGCCCGTACCGGCACTGACCACTTGGCCAAGAGGGGCAAGGGCGCCCTGCAGCCATTCCAGGTCGGTGGTGTTGCGGGTAATTGCCAGAAACGTCTGGCTCAGGCTATCGCTCATTGGGAGAGTCCTGTGCGCCGGTCGAAGTTGCCGTTTTCCAGAAAGAACATGCGATACCAGTTCGGGTCGTAGCTGCGCAGTTTCTCGCCCGGCAACGACGGCAGCGGCACGTTGGCGGCCAACGGCTGGACCAGGTGCGGCGTGACGATCATCAACAGTTCTTTTTCTTCGCGGCTGATATTGGAGTCGCGGAAAAACGCACCGAGGATCGGGATGTCACCCAGCCCCGGAAACTTGCTGATAGTGGAGCGGTTGTTGGTGCTGATCAGGCCGCTGATCACGAAGCTTTCGCCATCGGCCAGGGACACGCTGGTGTCGGTGCGGCGCACGGTCAGGGCGGGCACCTGGATGCCCTGGATCACTACTGCGTTGCTGTAATCCAGTTCGCTGACCTCCGGCGCCACCTTGAGGGTGATACGGTTGCGGTCGATAACCGTGGGGGTCAGGGTCAGGCGGATGCCGAATTCTTTGTATTCGATGGAGATGGTGTCACTGCCCGCGCTGGGTACCGGGATAGGAACCTCGCCGCCAGCCAGAAAAGTCGCGCTCTGGCCACTCATGGCCACCAGGCTGGGACGCGCCAGGGTGTAGGCAAAGCCGCTGCGTTCCAGCGCGTTGATCATCGCCCTGACCCGGCCACCGCCGAAGCCGACGTTGAAGCTGTCGGTGCTGACCGGCAGTTTGAACACACCCTCGGAGGGCGATAGCAGGTTGGGGCTGCCGAGGAAGAAGTTGGTACCTATGCCGAGGAACTTGGTGCTGGCCTCCTTGAGCTTGGTACGGCTGACTTCGACAAAACGGATATCGGTCTGCACCTGGCTCGGCAGCAGCGGGTCTTCCGACGGCGACAACGCCAGGCTGGTCAGCGCCGACGTGGCCTTGCCCTTGACGAACACCATGCTCTGGCGCGGCGCGTTCGAGCAGGCGGTCCACACCATCAGGCTGGTGGCGCCGCTGGTTACGCCAGTCAGCAGGAAATTGCGGTCGCCGTTGACGCGTACGTCGGCGATGCGCGGATCGCCAATCGCCAGGCGGGTGATCGCCACCGGCGACTGCAATTCCTGTTGCAAGCCTTCGCCCACCTCGACCACGGCGGGCAACTGGCCCAGGGCGCTGCAATTGCCCGGTGCCGCCCACGCCATGCCGGCCGACAGGCTCGACAGCAGCAGGGCGCAGGCCAGTTGCGTGAACAGGGGCGCGTAGCGATGGCTCATTCAAGGCATCCTTGCTCAATCACGGAGTTTGTGGCGCCGCTTGCGCGCCGCGAATTACTTCAATGCCACGACGCACGGCCGGCTGACCGCCGGTTGCCGCGACCCGTTTCGGCGGGCCGGTCAGGGCCAGTTGGGTGAATTGGTAGAGGTCGCGGTTGGCGCTTTCCAGGGTGTCTGGCGTGTCGCTTTCCCCGGCCCAGTAACGGCTGAGCAGGTGCTCATCGGCGCTACGCACGGCCAGGCGCAAAACCCCGGCCTGGGCCGCGAGCATCAGGCGGCTCAATAAAGGCTCGGGTACGGCCAGCACCACGGTGCGTGCGGTGGCCCGGCGTTGGGCGGCCTGGGCACGTTCTTCGGGCGTTACCGGCGGCGGCATGGCGGGGGTGCCGTCGTTGGCCAGGCCCAACTGGTCGCCGACGCTCAGCAGGCGCATGGCCGGCAGCACGACTTGCGCCGACTGCTCGGCGTTGTCCACGTCCTGGCGCAGGAACAGCAGCACATCCACGTAATCGCCGGGGCTCAACTGGCCGCCGGCGCCGATCACCTCATCCACCGCGACGGCCAGCGCGCGCTCGTTGGGGCGGATCATGCGGGCGAGAGCGCCGCCGCCGGTAAAGCTGTCGTCAGTGAGCCAGGTGCCGGCGCCGAGGTCGCGCAGCGGCGTGCGGCCGATGGCCTGGTCCAGTTGGGTGAGACTGCCGACGGGCGCCTTGCGCAGTTTTTCCACGGCGACATCGTCGGCGGTGAGCGCGGTGAACGCGGGTACGTCATGCACGAGGACCACCACCGGTTGGCGGGTTTGGTCTTCGAGGGCAGCGGCGGTTTGTTCAGCGGAAACGACAGGTACGGCGGGTGCCGCGACAGGCTCCGGTTGACGGCTGAGTACCAGCCCCCAGTACCCGGCGATCAATGCCCCGATCAGCAGCAAGCCGGCCAGGACCATGCTGATGCGACTGTTCATGACGGCTCTCCCTTTCCTGTTGCACTACACACCCGCTAATCCAAAGGGGTTAATTCGCAACTTGGCTGTGATGAACATCTAACGATTTGGCTATTTGAAGGTAGCTCAGCTAGGACGAAATGCCATTACCTGACAGAAAATTTATCTGAACCTTGAACACTGCCGTTCAAACAGCGGGGTTATGGTGGCAACTTTTCGACTAATACTTTGTGATTAATCAGTTATTACAGTTGTGAGGCCGGGGTTTGTTGACAATGCTCTAGTGGCACGCCGTGAACATCGTGCTAGAGCCGTACCGGCTTTCAGTGGCGTTTTAGGGAGAAGTCTTTATGTTCCTTGACCTGATGTTGAAGTGTTATGTGCAGACGCAATTATTCTTCAAGCGCAAGGAGGGTGCTTCAGGTATTGAATACGCCATTATCGTGGCGCTGGTTGCACTTGTTATTGTCGGCGCCGGTACCGGACTCGGCACCAAGATAAGTGCCATCTTCACTAACATGGCCACCAAGATGCCGACGGGTACCTGACTTAGTGTTGTGGTTACCCCCAACGTTTATCCACTTTTCCAGGTACGGCCATGAGCGCATCGTCTTCGTCTCGCCAGCAAATTCTATTGGTGGACGATGAAGAGGACGCGCTGATTGAACTTGCCGAGTCCCTCGAGAACGAGGGATTCGTCTGTTTTACCGCCAACTCTGTCACCTTCGCCCTGCAAGAATTGACACTCCACCCCGATATCGCCCTGGTCATCACCGACCTGCGCATGCCCGAGGAAAGCGGTATTTCCTTGATCAAGCGCCTGCGCGAACACACCTCACGCTCGCACCTGCCGGTGATTGTGATGTCCGGTCATGCCGAGATGGATGACGTCAGCGACATGCTGCGCCTGCAGGTGCTGGACCTGTTTCGCAAGCCGATCTACCTGGTGCGGTTGATCGATACGTTGAACAGCCTTTTTCCACTTACCAAATCCAATTACTAGCGCTGCACCTGTGGCGAGGGAGCTTGCTCCTTCGCCGCAGTAGAGTGGTTGTCGGTTCAGAGCTGGTAACTGAAGCTCAACGTATAACGCGGCCGCCGATTGAAGTTGTCGAGGGCCACGTCCGACATCGGCTTGGCCGCCTCCAGCGAGATGTTGTAGTACTTGGCATCGCCAAAGCGCAGGCCCACGGCCGCCGATGACATGTCGTTGCCCTTGACCGGCAGGTCGTTGAACCAGGTCTTGGCGCGGTCGAACACCACATACGGTTGCAGGACGCGCACCCATTCGCCGGCGCGGTTGTAGCTGTAGTTGACCTCGTAAGCCACGCCCCAGCCCTTGTCGCCGCTGCCCTGGTCGTCGGGGTAGCCACGGCCGAAGTTCTGCCCGCCGAAGGTAGCGCGCTCGCTGTCGGGCAGGGTGTCGTCGCTCCAGTACAGCGCGCCGGAGAGCACGCCCTGCCAGTTATCGAAGAGCTTGTTGCTCTGCACGCCGGACAGGCGCAGGCGGAAGAAGTCCAGGTCGGGCTTAAGGCCGCCGAAGTCGCTGCGGGTCTTGGCGCCCATGCCGTTGGTGCCCTGGTACAGGCCGGCGCTGAGGATGCGCAGCTGGGTGGTGTCGGCCTTGCGCCAGTCACCCTCGAACGCGAAGGCGCGCAGGTCGGTTTCCAGCTCCAGGCGTTGGGCCAGGCCGTCGATTTTGTAGCGGGTGGTCTGGTCGACGGCGTAGTAGCGCGCGCCGAGGCTCAGCGACTCGTTGGGCGACGCGATCAGCGGGTGGCTGAACCCGATGGAGTAACGGTCGATTTCCTGATGCGGCTTGAGTTCGATGCCGTCGCCCAGTTGCAGGCGGGTGCGTGGGTCGGCGCGATAACGTTCGCCCGACAGTGCCAGTTGGGTGCCTTCGGCATTGATGAACTGGCTGTAGGCCGCGCGGTAGTAATGCTCTTTGTCGTCGCCCGGCGGGAACAGGCCGCTGACGCTCAGTTGTTCACCCATGGAGGTCCATGAGTTGCTGGTGGCGGTCAGCAGCGCTTGCGTGCCGCCGCGGCTGGCCTCGTTGAGGCTCATGCTGGTGGTGAAGGGCTTGCGGCTGGCGCTGATTTGCATGTGGGTGCCGCCGTCGGTGGTGCCGGGCGGCGGCACCTGGGCCTGCACGGTCACGCCGGGGATGGCGCCCATCAGCGTGGTGTAGCGCTCGAAGGTCTTGCGCGTGAGCGGGCGTTCGGCCTTGAGCTTCTCGGCGAGCTTGTCGATGTAGGACGAGACCGAACCGATGTCGCCTTGCAGTTGGTAATCGCGGATATAACCCTCCACCAGCACCACGTGCACCAGGCCATCTTCGAAGCGTTGCTCGGGCAGGAACGCATAGGACAGCAGGTAGCCATTCTCCTGGTAACGCCGGGTGATGCTGCGGGTGGCTTCGATCAATTGCGCCAGGTTGGTTTCATGCCCGATCAGCGGCTCGAAGACTTGGGCGACGTCCTTGAGCGGGTAGACCGTGCCGCCGTCGATCTGCAGTTTGCGGATGGTCACTTTGGTGTCCATCAACAGAGGCTGGGCGCCGGTGGCGGCGGGCGTGGGCAATTGGGTCTGCGGGGTCACCGGTCGGTAGGCGTCGGCGGGCAAGTTGGGTTGGGGCAGGTTGCGGATGGTGTCGTTGCTATTGAGGAAGCTGGGTAGCGTATCGGCGTGGACGTAAGCACTGAGGGTGAGCAACAACAACGGCGTCAAAGCGCGCATAGGACACTCCATGGTCAAAATTGCTGCAGCGTTTCGCAGATGCCCGCCGGGCTCTGGGGGCGCGGTTCGGGTGTTTTTCAGGGCAAGTCATTGGCCCATAAAAAAGACGAGAAACTTAGTTAGGGTTTCTCGTCTCAACCAAGCGTAGGCGCTGTAGGTGGGGCCGTCTAACGGCCAGGTGCAATTCTATTTTTTCAGGCCGCCCAACAGCCCGCCGAGCAAACCTCCGTTGGCACTCGCGCCAGCCCCTGCGGAAGCCGATGCACCAGCCCCCAGGTTCAGGCCACCGCCGAGCAAGCCGCCGCCGGTGTTGGTGCCGCCGGTGACCAGGCCGCCGATCGAGGCCACGGTGCCGCCCACTGCGCTCACGGTACCGCCCAAGGCGTTGGTGACCGGGTTGGCGTTGGTGCCGCTGATTTTGCCGCCGAGGCTGCTGACGGCGCCGCCTACGTTGGTGACCAGGCCGTTGACCGGTGCGCCCAGGCCAGTGGCGCCGCCGATGGTTTGGGTGAGGCTCTGCACACCGCTGGTGACCGGGTTGAGGGCGCCGCCGATGGGGCCGGTCAGGCCGGCGACCGGTACGCTGGTGCGGGTGCTGGGTGTACCGCCGCCGAGCGCCGCCACCGTGGTGCCCGCGTTGACGCCGGTGACGCCGGCGGCACTGACCACGCCGTTGCTGCTGCCTGCATCCAGGCCACTGCCGGCACCGGCGATAATGCCGCCGATGAGTTGCGCCAGACCCAGTTGGGCAAAGGCGCCACCGGTATCGCCAGTGCCGCTGCCGTCACCGCCGTTGCCATTGCCACCGTTCACGCGATCCGCCGCGAGGTCGACATAACCACGGGCCGTGCCGACCGCGCCGCCTACGCCATTGAGCACGTCCCCTACCGCGCCGGTTAACGGGTTGTTGCTGCCGCCCGCGTCGGCGAGTTTGTCGCCCAGGCCGTCGACGGTCGAACCTACTTTGTCCAACAGACCGCCGACCGGGCCATCCAGGCCGGTGGCGCCGCCGACTTTGCCGGTGGTGTTTTCCACCAGAGACACCACCGGCACCAGTACTTTCGCGCCGAGGGTGTGGGTGGCCGAGCCCAGCGGCCCGGTGGTGCTGGCCGTGCTCAGGGTGTCGCCGAGCATGGTCACGGCATTGCCGACCTTGCCTACGACATTTCCTACAACAGGGGCGGCATTGCCGACAACGGGCACTTGCCCCAGCAATGTCGCCACATTCTGACCGGTTGCGGTCACGCCGACGCCAAGGTCGGCCACGCCGTTGGCTACGCCGGCGACGGTGTTACCCAGGGCATTGCTGTCGGTACCCAGTGCACCCAGGCCATCCGTCAGGCCATTGCCGATGCTGCCGACTGCCGTTCCAAGCGAGGTCACCAGGCTGCGCGCACTGGCGCCTACGATCGGCAGGCTGCCCAGGGTGGTGCCCAGGCTGGTGACCGTCTCGCCGAGGTCGATCATAGAGTCGCCGGCGTTTTCGGCCACGCTGGCGGTGACCAGCGAACTGCTGTTTACGGCAGGGTCGGTACCGCCGCCCGTCGACGCGCCCGAGCCCGAGGAAGACGAACCGCCACTCTTATGCCCGCCACCACCGCTGCTGCAGCCACTGAGCGTCATTGCTACTGCCAGGGCCAGCGCGGTACTTGCTTTCCAAAACATTACTTGAGTTTTCATGATTGAGTTCCTTGCACCTGTACAACCTAGGTTGTTTCAAACACTCGCTACTTCTGTGGATGGCGATGTGTTTGTCCGTGGAGCTATAACAACTCCAGGTGCAATGGCTCACAATGCTCAACTTGGTATTAACGATTTATATACGGGTCGGATGTACCGGTTAAGCGACTAATACCAAGGGTGTAAGAGGAGTATGTATCAAGATGTATATATTTTATTAATCAATAGCTTGCATAAAAAAACGGACTTCTAGGAAGTCCGTTATAACTTAGAGTGTATATATACAATTAAACACTGTTCTTACGCGATCGGGCGCCACTTGCCGTGCATATGTTCAATATCGCCGCTGCCTTTCAACAACAATTCACCGCTGGAACCGGCGGCACTGGCCAGTAACGTCACTTCGCTGGGTAGGCGCACGGGCTTCTGGAACTCCACCTCTATTTCCAGATTTGCCGCCGGCAGGTGTTCGCCCAAGGCGGCCAGGGTGTGCGCCTTGTTCCACAGCCCATGGGCGATGGCCTGCGGGAATCCGAACAGCTTGGCCGTGAGGGCGCTGAGGTGGATCGGGTTGTAGTCGCCGGACACCCGAGCGTAACGGCGACCGATGTCGGCCGGGGCTTTCCAGCGGGCTACTTCGCTGATCTGCTCGGGGCTGGAAGGCGCATCATCCGTGGCCTCGCCTTCAAGCTTCACGCCGCGACAGAGCATGCGGCTCTCGGCTTCCCACAACAGGCCGAGGGAGTCTTCCGCGCGGGTCACCACCTCGAAGGTCGCGCCCTTGGCGTGGGACTTGAGGTGCTGCGTGTGCACGCTGATAAACAGCTCGCTGATACCGCCCAGCGGGCGATGGACGCGGATGCGGTTGTTGAGGTGCACCAGCCCCAGCAGCGGGAACGGAAACTGTTTATCGGTGAGCAATTGCATCTGCAAACCGAACGCCAGGATATGCGGGTAGGTCGCCGGCAACACCGCGCTGTCGGCAAACCCGCAGACCTTGCGGTACGCCGCCACCGCCTTGGAGTCGATGCCGACCCGGCAGCGCAGGCCCTGCTCGGGCAGGGCCTTGCCGGTGATCTTGCGCTTGAGCGCGGCCCGCCAATACAACGGCGGGAGAAACGGAGTACTGCCCAACGTCTGCCATTGCATGCTTACGCTCCCAATAGACTTTGCCCACACACGCGCAGCGCTTGCCCGCTGACCGCGCCGGAACCCGGCTGGCCCAGCCAGGCCACCGCTTCGGCGACGTCCTGCGGCAAGCCGCCCTGGCCCAGGGAACTCATGCGGCGCCCGGCCTCACGCAGGGCGAATGGAATGTGCGCGGTCATCTGGGTTTCGATAAACCCGGGGGCGACCGCGTTGATGCTGATCCCGCGCTCGCCCAGCAGCGGCGCCCAGGCCTGGGCCAAGCCAATCAACCCGGCCTTGCTCGCCGCGTAGTTGGTTTGCCCACGGTTGCCGGCGATCCCGCTGATTGACGCCAGCAGGACCACGCGCGCGTTGTCGCGCAGGGTGCCGCTGTCGAGCAGTGCCTTGGTCAGCACCTGCGGCGCATTGAGGTTTACCGCCAGCACCGCGTCCCAGTATTCCGGGGTCATGTTGGCCAGGGTTTTGTCGCGGGTGATGCCGGCGTTGTGCACCAGGATATCGAGGCCGTCGGGCAGGTGTTCGATCAACTGGCTGGCGGCGTCTTCGGCGCAGATATCCAGGGCCACGGTGCGTGCACCGAGGCGCGCGGCCAGGGCGTCGAGGTCGGCCTTGGCCTGGGGCACGTCGAGCAGGATCACCTCGGCGCCATCGCGGGCCAGGGTTTCAGCAATGGAGGCGCCAATGCCACGGGCGGCGCCGGTGACCAGCGCCTTGCGCCCGGCGAGGGGCCGGGTCCAGTCCTCGACCGGCGTGGCGCAGGCCTGCAGGCGGATGACCTGACCGGAGATATACGCGCTTTTCGGCGACAGGAAGAAGCGCAGCGCGCCTTCAAGCTGCTCTTCGGCGCCGTCGCCCACGTACAGCAATTGCAACACGCCGCCGTTGCGCAGCTCCTTGGCCAGCGACCGGCTGAAGCCTTCGAGGGCCCGCTGGGCGCTGGCGGCAAACGGGTCTGTGAGGCTTTCCGGGGCGCGGCCGAGGATCACCAGGTGCGCGCTGTTATCGAGGTTTTTCAGCAACGGCTGGAAGAACTCGCGCAGCTGCTTGAGCTGGTCGGTGTGCTGCAACTCGCTGGCATCAAACACTACCGCCTTGAGCTTGGGGCCGTGGCCGGGGATCCAGGTGGATTTCTCGTCGCCGTAGCTATAAGTGGCGTCGGTGAGTTTGTGCGCAAATGCCTGCACCTTGGCCGCCAGCGCGCCGCCGCCCAGCAACAGTGCGCCTTCCACCGGGCGCAGACGCCCGGCTTGCCAGCGTTCCAGGCGTACCGGTGACGGCAGGCCAATGGCGGCGACCAGGCGATGGCCGAGGCTTGAGTTGGCGAAGTCGATATAACGGTCAGACATGGAACGCTCTCCGAAGGCTGGGGTTCAAAGGGTTGACCATCCCAGGGTGGCAGTCGTTCGATCAGCCTAGGCTAGGCTTGATGATTCCACCCACAACCATCAGGGAGCATTTCATGACTCAATTGCGCCGTGTAGCGATCATTGGCGGTAACCGCATTCCGTTCGCCCGTTCCAATGGCCCATACGCCACCGCGAGCAACCAGGCGATGCTCACCGCCGCCCTCGAAGGCCTGATCGAACGCTACAACCTGCACGGCCTGCGCATCGGCGAGGTGGCCGCGGGTGCTGTGCTCAAGCACTCGCGCGACTTCAACCTGACCCGCGAATGCGTGCTGGGCTCGCGATTGTCGCCGCAAACCCCGGCCTACGATATTCAGCAAGCCTGCGGCACCGGGCTGGAAGCGGCCTTGCTGGTGGCCAACAAGATTGCCCTGGGCCAGATTGAGTGCGGGATTGCCGGCGGGGTGGACACCACCTCCGACGCACCCATCGGCGTGAACGAGGGGCTGCGCAAGATCCTGCTGCAAGCCAACCGCAGCAAATCCATGGCGGATAAGTTAAAAGTCCTGTTACAACTTCGCCCCCAGCACCTCAAGCCCGAACTGCCGCGCAATGGCGAGCCGCGCACAGGCTTGTCCATGGGCCAGCATTGCGAGTTGATGGCGCAGACCTGGCAGATCCCCCGCGCCGAGCAGGACCAGCTCGCGCTGGAGAGTCATCAGAAAATGGCCGCCGCCTACGCCGAAGGCTGGCACAACGATTTGCTCACGCCGTTTCTGGGCCTGATCCGCGACAACAACCTGCGCGCCGACCTGACCCTGGAAAAACTCGCCGCGCTCAAACCTGCCTTCGAGCGCAGCGAAAAGGGCACGCTCACCGCCGGCAACTCCACGCCGCTCACCGATGGTGCATCCCTGGTGCTGCTGGGCAGTGAGGCCTGGGCCAAGGAGCGCGGCTTGCCGATCCTGGCGTACCTGCGTGATGGCGAAGCAGCGGCGGTGGATTTCGTCAACGGCGCCGAGGGCCTGTTGATGGCGCCGGTGTATGCGGTGCCGCGCTTGCTGGCGAGGAACGGTCTTACCTTGCAGGACTTCGATTACTACGAGATCCACGAAGCTTTCGCCGCCCAAGTACTGTGCACCCTCAAGGCCTGGGAGGATGCGGACTACTGCAAAACGCGCCTCGGGCTGGACGCGCCGCTGGGTTCCATCGACCGTAGCCGCTTGAACGTGAAGGGCAGCTCCCTGGCAGCCGGGCACCCGTTTGCCGCGACCGGGGGGCGCATCGTCGCCAACCTGGCCAAGTTGCTGGATGCGGCAGGCAAGGGCCGCGGGCTGATTTCGATCTGCGCCGCCGGCGGGCAGGGCGTGACGGCGATCATTGAGCGTTGATTGCGGAAAATTTGGCATATTGGATGCATTCTTGAGTGGTCAGAGGTCGGTAGCCCCTCCCACCGGCGCGCCGATTGCCGTATAACGAGTGCCATACGCGTATTTGGTAATAAAGGACCCACAATAAAAGCTGATGAAGACTCCTAAACGCATTGAACCCCTGATCGAAGACGGTCTGGTCGACGAAGTGCTGCGCCCACTCATGAGTGGTAAAGAAGCAGCTGTTTATGTGGTGCGCTGCGGCAATGAATTGCGTTGCGCCAAGGTTTACAAGGAGGCGAATAAACGAAGTTTTCGTCAGGCATCCGAATACCAGGAAGGCCGTAAAGTCCGTAACAGCCGCCAGGCCCGCGCCATGGCCAAGGGCTCCAAGTTCGGCAAGAAAGAAACCGAAGATGCCTGGCAGAACGCCGAAGTAGCGGCGTTGTTCCGCCTGGCCGGCGCGGGCGTTCGCGTGCCCAAGCCTTACGACTTCCTTGAAGGCGTGCTGCTGATGGAGCTTGTCGCCGACGAGTACGGCGATGCGGCTCCGCGTCTGAACGACGTGACGCTGGAACCGGACCAGGCGCGCGAATACCACGCTTTCCTGATTTCTCAGATCGTGCTGATGCTGTGTACTGGCCTGGTGCACGGTGACCTGTCCGAGTTCAACGTACTGCTCACGCCTACCGGCCCGGTGATCATCGACCTGCCCCAGGCAGTGGATGCGGCGGGCAACAACCACGCGTTCAGCATGCTGGAGCGGGATGTGGGCAACATGGCTTCCTACTTCGGGCGTTTTGCCCCGGAGTTGAAGAAGACCAAGTACGCCAAGGAAATGTGGGCGCTGTACGAAGCCGGTACCTTGCACCCGGCCAGCGTATTGACCGGTGAGTTCGATGAGCCGGAGGAGCTGGCGGACGTGGGCGGTGTGATCCGCGAGATTGAAGCGGCGCGGCTGGATGAAGAGCGCAAGCAGGCGATTCGCGCGGCGGATGATGCGCCAAGCACCAAGACCGCAGAAGAACCGCCGCCGCCTTGGATGCAGTGATCTCCCGGCAAGTGAAGCTCTAAAGTCATTGGAGATCAAAATGTGGGAGGGGGCTTGCTCCCGATAGCGGTGGGTCAGCCAGCTTATTTGTAGCTGACCCACTGCAATCGGGGGCAAGCCCCCTCCCACATTTGTTTTGCGTACACATTTAAGAGCAGCAGTTGCCCGAAGCCAGCTCCTTGAGAATCGGACAATCCGGCCGGTGATCGCCCTGGCAGTGCTCCACCAGGTCCTGCAACGTGTCGCGCAATTGCCCCAGCTCCAGAATCTTCTGGTTCAGCTCATCAATATGCTGGCGCGCCAAAGCCTTCACATCGGCGCTGGCCCGTTGCCGGTCTTGCCACAGGGTCAGCAGCTTGCCGACCTCCTCCAATGAAAATCCCAGATCCCGCGAACGCTTGATAAACGCCAGCGTGTGCAAATCGTCGCTGCCATACACGCGGTAACCGCTGTCGGTACGGTGCGCGGCTTTCAACAGGCCGATGGACTCGTAGTAACGAATCATCTTCGCGCTCAGCCCGCTCTGGCGGGCGGCTTGGCCGATGTTCATGGGTGTTGATCCTCCAATTCCTTGGGTTTCCAGGTTTTCAACAGTAGCGCATTGCTCACCACGCTGACGCTGGACAAGGCCATGGCCGCGCCCGCGAGCACCGGGTTGAGCAGGCCGAAGGCCGCCAGGGGAATGCCGATCAAGTTATACACAAAGGCCCAGAACAGGTTCTGGCGGATTTTTGCGTAGGTCTTGCGGCTGATCTCCAGCGCGGCCGGCACCAGGCGCGGGTCGCCGCGCATCAGGGTGATACCGGCCGCGTGCATGGCCACGTCGGTGCCGCCGCCCATGGCGATGCCGATATCGGCGGCGGCCAGCGCCGGGGCGTCGTTGATGCCGTCGCCGACCATCGCCACCACGCCGGTTTTTTTCAGCTCGGCGACGGTGGCGGCTTTTTCGGCGGGCAGCACTTCGGCGTGCACATCCTTGATGCCCAGCGCCTCGGCGACCACGCGGGCGCTGCCGCGGTTGTCGCCGGTGAGCAAATGGCTGCTGATGTGCTGCGCCGTGAGTTGCTGCACGGCTTGCAGCGCGCCGGGCTTGAGGGTGTCGCCAAAGGCAAACAGCCCCAGCACACGCGGCTGCGCGCCTTGCTCGATCAGCCACGACAAGGTGCGGCCCTCGGCCTCCCAGGCGGTGGCCGAGCCCGCCAGGTTGCCCGCGCTCAAGCCGCTTTCTTCGAGCATGCGGCGGTTGCCGAGGGCCAGTTGCCGGCCGTCGAGGGTGCCGGCGATGCCGCGCCCGGTCAGGGATTGGCTGGCGCTCACGTCCGCCACGGCCAGGCCTTTATTGGCGCAGGCATCCAGCACGGCCTTGGCCAATGGGTGCTCGCTGCCACGCTGCAGGGCGCCGGCTTGTTGCAGCAACAGGGATTCGTTGCCATCCACCGCCGCCAAGTGAGCGATTTTCGGCGCGCCGCAGGTGAGGGTGCCGGTTTTGTCGAACACCACGGCGCTGACGGCATGCGCACGCTCCAGGGCTTCGGCGTCCTTGATCAGAATGCCGTAGCGCGCGGCAACCCCGGTGCCGGCCATGATCGCCGTCGGTGTAGCCAGGCCCAAGGCGCAGGGGCAGGCGATCACCAGCACGGCCACCGCATTGATGATCGCGGTCTCCAGAGGCGCGCCGTACAACCACCAGCCGATCAGGGTGAGCAGGGCCAGCACCAGCACGGCGGGCACGAATACCTGGCTGACTTTATCCACCAGTTTCTGGATCGGTGCCTTGGCGGCCTGGGCGTCTTCCACCAGGCGGGTGATTCGCGCCAATACGCTTTCGGCGCCTAACGCCAGGGTGCGCACCAGCAGGCGGCCCTCGCCATTGATGGCGCCGCCGGTGACGCTGTCGCCTGGCTGCTTGGGCACTGGCAGGCTTTCACCGCTGATCAAGGCTTCGTCGGCGTGGCTCTGGCCTTCCACCACTTCACCGTCCACCGGGAAGCGCTCGCCGGGTTTGACCAGCACCAGGTCATTGAGCTTGAGCGTGTTGATCGCGACGTCCTCTTCACGCCCGCCTTGCACGCGAATCGCGCGCTCCGGGCGCAGGGCTTCAAGGGCGCGGATGGCGCTGGCGGTCTGGCGCTTGGCGCGGCTTTCCAGGTATTTGCCCAGCAGCACCAGAGCGATCACCACCGCCGAGGCTTCGAAATACAGATGCGGCGCCATGCCGGCGTGGGCGGTGAGCCATTCATAGATGCTCAAGCCGTAACCGGCGCTGGTGCCGATGGCCACCAGCAGGTCCATGTTGCCGGCGCCTGCGCGCACGGCTTTCCAGGCGGCGATATAGAAGCGCGCACCGAAGATGAATTGCACCGGCGTGGCCAGGGCGAATTGCACCCAGGCGGGCAGCATCCAATGCAGGCCGAAGGGCTCCACCAGCATCGGCAGCACCAACGGCAAGGCCAACGCAATGGCCAGCAGCAATGCCCAGCGCTCGCGGTGCAGGCGCCGGGATTGGTCGGCGTCGGTGGCGGTTTCGCTTTGGGGGAGGGTGGCGGTGTAGCCGGCCTTGTCGACGGCGGCGATCAAGACGCCGGGGTCCATCTGGCCAAGCACTTCAACGTGGGCGCGTTCGTTGGCCAAGTTGACGGTGACGCGCTGCACCCCCGGCACCTTGCCCAACGCGCGCTCGACCCGCCCGGCACAGGTGGCGCAGGTCATGCCGCTGATGGGCAGGTCAAAGGTGGTGGTTCCATTCATGGGGCAGTCCTCCAGAAGACGTTGCCCCTAGGATCAACCTTGACCTGTGGGTAAGGTCAAGCGCGTTTAATATCCCAGTGCCGCGCCTTTGAGGTACATACCGTCCGGACCCTGGGCGATACGCAATTTGCGTACGTCACCAGCCTTCAATGTGATGTTCTGCGCCGGGGGCGCGAGCATGCCCGGCAGGCAGCCCGGCGACTGGCCCGGCAGCAGCTTCAGACGCAGCGACACGTTACCGGCTGGCAGGTTGAACGAAGTGGACTCCTCCTGGAACAGGCGTCCGGCGAGTTGGTCCTGGATGTACAGGCCGATTTCGCAGGTGGTGGGCACTTCCAGGCGTTCCCTGGAAATAATCAGCACCGCATAGTCTTGATCGGCACTGGCCGAGGGCGCAACGGCAGACAAGCTCATGAGGCCGACAAGGCCAAAAAACGACCAGCGCATGGCGAATGCTCCGTGGTTTGAATCAAAGATGGGTGAAGCTTGGCCGACGCCGCCGCCGAATACCAGCCCGGCAGCAATTCCTGGAACTTGACCTTGCCATCGTGGCAAGGTCCAGGCTGGTTTCAACCTCATCAAAGGAGTCATGTCATGCAAGTATTCAGCGTTGAAGGAATGACCTGCGGCCATTGCGTTCGGGCCGTGACCCAGGCCGTGCAGAGCCAGGATCCGGCGGCCAGTGTGAAGGTCGACCTGGCGGCCAAGGAGGTGGGCGTCGAGAGCCGCTTGTCTGCCGAGCAGGTCATCAGCCTGATCACCGAAGAAGGCTACAGCGCCAAGCTCGCCTGATTTTAATAGTTAGCGAGCTAACTTTATGTTCAAGGCTCCCAAGCGCGGCTAGACTGTCGGGCTGCCGACACACTTGGGTGCCTGATGAACCTTCGCATAATCCTGATTCTGGGTGCCTTGAGCGCCTTCGCGCCGCTGGCGATCGACTTTTACCTGCCGGGCTTTCCGGCCATGGCCACCGCCTTTGCCACCGACGAAAAACATATCCAGCTGACCCTGGCGGTGTATTTCGCCGGGTTGGCCATCGGCCAATTGATCTACGGCCCGCTGGCCGATCGCTTCGGTCGGCGCGGCCCGCTGCTCAGTGGCGTGACCCTGTTTACCCTGGCGTCCTTTGCCTGCGCCTTTGCGCCGACCCTGGAGTGGCTGATTGGCGCGCGCTTTGTGCAGGCCCTGGGCGGTTGCGCGGGCATGGTGATTTCCCGCGCGGTGGTCAGCGACAAATGTGATGCGGTGGGCTCGGCCAAAGTATTTTCCCAACTGATGCTGGTGACCGGCCTGGCGCCGATCCTCGCGCCGCTGGCCGGCGGGCTGATGGTGGGCTTGTGGGGCTGGCAATCGATTTTCCTCGCGCTGTCGCTGTTCAGCGTGATGGCGGCCATTGCCGTGGCGGTCGGCTTGCCGGAAACCTTTCCGGCCCACCAGCCGCGCCAGCCGTTGTCCGGCTCGCTACGCCGCTACTTCGGCTTGCTCTCGGACCGCGTCTACCTCGGCTACGCGCTGACCGGCGCGCTCTCGATTGCCGGGATGTTTGCCTATATCGCCGGTTCACCCTTCGTGTTTATCAAACTCTATGGCGTACCGGCTGAGCATTACGGCTGGGTGTTCGGCTCCAACGCCGCCGGCTTTATCCTGGTGGCGCAAGTCAACGCGCGGTTGCTGGCCAAGCGCGGCCCGGCGTTTCTGCTGTCGCGCTCGGTCTGGGTGTACCTGCTGGCGGGCCTGACACTGCTGGGCATTACCGCCTTGCGCACCGACGCACTGTGGCCGTTGCTGGTGCCGCTGTTTATCTGCATCGCCAGCCTGGGCTGCATTTTGCCCAATACATCGGCCTGCGCCATGAGTGGGCAGGGCGCACGGGCGGGTAGCGCTTCAGCATTGCTGGGTTGCATCCAGTTCGGTGTGGCGGCGGGCGCGGCGTCGTTGGTAGGGGTGTTGCACGATGGCACGGCCATGCCGATGGCAATCGTGATCAGCTTGTGCGGCGTGTTGGCGGTAACGGTGGCCGTGTCGACCCAGCGCCTGCAACGGGCCAGAGCCCTGCAAGCGCAGGTCTGACGTGCGGATCAGCCAGCAGCGGAGTGTTGCTGGCTGACTGGAAAACGGTGCGGCGCCTGAATGCGCGCTTGAAGGGTAGCGACGAAGGCGCGGGCCTCGGCCTCAGTGTGGAAAGTTATGGCCTTTTGATCCAGGCGAACTTCCCACTGGGATTTTGCTAACGCTTTTATCAGGATCTTCATTGCTGACTTCCTCACGTAAAAGAATCGTGGCAAAGGCGGCCAATATAAACCTGAATACGCGCGCAAATATGACAAAGATCAACTCTCTGACTAGCGGTGTCGTCCATTACCCACAGGAATAATGGACGACGCTGACAGACCTCTTTTAGAACCCTTCCAGCACGATCTTCCCCTTGGCCTTGCCGCTTTCCAGCAGCGTGTGGGCGCGGCGCAGGTTCTCGGCGTTGATCACACCGAAGTGCTCGCCCACCGTGGTTTTCAAGGTGCCGGCGTCGATCAGTTCGGCGACGCGGTTGAGCAGGTTGTGCTGTTCGATCATGTCCGGCGTCTCGAACATCGAGCGCGTGTACATGAACTCCCAATGCAGCGACAGGCTCTTGCGCTTGAGCTTGCTCACGTCCAGCGACTTGGGGTCGTCGATCAGTGCGAGCTTGCCCTGGGGTTGCAGAGCTTCCACCAGTTGATCCAAGTGCACGTCGGTCTGGGTCAGGCTGGCGACGTGGGTCACGTGGGCAATACCGGCGCGTTTGAGTTCTTCACTCAGCGGCTGGCTATGGTCGATCACCAGGTCGGCGCCCAGCGCCTTGGCCCACTCTTTGGTTTCCGGGCGTGAGGCGGTGCCGATCACGTTCAGCGCGGTGAGCTGGCTGGCCAACTGGGTCAGGATCGACCCCACACCGCCGGCGGCGCCGACGATCAGCAGGCTCTGGCCTTGATCCTCTTTACCTTCACGCACTTGCAGGCGCTCGAACAGCAGCTCCCAGGCGGTGATGGCGGTCAGCGGCAAAGCGGCCGCTTCGGCAAAACCCAGGCTCTTGGGCATATGGCCGACGATGCGCTCGTCCACCGTGTGCAACTCGCTGTTGCCGCCGGGGCGTACCAGGGAGCCGGCGTAGAACACCTTGTCGCCGGCCTTGAACAGCGTCACTTCGCTGCCGACGGCCTTGACCACGCCGGCGACGTCCCAGCCCAGCACCTTGGCGGCGCCATTTTCCGGGGCGACGTTCTGGCGCACCTTGGTGTCCACCGGGTTGACCGAGATGGCTTTGACTTCCACCAGCAGGTCGCGAGGGCCGGCGACCGGCGCGGGCAGTTCGATGTCTTGCAGGGAGTTTGGATCGGTGATCGGCAGCGAGGCGTAGTAGGCAATGGCTTTCATGGGGACTCCGGAAAAGTGGGCGGTGATCAGGCGAGAAACTTCAGGCGCTTGAGTTCGAAGTGTTCGAGCACATCGGCGGCCTTGGCGCGGAAACTCTGGATATGCGCGCTCTGGTCGTGGTCGGCGAGGGCGGCGTCATCGGCCCAGCGCTCGAGCATGTAGAAGGTCTCGGGGTGTTGCAGGTCCTGGTGCAGGTCGTATTGCTCGCAACCAGCTTCCAGGCGAGTGGGTTCCAGCAGGCCGCGCAGCAGGGTTTCGAGGGTGGCCTGTTGGCCGGGTTTGGCGATCAGCGTGGCGATGACGTTAAAGGCGGTGGACATATTCAACTCCAGACACGTGATGAACGGGATGGGCAGATCATTGGCTATTTCCCGCGAAGATAAAAGCCGCTAAAACAGCAGTCTGTTTCAACAATATTTTGATAATGGGTGGGTTAAATGCTGCGTTTCGATGATTTGCAGTTGTTTGTACGCGCGGCCGACCTGGGCAGCCTGTCGGCCGCCGCGCGGGTCATGGACCTCTCGCCGGCGGTCGCCAGCGCGGCATTGAAGCGCATCGAACAACAGCTCGGCACACGCCTGTTGGCCCGTTCCACCCGCAGCCTGCGCCTCACGGCGGAGGGCGAAGGCTTCCTCGAATACGCGCGGGCGGCGTTGAGTTCGCTGGACGAGGGCCGGCGCTTGTTGGCCAGCGGTCAGGACCATGTCAGCGGCGTGCTGCAGCTGTCGGCCCCCTCGGATTTTGGCCGTAACCAGTTGCTGCCGTGGCTCGATGAGTTCCAGCGCGAGTACCCGCAACTCACCGTGCGCCTGTTGTTGGGCGACCGGATTGCCGACCTGTTCCGCCAACCGGTGGACATTGCCCTGCGCTACGGCGAGCCGGAAGATTCCAGCCTGATCGCGTTGCCGGTTGCGCCGCAGAATGTGCGCGTGCTGTGTGCCGCGCCGAGCTACCTCGCGCGCCACGGCGAGCCCCGGCACCTGGAGCAACTGGCCCAGCACAATTGCCTGCTGTACATGCTCGGCAGCCGGGTGCACGACCATTGGAGTTTCCATGACGGTAAACGCGAAGTCAGCCTGACGGTCAGCGGCGACCGCTTCAGCGACGACGCCGACGTGGTGCGCCGCTGGGCAGTGGCGGGCGTGGGCATTGCCTACAAGTCCTGGCTGGACGTGAGCACCGACGTGCTGGCCGGGCGCCTGCGTTTGATCCTGCCGGAGCTGCGGGGCGAGCGCACGCCGCTGAATCTGTTGTGTGCCCATCGCGCGCAACTGAGTAAACCGATCAACTTGCTGCGGGAAATGCTCGTGTCACGCTGTAAGACATTGACGGCTCAATTGCCGGAGCGTTCAAGCGTGACGTAACTGCCTCCATAAAAGCAGGAAATTTCACTCAGATCCTGTCCCTGCCTGCGCTGTCAGACGGCGCGGAACCGGCGCTTTGCGCCCCTATACTTGGGCGCCAACCGCAGCAGAAAAATGATCAAACAGGGAGTGGATACATGGAAGCAGCACCTTGCATCAGTCAAATCGCCAGCTTGCTCGCCGAGCCCAAACGCATCGCCATGCTCTGGGCGCTGATGGACGGCTCGGCAAAGTCATCGCAAGAACTGGCGACGCTCGCCGGGTTGTCACCGGCTTCGGCGAATGCGCACCTGGCACGCTTGACCGCAGGCGGCTTGTTACGGGTGGAGACGCGTCGCGGCGGCCGGCTGTTTCGCGTGGCAGCCGCCGATGTCAGTTGCGCCGTCGATGCCTTGGCCACCAGCACCATGGCCAGCGCGGCCCGCAGCGCGCCGGATGCTTTACCGCCGGCCCTGGCAGCCCCGCCGTTGCTGCGCCGTGCCCGATGGTGCAATGGGCATCTGGGTGGGGAGTTGGCGGCGCAGTTGTATCAGCGCATGGTGCACGCGGGGTGGATCGATCGTCATGAGCAGCGTACCGACGTCACGCTCAAGGGCACCCAGCGCCTGGCCGCGCTGGGCATTTATACCCAGGCGCTGACGTCGCCGCTGGTGTGCGATTGTTTTGACTGGAGCCAGCAGCAGCCGCACCTGGGTGGCGCGTTGGGGGCGGGGTTGTTACGCCTGTTTTTGCAGTCGAACTGGATCAGCGCGATCAACGAGTCGCGTGCCTTGCTGGTCAGCAGCACAGGGCTATCCGAAATCAACCGGCTGGCTGCTCCCGAACGGCCCTGAGACCGTTGTGACCTAAGGCTTCACCAATCGCGCATCCAGGCTGTTCTGCGCCAGGCGTTTGGCCTGGTCCTGGGTCATGCCCAGGCTGGTGTACAGCGCGTGGAAGTTTTCGGTGACATAACCGCCGAAGTACGCCGGGTCATCCGAGTTCACTGTCACCTTTACGCCACGTTCGAGCATGTCGAGGATGTTGTGCTGGGCCATGTCGTCGAACACACACAGCTTGGTGTTGGACAACGGGCACACGGTCAACGGGATCTGCTCGTCGATGATGCGCTGCATCAGGCGCTCGTCTTCGATGGCACGCACGCCGTGGTCGATACGCTGGATTTTCAGCAGGTCGATGGCTTCCCAGATGTATTCGGGCGGGCCTTCTTCGCCGGCATGGGCCACGGTGAGGAAGCCTTCGTGGCGAGCACGGTCGAACACGCGCTGGAACTTGCTCGGCGGGTGACCCATTTCCGAACTGTCCAGGCCCACGGCCACGAACGCGTCACGGAACGGCAGCGCCTGGTCGAGGGTTTTCTGCGCTTCGTCTTCACTGAGGTGGCGCAGGAAGCTGAGGATCAAACCGCTGGTGATGCCCAGTTGCTGCTCGCCATCCTTGAGTGCAGCGGCGATGCCGTTGAGCACCACTTCGAACGGGATGCCACGGTCGGTGTGGGTCTGCGGGTCGAAGAACGGCTCGGTGTGGATCACGTTCTGCTCTTTGCAGCGCAGCAGGTACGCCCAGGTCAGGTCGTAGAAATCCTGGGAGGTGCGCAGCACATCGGCGCCCTTGTAATACAGGTCGAGAAACTCCTGCAGGTTGTTGAAGGCGTAGGCCTTGCGCAGGGTTTCGACGTCGTTCCACGGCAGCGCAATCTTGTTGCGTTCGGCCAGGGCGAACAGCAACTCGGGCTCCAGCGAACCTTCCAGGTGCAGGTGCAGTTCAGCCTTGGGCAGGGCGTTGAGCCAATCGTACATTTTTAAAATCTCATCAGGTGCAATGGCGGCATTCTACAGGTCATGGCTGAAATAATCGGCAAAACCTGACCGGCAGGAGAGTATTGGTTTAATTCGCGCAAGGGCGGCGTGAACTAAGGTGTAACGAAACGTTAGCAGCGTGCCGTAGTCTGTACCCCATCAATGACCGATTCGCTGTTTGATAAGGCCCGGAATGTTCACATCCCTCAAGCAAGAAAAATTCATGCTACTGGCGCTGATTGCCGCCATCGCCGCCTACCCGCTGGAGCACTGGATGCTCCACAGCGGGCAAATGGTGGCGCTGCTGGCCGGCGTGGTGCTGATCGGCTTTATCGTGGTGGCGTCGATGCGCGTGGCGCACCACGCCGAGCAACTCGCGGAAAAAGTCGGCGACCCCTACGGCACCATGATCCTGACCCTCGCCGCCGTGCTGGTGGAGGTGGTGATCCTGGCGATCATGATGAGCAATGAGCCGTCGCCAACCCTGGTGCGCGACACGATCTACTCGGCGGTAATGCTCGATATCAACGGCATCCTCGGCCTGGCCGCGCTGATGGGCGGCATCAAGCATGGTGAACAGTCCTACAACGATGACTCGGCGCGCACCTACAGCGTGATGATCCTCACCGCCATGGGCGTTTCCATGGTGGTGCCGGAATTCATCCCCGAGGCCGACTGGAAAATTTACTCGGCCTTCACCATCGGCGCGATGGTGGTGCTCTACACCTTGTTCCTGCGTATGCAGGTGGGGCCGCACAGTTACTTTTTCAGCTACAGCTACCCGGAAAAACGCCGCAAGAAACTGCCGGAAGAAGAGCAGGCGCCGCCGGTGAACCTGGCGTTCTCCATCGGCACCCTGGTGTTTGGCGTGATTGTGATTGGCGCGCTGGCCGAGGTGATGTCCAAGACCTTGGACTTGGGCCTGGAAGGCACAGGCGCACCGCCGGTGATCACCGCGATTGTGGTTGCGGCCATTTCGGCGGCGCCGGAGATCCTGACCGCGTTGCGCGCGGCGCTGGCCAACCGCATGCAGTCGGTGGTCAACATTGCACTGGGCGCGTCGCTGTCGACAGTGATTTTGACCGTGCCAGTGATGGAAGCCATGGCGCTCTACACTGGCCAGCCGTTCCAGATGGCGATGACGCCGGTGCAGACCGTGATGGTGTTTATCACGTTGATTGTCAGTGCGATCAACCTTAACGATGGTGAAACCAATGCCATCGAAGGGATGACGCATTTTGTGTTGTTTGCGACATTTATCATGTTGTCGCTATTGGGGTTGTAAGGCCGCAGCAGGGCAAATGTGGGAGGGGGCTTGCCCCCTCCCACATTTTGATCAATGTTTGGCTCAAGTTCCTGCGATCAACTGCCTTGCTGCTTGGCTGTGATCAGCGATTAAGCCTTTGAGGTCCAGGCCTTCCACCTGCCCATCAATAACCCGCCACTCGCCGCCAACCATCACCCGATCCGCCCGATCTGCGCCGCACAGCAGCAGCGCCGAAATCGGATCATGGCTGCCGGAGAAGCGCAGCTCATCGAGTTTGAACAGCGCCAGGTCAGCCTGTTTGCCTACGGCCAATTCGCCGATATCCGTACGCCCCAGCAACTGCGCCGAGCCTTTGGTGGCCCAGCCCAGCACGCCTTCTGGGGTGATCTTTTCCGCGCCGTAGCGCAGGCGCTGGATATACAGGGCCTGGCGCGCTTCGAGAATCATGTTCGACGCATCGTTGGAGGCCGAACCGTCTACGCCCAGGCCGATGGGCGCGCCGGCGGCGAGCAGATCCAGGGTCGGGCAGATGCCGGAGGCCAGGCGCATATTCGAGCTTGGGCAATGGCAGATGCCGGTGCCGGCCGCGCCAAGGCGTGCGATCTCGTCCGGGTTGAAGTGAATGCCGTGGGCCAGCCAGGTGCGCGGGCCGAGCCAGCCGACGCTGTCGAGGTAATCCACGGTGCGCAGGCCGAAGCGTTGCAGGCAGAAGTCTTCTTCGTCGAGGGTTTCCGCCAGGTGGGTGTGTAGGCGCACGTCGAGTTGATTAGCCAGTTCGGCGCTGGCGCGCATGATTTGCGGCGTGACTGAGAACGGCGAGCAGGGCGCCAGGGCGATCTGGATCTGCGCGCCGTCGCCGCGCTCGTGGTATGCGCGGATCAGGCGCTGGCTGTCGTCGAGGATCACCTGGCCCTCTTGCACTGTCTGCTGCGGCGGCAGGCCACCGTCGGCTTCGCCAAGGCTCATGGAGCCGCGGGTGAGCATGGCGCGCATGCCCAATTCGCGCACGCTTTCTACCTGCACATCGATGGCGTTTTCCAGGCCGTCGGGGAACAGGTAATGGTGATCGGCCGCCGTGGTGCAGCCCGACAAGAGCAACTCGGCGAGCGCGACTTTCGTCGCCAGGGCGAGTTTTTCCGGGGTCAGCCGCGCCCATACCGGGTACAGGGTTTTCAGCCACGGAAACAACGGCTGATTGACCACTGGCGCCCAGGCGCGGGTCAGGGTTTGGTAGAAGTGATGGTGGGTGTTGATCAGCCCGGGCAGGATCACATGCTCGCGGGCATCGAACACCTGTGCACAGGGCACGGCAGGTTCGCGGCCCCAGCCCAGCACTTCGGTGATCACACCGTCTTGCAGTACCAGGCCGCCACGGGCGTCGAGGCCATTGGCAGTGAAAATCGCGAGGGGGTTTTTTAACCAGATACGGGTCGCAGGCATTGGCCGGCTCCTCTGAATGATGGGTTCAGGTTTGCCAGCTCAGTGTTGCCCTGTCTGCTGATCCAGGGTCGCCGGGGAGGGCGAGGGCGTTAGATTACGTGTAGTCCGAGAGCTAGTCTACGGTAGGGGAATTGACGCGATCAGTGTGGGAGGGGGCTTGCCCCCTCCCACATTTTGATCAGCAGCATTTACCAGGCGATGGTGTCGCCCTTGTAGTCCACAAAGTGATGGCCGCCCTTGCCGGTGTAGGCATTCACCTGGTCCACCAGGCCGCGCACGCTGGTGTCTACATCGATATGCGCGTTTTCGCCGCCCATATCGGTTTTCACCCAGCCCGGGTGCAGCGACAGCACGGTCAACTTGTGATCACCCAGTTGGGTAATAAAGCTGTTGGTCATCGAGTTGAGTGCGGCCTTGCTCGCCTTGTATAACGCCAGGTCGGAGCCGTCGGGGATGGTCACGCTGCCCAGCACCGAACTCATGAAGGCCAGCACGCCGCTGTCCTTGCGGATCTGCCCGACAAAACGCTGGGCCAGGTTGATCGGCGCTACGGCGTTGGTGAAGAACAGTTGGCCGACTTCCGCCAGGGTGGCGTGGCCAGGCTCCTGGTTGGCCGGGCCCTTGACGCCGGCGTTGACGAACAGCAGGTCGAAGGTGCGGTCCTTGAGGCGCTGGTTCAGGGCGATCACGGCTTGCTGATCGTCCATGTCGAGCTTCTCGATCTGCACCGGGCCCACGGCTTTCAAGGCATCGGCTTTGCTGGGGTCACGCACGGTGGCGGTCACGTCCCAGCCGTCCTCGAGCAATTGTTTGACCAGGCCAAGGCCCAGGCCGCGCGAGGCGCCGATGATCAGTGCGGTTTTTGGCGTAGACATGAAAAGCTTCCTTTGGAGTCGCGGTTCAGGGAGTTCAACGTTGTAGCAGGATACGCCCACGGCTGAGGTCGGCGAGTTGAATTTGCAGGGTGTCGATGTGCGCTTCGCCCAGGGCGAGTTGTAGCTCGACGCCGTTGGCGGTGAAGGATTCTTCCACCACCAGCCCACCGAGTTCGGCAACGCGCAGCTTGACCAGGTTCAATTCGGAAAACCCGCAGGCGCAACTCAAGGGCACACGGCTGATCAATTCGATGCGTTCGGCAGTCTGCAGGCATTTGTTGGCGCCGCCGCCGTAGGCACGGGCGAGGCCGCCGGTGCCCAGTTGGATGCCGCCGTACCAGCGAATCACCAGCACCGCGACTTGATCAAACCCCTGCGCCTCGATGGCCGCCAGGATCGGTCGGCCAGCGGTGCCGCCAGGTTCGCCGTCGTCATTGCTGCGGTATTGATCGGCCAGTTTCCAGGCCCAGCAGTTGTGCGTGGCGTTCAAATCACTGTGTTGCTCGAAAAACGCCTGGGCATCCTGCGCGCTGGTGATCGGTGCGGCGAGGGTGATAAAGCGGCTTTTGCGTATTTCTTCGCGAAACTCGCAAAGACCGGTGAGCGTGAAAGGCATAAGTCCCGTCTTCAGTAGGCTGGCTTGATGCCGCAGCCCTTGAGAATGATGTGGATCAGGTTGGTGCCGGCGTCTTCCATGTCCTGCTTGGTCAGCTTGGTGCGACCGGTGACGCGGCAGATCTGGGTGGCGAAGTCGGCATAGTGCTGGGTACTGCCCCACAGCAGGAAGATCAGGTGTACCGGGTCGATGGGGTCCATCTTGCCCGCATCCATCCAGGCCTGGAAAACCGCGGCACGGCCGCTGAACCAGGCGCGGTAGTCCTGGCTGAAATATTCGGTAAGGCATTCACCGCCGCTGATGATCTCCATGGCGAAGATGCGCGAGGCCTGGGGCTGGCGCCGGGAAAACTCCATCTTGGTGCGAATGTAGCGGGTCAGCGCTACAGCGGGGTCGTCGTCGGCGGTCAGGGCGTTGAAGGTGCTGTCCCACAATTCCAGGATATTGCTGAGCACTGCGATGTACAGGCCCAGCTTGTTGGTGAAGTAGTAGTGCAGGTTCGCCTTCGGCAGCCCGGCACTGGCCGCGATGGTGTTCATGCTGGTGCCTTTGTAGCCATGGCGCGCGAACTCATCCTCAGCCGCCTGGAGAATCGCTTGTTCGTTCTTTTGCCGAATGCGGCTGGCAGGTTTACCGGCGGGGTTGCTGTGGGCAGGAACTTCGAGGCTCATGGAGGTTTCCGTGCTGATCGATGATGGCGACGTGTGCACAGATAACCCACCCTCAAGCCCCAGACAAGTCCCGATGCAATAAAACCGTCAAAGCGATTCCAGGCTGTCGTTTTCCGACGTGCGGTTTGCGGCAGCCGAGGTCATTTTGGCTTCCGGCAACAACAGACACAACACAATGGCCGTAAGCCCGCCGCTGGTGATGGCCGAGTCGAACAGGTTTTGCACCAGGGTGGGCATCAAGTGCAGCAGGTTCGGTTGGGCGGCGATGCCCAGGCCGACGCCGAACGAGGTGGCAATAATCAGCATGCTGCGGCGGTCCAGCGGCGCCTGGGCGAGGATACGCACGCCGGCGGCGGCCACACTGCCGAACATCACCAGGGTCGCACCGCCCAACACCGGTTTGGGGATTTGCTGCAGCACGGCGCCAATCAGCGGAAACAAACCGAGACAGAACAACACCACGCCGATATATAAGCCCACGTAACGGCTGGCCACGCCGGTGAGCTGGATCACACCGTTGTTCTGCGCGAACGTGGTGTTGGGGAAGGCGCTGAAGGTGGCGGCAATCATGCAGCTCACGCCATCGCCGAGTACGCCGCCCTTGAGTCGGCTTATATAAGAAGGGCCGCTGATGGGTTGGCGCGCGATCATGCAGTTGGCGGTCAGGTCACCTACGGTCTCGATGCTGCTGATCAGATAAATCAGCGCGACGGGTAGGAAAGCACTCCAGTCGAAGTTGAAACCGAAGCGGAACGGGATCGGCAGGCTGACTAGAGGCAGGTCGGGCAGGGCCTGGGGCACCAGCTTGCCGCTGAACCACGCCGCTACACTGCCGACGGCCAGGCCGATAATGATTGCCGACAGGCGCACCCATGGGGTGTTCGAGCGGTTGAGCAGGATGATTGTCAGCACCACGAACAGGCCCAGCGCCAGGTTGGTGGGCGCGCCGAAGTCCGGCGCATTGAAGCCGCCGCCGAGGTCAGTGATGCCGACTTTGATCAGGCTGATGCCGATCAGCGTGATCACAATGCCGGTCACCAGCGGTGTGATGACCCGGCGCAATTGCCCGATAAAGCGGCTCAGCACGATTTGCACCGCGGCACCGAAAAAGCACACGCCGAAGATCATCGCCAGGATGTCTTCCGGGCTGCCGCCACGTTGCTTGACCAGGAACCCCGCCGACAACACCGCGCCAAGAAACGCAAAGCTGGTGCCTTGCAGGCAGATCATGCCGGCGCCGATGCCAAACGGCCTGCGTGCCTGGATGAAGGTTCCTACGCCGGACACCATCAACGCCATGCTGATGAGGTAGGGCAGGTGGGCGGTCAGGCCGAGGGTGGAGCCGATAATCAGCGGCGGGGTGATGATGCCGACGAAGGCCGCCAGCACATGCTGCAGGGCAGCCAATAACGCGGCTGCGGGTTTGGGCCGGTCGTTGAGGCCGTAGATCAGGTCGCTGGGGCTGGTGGATTCTGGTGGCATGGCGAGTTAACTCGAGGCGGACGGTTCAAGGTCCTTGCACCCTTGCAAAAAGCTGTCCAGTTGCTCAGCTTTTTGCGTGAGGCCCGAGTTAGCGCGTTGCGGCCAGACTTTCCAGGAAACTTTCCAGCACCAAATGGGGGCGGCGACCTTTGCGCGTGACCGATGCCAGGCTTAAATCGTAAAAACGCGTAGCCGATTTCAGCGCGCGAAGTCGGCCTTGTTGCACCCACAGACTGGCGTAGTGGTCGGGCAGGTAGCCGATATAACGCCCGGTAAGGATCAGGAAAGCCATGCCTTCGCGGTCCGAGGCACTGGCGGTGCAGTTGAGCGCCTGGTAATGGGCCTGGATCTCGGCGGGCAGGCGGAAGGTCGGGGCGATGGCGTCCTGGCTGTTGATGCGCTCGTCGCCCAATTGCTTGTCGTCGGCGTAGAACAGGGGGTGGCCAACCGCGCAGTAGAGCAGCGAGCGTTCGCTGTACAGCGGCTGGTATTCGAGCCCCGACAGAGCGCTGGCCTGGGGCACCACGCCCACATGCAGGCGGCCGTCGAGTACGCCTTGTTCGACTTCGTTGGGCGCGATCATGCGGATCTGGATCTGCACGTCCGGCCCGCGTTCCTTCAATTGTGCCAGGGCGTGGGTGATGCGCATGTGGGGCAGGGTGACCAGGTTGTCGGTGAGGCCGATGATCAGCTCACCGCGCAGGTGTTGGTGCAGGCCGTTGACCTCAGTACGAAAACTTTCCAGCGCACTCAGTAGCTGCAGCGCCGACTGGTAGACCTCGCGGCCTTCTTCGGTCAGCGAGAACCCGGCGCGGCCGCGTTGGCACAGCCGTAAACCGAGGCGCTGCTCCAGGTCGCTCATCTGCTGGCTGATAGCCGAGCGGCCGATGCCGAGCACAGTCTCCGCCGCCGAGAACCCGCCGCATTCGACCACGCTGCGAAAGATGCGCAGCAGGCGGATATCGAAGTCGCTGACTTGGGCCAGTGGGTCGGGTCGACGGCTGCTCATAGTTTAGTGAAGGCCTGACTGAAGGTTAGAAGAGTTGAATTTCATCGACTTTATCCCCGTGGCAATTTAGCTGCAAGAACGCTTTTCAATCCCGACGCTGCCTTTTGCCCTGCGAGGTTTTGCTGATGAACATGCCCGAAAACGCCCCTTCGTCCCTGGCCAGCCAACTCAAGTTGGATGCCCACTGGATGCCCTACACCGCCAACCGAAACTTCCAGCGTGACCCGCGCCTGATCGTCGGCGCCGAAGGTAGCTGGTTGATCGATGACAAGGGGCGTCGGGTCTACGATTCGTTGTCGGGCCTGTGGACCTGCGGCGCCGGGCACACCCGCAAGGAGATCCAGGAAGCGGTGGCCAAGCAACTCGGCACCCTGGACTACTCCCCAGGCTTCCAATACGGTCATCCGTTGTCCTTTCAACTGGCGGAAAAGATCACCGACCTGACCCCAGGTAACCTCAACCATGTGTTCTTCACCGACTCCGGCTCCGAGTGCGCCGATACGGCGGTGAAGATGGTGCGCGCGTACTGGCGTCTAAAAGGCCAGGCCACCAAGACCAAGATGATTGGCCGTGCCCGTGGTTACCACGGCGTAAACATCGCCGGTACCAGCCTGGGCGGTGTGAACGGTAACCGTAAGATTTTTGGTCAGGGATTGATGGATGTTGACCACCTGCCGCATACCCTGCTGGCCAGCAATGCCTTCTCCCGTGGCATGCCGGAGTTGGGCGGTATCGCCTTGGCCGATGAGCTGCTCAAGCTGATCGAGTTGCATGACGCTTCCAACATTGCGGCGGTGTTTGTTGAACCGATGGCCGGCTCGGCTGGCGTGCTGGTGCCGCCACAGGGTTACCTCAAGCGCCTGCGTGAAATCTGCGATCAACACAACATCTTGTTGGTGTTCGACGAAGTGATCACCGGTTTCGGCCGTACCGGCTCGATGTTCGGCGCCGACAGCTTCGGCGTGACCCCGGACCTGATGTGTATCGCCAAGCAAGTCACCAACGGCGCGATCCCGATGGGCGCCGTGATTGCCAGCAGCGAGATCTACCAGACCTTCATGAACCAGGCGACGCCGGAGTACGCAGTGGAATTCCCCCACGGCTACACCTACTCGGCACATCCGGTGGCGTGCGCAGCTGGCCTGGCGGCATTGGACTTATTGCAGAAGGAAAACCTGGTGCAGAGCGTAGCCGAAGTCGCTCCGCACTTTGAGAATGCGCTGCACGGCTTGAAGGGCAGCAAGAACGTGATCGACATTCGTAACTACGGCCTGGCCGGTGCGATCCAGATTGCGCCGCGTGATGGCGATGCCATCGTGCGTCCATTCGAGGCCGGCATGGCCTTGTGGAAAGCCGGTTTCTACGTGCGCTTTGGCGGTGACACCCTGCAATTCGGGCCAACCTTCAACAGCAAGCCGCAGGACCTGGATCGTCTGTTCGACGCGGTCGGCGAAGTGCTGAACAAAATCGACTGATTTCTCCTTCTATATAGAACAACTTTTCAGGAGCCCTGCATGAGCGTTATTCAGCATTTGATCAATGGCCAGATGGTCAGCGACAGCGGCCGCACTGCCGATGTGTACAACCCGTCGACTGGCCAGGTGATCCACCAGGTGCCGCTGGCCAGTCGCGAAACCATTCAAAGCGCGATTGATTCGGCCAAGGCGGCGTTCCCGGCATGGCGCAACACCCCGGCGGCCAAGCGCGCCCAGGTGATGTTTCGTTTCAAGCAATTGCTGGAGCAGAACGAAGCGCGTATCTCACAATTGATCAGCGAAGAACACGGCAAGACGCTGGAAGACGCCGCCGGTGAACTCAAGCGTGGCATCGAGAACGTGGAGTACGCGTGCTCGGCGCCGGAGATTCTCAAGGGCGAGTACAGCCGCAACGTGGGCCCGAACATTGATGCCTGGTCGGATTTCCAGCCGTTGGGCGTGGTGGCGGGCATTACCCCGTTCAACTTCCCGGCGATGGTGCCGCTGTGGATGTACCCGCTGGCGATTGTCTGCGGTAACTGTTTCATCCTCAAACCATCGGAGCGCGATCCAAGCTCGACGCTGTTGATTGCGCAACTGCTGCAGGAAGCCGGTCTGCCGAAAGGCGTGTTGAGCGTGGTGCACGGTGACAAGGGCGCGGTGGATGCGTTGATCGAAGCGCCGGAATTGAAAGCATTGAGCTTCGTGGGCTCGACGCCGATTGCCGAGTACATCTATTCCGAGGCGACCAAGCGCGGCAAACGCGTGCAGGCGCTGGGCGGGGCGAAGAACCATGCCGTGCTGATGCCGGATGCGGACCTCGATAACGCCGTCAGCGCACTGATGGGTGCCGCCTATGGTTCCTGCGGTGAGCGTTGCATGGCGATCTCGGTGGCGGTGTGCGTGGGTGATCAGGTGGCGGATGCATTGATCGCCAAGCTGGTCCCGCAGATCAAGGCGCTGAAGATTGGTGCGGGCACAACCTGTGGCCTGGACATGGGGCCGCTGGTGACGGGGCAGGCGCGCGATAAGGTCAGCGGCTATATCGAAGACGGTGTGGCGGCGGGCGCTGAGCTGGTGGTCGACGGCCGCGGTTTGAGTGTTACCGGGCATGAAGAAGGCTTCTTCCTGGGCGGCAGCCTGTTTGATCGCGTGACGCCTGAGATGCGCATCTATAAGGAAGAGATCTTCGGGCCGGTGTTGTGTGTGGTCCGAGTTGATAGCCTGGAAGCGGCAATGCAGCTGATCAACGATCATGAGTACGGTAACGGCACCTGCATCTTTACCCGTGACGGTGAGGCTGCGCGGCTGTTCTGTGACGAGATTGAGGTGGGTATGGTCGGTGTCAACGTTCCACTACCGGTGCCTGTGGCGTATCACAGCTTTGGCGGCTGGAAGCGCTCGCTGTTTGGTGACTTGCATGCCTATGGGCCGGATGGGGTGCGTTTCTACACCCGTCGCAAGGCGATTACTCAGCGTTGGCCGCAACGGGCCAGCCATGAAGCGTCGCAGTTTGCCTTTCCTAGTTTGTAAGGCGCTGTAGCAGAAGGCCGGCCCCTTGGGGCCGGCTTTTGCGTTTTTGAAGGTTTTTTGACCGATATGACAGAAATATGAAAGTAGTGGTTGACGGCGATTTATATCTGTCTATAATTCGCCCCACTTCCGGCGCAGTCGAAACGGAAAACTCCTTGGTAAACAACGAGTTATGATGTTTTCGTCAGCAAGTTGCTTCAGCTCATCGAAGCCAAAAGGAAGTTG
>NZ_CEEDDZ010000014.1:0-203865 GCF_979253585.1 Pseudomonas sp. AC463 | reverse complement strand
CGCCTTCGGCGGCCAGCAAGGTGCGGGTGGTCATGGAAGTCTCCTACAAGGCAGCGGGCATTGTATGAGCAGGAGGGTGTGTTGTCTGCCAGGCCGCTATCGGGGCAAGCCCCCTCCCACACTTGAACTGTGAATACTTTCAAAATGTGGGAGGGGGCTTGCCCCCGATGAATCCACCTCGGTCCCCCCGAATAAACCCATAAAAAAACGCCACAGACCAAAAGCCTGTGGCGTTCCTTCAACACCGCACCCGCTTACACAGTATGCAGATACCAGTTGTACTCAAGGTCGGAGATGGAGTGTTCGAACTCTTCCAGCTCACTTTCCTTACAGGCGACGAAGATATCGATGTACTTAGGATCGATGTACTTGGCCATCACCTCGCTGTCGTCCAACTCGCGCAGGGCATCGCGCAGGTTGTTTGGCAGGCTCTGTTCGTTCTGCTCGTAGCTGTTGCCTTCCACCGGTGCGCCAGGCTCGATCTTGTTGGTCAGGCCGTGGTGCACGCCTGCCAGGACCGAAGCCATCAGCAGGTAAGGGTTGGCGTCGGCGCCGGCCACGCGGTGTTCGATACGTACGGCGTCGGACGAGCCGGTCGGTACGCGGATCGCCACGGTGCGGTTATCCAGGCCCCAGCACGGCGAGTTCGGCACGTAGAACTGTGCGCCGAAACGACGGTAGGAGTTGACGTTAGGGCACAGGAACGCCATTTGGGCGGGCAGGGTCTCGAGCACACCGCCGATCGCGTGACGCAATGCGGCGTTCTGCTCGGGATCCTCGCTGGCAAAGATGTTCTTGCCGTCTTTGTCCAGGATCGAAATGTGTACGTGCAAACCGTTGCCTGCCTGGCCTGGGTAAGGCTTGGCCATGAAGGTGGTGTCCATCTCATGGTCGTAGGCGATGTTCTTGATCAGGCGCTTGAGCAGTACCGCGTAGTCGCACGCCTTGATCGGGTCGGCGACGTGGTGCAGGTTCACTTCGAACTGCGCCGGGGCACTTTCCTTGACGATGGCGTCGGCCGGGATGCCTTGCTCTTTGGCACCTTCCAGGATGTCCTGGAGGCAGTCGACGTATTCGTCGAGGTCGTCGATCAGGTAGACCTGTGTCGAGTGCGGGCGTTTGCCGGAGATCGGCGAGCGGGGCGGTTGTGGGCGGCCGTTCACGTTCTCCTGGTCGATCAGGTAGAACTCAAGCTCGAAGGCGGCGCAGATGGTCAGACCGAGGTCGTCAAATTTGCTTACAACTTGGCGGAGCACTTCACGCGGGTCGGCGAAGAAAGGTTCACCTTCAAGTTCGTGCATGGTCATCAGCAGCTGCGCGGTAGGGCGCTTTTGCCAGGGCTCATTGCACAGGGTGTCGGGGATCGGATAACAGATTCGGTCAGCATCACCGATGTCCAGACCCAGGCCGGTGCTTTCCACCGTCGAGCCGTTGATATCCAGGGCAAATAGAGAGGCAGGCAGGTTAATGCCCTTCTCGTAAACCTTGTGGAGGCTGGTGCGTTCGATGCGCTTGCCGCGCACCACACCATTCATATCCGCAATTAGAAGGTCTACGTACAGAACCTCAGGATGATCCTTAAGGAACGCGTTCGCTTCGTTAAGCTGAACGGCACGCGGGGGTACCGACATGATGCAACACCTTTGTTGTTAAAAATATCAATCATTGATCTTTTCTGGTTTCAGTCAACCCGAACGGCATGCCGAAGTCAAGCGAGGCCTTTTTTGCCCTAAAAAAGCACCGCGACGGCTTTTTTGGGGCTTTTTGGGGCGGTTTTTTCATTTTGACGAGCTTGGGACTCGCAGGCTTGAGCGGGCCGTGTTGTATTTTTTACGGGGGTGTTGTGTAAAAAAATGAACAAGGCTAAGCTCGATTCAAACCCATAACAGCAATAATACCGGGGTGCTTCATGTTTCACCTGCCGCCATCCGGCGTCTCTGCCTGCCTCAGCCAGGCTTTGTCCGCAGTCGATTCCTACAGCGTGAATGCCCACGCACCGGCCAATATTCTTGACGGCCCGTCCGACCTCTTCTTTGCCTCCTCACCTGCCACTGACCGGCCGCTTTCCGCGTTGCCGATCAATATTGCGCACGACTTTGGCGTGAGGAATGCAACGCTGCAGCAAATGGCAGGTAAGCTCCTACCCTGAATGAACAGACGACGCGGATGCTGCGTCAACCAACGCCTGGCCTTTTAATGGACGCCAGGAAACCCAGCCCAGAGGCATTTATGAGTAACAACCTCGACCAGCTCACCGATTGGTTGAAAGACCACAAGATCACAGAAGTCGAATGCATGATTGGCGACCTCACCGGCATCACCCGGGGCAAGATCTCGCCGACCAACAAGTTCATCGCCGAAAAAGGCATGCGCCTGCCCGAGAGCGTGCTGTTGCAGACCGTGACCGGCGACTACGTCGAAGACGACATCTATTACGAACTGCTCGACCCGGCCGACATCGACATGATCTGCCGCCCCGACCAGAACGCGGTATTCCTCGTGCCTTGGGCCATCGAGCCGACCGCCCAGGTAATCCACGACACGTACGACAAGCAAGGAAACCCGATCGAGCTGTCGCCGCGCAACGTGCTCAAGAAAGTCCTCAAGCTCTACTCCGACAAAGGCTGGCAGCCCATCGTGGCGCCGGAGATGGAGTTCTACCTGACCAAACGCTGCGAAGACCCGGACTTCCCGCTGCAACCGCCGATTGGCCGTTCCGGACGCCCGGAGACTGGTCGCCAATCCTTCTCTATAGAAGCGGCCAACGAATTCGACCCGTTGTTCGAAGACGTCTACGACTGGTGCGAACTGCAGGAGCTGGACCTCGATACCCTGATCCACGAAGACGGCACGGCGCAGATGGAAATCAACTTCCGTCACGGCGATGCGTTGTCCCTGGCCGACCAGATCCTGGTGTTCAAGCGCACCATGCGTGAAGCGGCGCTCAAGCACAATGTGGCCGCCACTTTCATGGCCAAGCCGATGACCGGCGAGCCCGGCAGTGCGATGCACTTGCACCAAAGCATCATCGACATCGCCACCGGCAAGAACGTCTTCTCCAATGAAGACGGGACCATGAGCCAACTGTTCCTCAACCACATTGGCGGCCTGCAGAAATTCATCCCTGAATTGCTGCCGCTGTTTGCCCCCAACGTGAACTCGTTCCGCCGCTTCCTGCCGGACACCTCGGCGCCGGTGAACGTGGAGTGGGGCGAAGAAAACCGCACCGTCGGCCTGCGCGTACCGGATGCCGGCCCGCAGAACCGCCGTGTGGAAAACCGCCTGCCGGGCGCCGACGCCAACCCGTACCTGGCGATCGCCGCCAGTTTGCTGTGTGGCTACATCGGCATGGTCGAAGGCCATAACCCGAGCGCGCCGGTGGTGGGTCGTGGTTACGAGCGACGCAACCTGCGCCTGCCGTTGACCATCGAAGACGCCCTGGAGCGTATGGAAAACAGCAAGACCATCGAGAAATACCTGGGTCAGAAATTCATCACAGGCTACGTCGCGGTCAAGCGGGCCGAGCATGAAAACTTCAAGCGCGTGATCAGTTCGTGGGAGCGGGAATTCCTGCTCTTCGCCGTCTGATGCGCCGGGCGCGCCCTTCAAACGGCGCGCCCTTCACTGAAAAGTCTAGGAGATTGGTATGTCCAGCAACAACCCGCAAACCCGTGAATGGCAAGCCTTGAGCAGTGATCACCACCTGGCGCCGTTCAGCGACTTCAAGCAATTGAAAGAGAAAGGCCCACGGATCATCACCAAAGCCCACGGTGTTTACCTGTGGGACAGCGAAGGCAACAAGATCCTCGACGGCATGGCCGGCCTGTGGTGCGTGGCGATCGGTTACGGTCGCGATGAACTGGCTGACGCCGCCGCCAAGCAGATGAAAGAACTGCCGTACTACAACCTGTTCTTCCAGACCGCACACCCGCCGGTGCTGGAGCTGGCCAAGGCCATTTCCGACATCGCGCCTGCCGGCATGAACCATGTGTTCTTCACCGGTTCCGGCTCCGAAGGCAACGACACCATGTTGCGTATGGTCCGCCACTACTGGGCGATCAAGGGCCAGCCAGACAAGAAAACCATCATCAGCCGCAAGAATGGCTACCACGGCTCCACCGTGGCTGGCGCCAGCCTGGGCGGCATGACCTATATGCACGAACAGGGCGACTTGCCGATCCCGGGCATCACCCACATCGCCCAGCCGTACTGGTTTGGCGAAGGCGGCGACATGAGCCCCGAAGAGTTCGGGATCTGGGCCGCCAACCAGTTGGAAGAAAAGATTCTGGAGCTGGGTGTGGACACCGTCGGTGCCTTTATTGCCGAGCCGATCCAGGGCGCCGGCGGCGTGATCGTGCCGCCTGCCACCTACTGGCCGCGCATCAAGGAAATCCTCGCCAAGTACGACATCCTGTTTGTCGCCGACGAAGTGATCTGCGGTTTCGGCCGTACCGGCGAGTGGTTCGGCAGCGACTTCTACGACCTCAAGCCGCACATGATGACCATCGCCAAGGGCCTGACCTCGGGTTACATCCCCATGGGCGGTTTGATCGTGCGCGACGAAGTGGTCGAGGTGCTCAACGAAGGCGGCGATTTCAACCACGGCTTCACCTACTCCGGCCACCCGGTGGCGGCTGCGGTGGCCCTGGAAAACATCCGCATCATGCGCGATGAAAAAATCGTTAACCGTGTGCACGACGAAACGGCACCGTATTTGCAGAAACGTCTGAGGGAACTGGCGGATCACCCGCTGGTGGGCGAAGTGCGCGGTGTGGGCATGCTCGGTGCCATTGAACTGGTGCAGGACAAGGCCACCCGCAAACGTTATGAAGGCAAGGGCGTGGGCATGATCTGCCGCAACTTCTGCTTCAATAACGGGCTGATCATGCGCGCCGTGGGCGACACCATGATCATTTCGCCGCCGCTGGTGATTACCCTGGCTGAAATCGATGAGTTGGTGACCAAGGCTCGCCACTGCCTGGACCTGACCTTGGCGGCATTGCAGGGCTAAGTGCTAGTCTCAGCCTGCGGCAGACAACGCAGGCTGCGGCTTAAAAAGAAAAATTCGGAGCATCACCAAATGAAGGCATTAGGTTTGAAGAACGCTGGCAAGACCCTCCTCGCCTTGTCCCTGATGGGCGCAATGGCGGGCGCGGCCCAGGCAGACGATAAAGTGCTGCACGTGTACAACTGGTCCGACTACATTGCACCGGACACCATCGCCAACTTTGAAAAAGAGTCGGGCATCAAAGTGGTGTACGACGTTTTCGACAGCAACGAAACCCTGGAAGCCAAGTTGCTGGCAGGCAAGTCCGGTTATGACATCGTCGTACCGTCGAACAACTTCCTCGCCAAGCAGATCAAGGCCGGTGTCTACCAGGAGCTGGACAAGTCCAAGCTGTCCAACTACGACAACCTGAACAAATCCCTGCTTAAAGCCGTGTCGGTCAGCGACCCGGACAACAAGCACGCCTTCCCGTACATGTGGGGTTCGATCGGCATCGGCTACAACCCGGAGAAGGTCAAGGCTGCGCTGGGCGTGGACAAGATCGATTCGTGGGACGTGCTGCTCAAGCCGGAAAACATCGCCAAGCTGAAAAGCTGTGGCGTGAGCTTCCTCGATTCGCCAACCGAAATGCTGCCGGTCGCCCTGCATTACCTGGGCCTGCCGACCGACACCCAGAAGAAAGAAGACCTCAAGCAAGCCGAGGCCCTGTTCCTCAAGCTGCGTCCATCGATCGGCTACTTCCACTCGTCCAAGTACATCTCCGACCTGGCCAACGGCAACATCTGCGTGGCCGTGGGTTACTCGGGTGACATCGAACAGGCCAAGTCCCGAGCGGCTGAAGCCGGTGGCAAGGTCAAGGTTGCCTACGACATTCCGAAAGAAGGCGCTGGCAGCTTCTTCGACATGGTCGCCATCCCTAAAGATGCCGAAAACGTCGACGCCGCCTACAAGTTCATGAACTACCTGCTCAAGCCGCAAGTGATGGCCGAGATCACCAACAGCGTGCACTTCCCGAACGGTAACGAGAAAGCCACCGCTCTGGTCGACAAAGACATCACCAGCGACCCAGGCATCTACCCGCCAGCGGACGTGCAAGCCAAGCTCTACGCAATTGCGGACTTGCCGGCTGCAACCCAGCGTGAAATGACCCGCAGCTGGACCAAAATCAAATCGGGCAAATAAAGCCTTGAAACCTTTTGTGTGGGAGCAAGCCTGCTCCCACACAAATTAAATGACAGAAAGTTTTGCCGGATCGGTTTATCGAGGGTAAGTTGCGCGCCGGTTTTGTTGCCGGGCAACAACTTCGGGCCCAACTATTTAAGAGGACCTCCACTTGCCAATTTCTTTATTTCGCCAAGCCATGCTGGTGGGTGCAGGTATCACGCTGACGTTGAGCGTGCAGGCCGCACCGACTGTGCATATTTATAACTGGTCGGATTACATCGGCACCGACACCCTGGCCAACTTCGAAAAGGCCAGCGGCATCAAGCCCGTGTATGACGTGTTTGACTCCAACGAAACCCTGGAAGGCAAGCTGCTGGCCGGGCGTACCGGCTACGACGTGGTGGTGCCGTCCAACCACTTCCTCGGCAAGCAGATCAAGGCCGGGGCGTTCCAGAAGCTCGACAAGTCGCAGCTGACTAACTACGCCAACCTCGACCCGGCGCTGCTCAAGCGCCTGGAAAAGAATGACCCGGGCAACAGGTACGCCGTGCCGTACCTGTGGGGCACCAATGGCATCGGTTACAACGTCGACAAAGTGAAGGAAGTGCTGGGCGTCGACCATATCGACTCCTGGGCCGTGCTGTTCGAGCCGGAAAACATGAAGAAGCTCGCGAGCTGCGGCGTGTCGTTCATGGATTCGGCGGATGAAATGCTGCCGGCGGTCCTCAACTACATGGGCCTGAACCCCAACAGCACCAACCCGGACGACTACAAGAAGGCCGAAGAAAAGCTGCTGAAAGTGCGGCCCTACGTGACCTATTTCCATTCCTCCAAATACATCTCCGACCTGGCCAACGGCAACATTTGCGTGGCCGCCGGGTTCTCCGGTGATGTGTTCCAGGCCAAGGCCCGCGCGGCCGAGGCGGGCAAGGGCGTGAACATCGCCTACGTGATTCCCAAGGAAGGCGGCAACCTGTGGTTTGACGTGCTGGCGATCCCCAAGGATGCCAGCAACGTCAAAGAGGCCCACGCCTTTATCAACTATTTGCTGCAACCTGAGGTGATCGCCCAGGTCAGTGATTACGTCGGTTACGCCAACCCTAACCCCGGGGCGGACAAACTGATGGAGCAATCGATACGCACCGACGAAGCGGTTTACCCACCGCAGGCGGTTCTCGACCGGACATTCGTCAATTTCGAGCTACCCCCGAAAGTGCAACGTTTGATGACCCGTAGCTGGACCAAGGTCAAGACGGGCAAATAAGGCTTAAAGCTCAGACTATCCCGGGTTCGCCTGTATCGGGTGAACTCCACATTTTGTTGGGAGTTTCGTAAATGGCAGTTGCCTCCGGCGCCTATAAGAAAGCCCTCGAGGGCGACCAGACACCGAAAAAGGTGCTGGTCAAAATCGACCGGGTCACGAAGAAGTTCGACGAGACGATTGCCGTGGACGACGTGTCCCTGGAAATCAAGAAAGGCGAAATCTTCGCCTTGCTCGGCGGTTCGGGTTCGGGCAAATCCACCTTGCTGCGCATGCTCGCAGGCTTCGAGCGCCCGACCGAGGGCCGCATCTACCTCGACGGTGTGGACATCACCGACATGCCGCCCTACGAGCGGCCGATCAACATGATGTTCCAGTCCTACGCCTTGTTCCCGCACATGACCGTGGCGCAGAACATCGCCTTCGGCCTGCAACAGGACAAGATCCCCAAGGCCGAGGTCGACGCCCGCGTGGCCGAGATGCTCAAGCTGGTACAGATGAGCCAGTACGCCAAGCGCAAGCCGCATCAGCTCTCCGGTGGCCAGCGCCAGCGTGTGGCCCTGGCGCGTTCCCTGGCCAAGCGCCCGAAACTGCTGCTGCTCGATGAGCCGATGGGCGCGCTGGACAAGAAACTGCGCTCGCAGATGCAGCTGGAACTGGTGGAGATCATCGAGCGCGTGGGTGTGACCTGCGTGATGGTGACCCACGACCAGGAAGAGGCCATGACCATGGCCGAGCGCATCGCGATCATGCACCTGGGCTGGATTGCGCAGATCGGCAGCCCGATCGACATCTACGAAACGCCTACCAGCCGCCTGGTGTGCGAGTTCATCGGCAACGTCAACATCTTCGACACCCAGGTGGTGGACGACGCCGAAGGCCACGCGGTACTCAAGTGCGCCGACCTGGACCGCGATATCTACGTGGGTTACGGCATCGCGACGTCGGTGGAAGACAAATCGGTCACCTACGCGATCCGCCCGGAAAAACTGCTGGTGACCACCGAAATGCCGACCTGCGAGCACAACTGGTCCAGCGGCAAGGTGCATGACATCGCCTACCTGGGCGGCCACTCGGTGTTCTACGTGGAGCTGCCGAGCGGCAAGCTGGTGCAGTCCTTCGTGGCCAACGCCGAGCGCCGTGGCCAGCGGCCGACCTGGGGTGACCAGGTTTACGTGTGGTGGGAAGACGACAGCGGCGTGGTACTTCGCTCATGAACATGAAGAAGTTCAAGCGCCGCTTGCACCGCATTATCCCCAATGGCAAGCAGGTGGTTATCGGGATTCCCTTCCTGTGGCTGTTCCTGTTCTTCGCGCTGCCGTTCTTCATCGTTTTGAAGATCAGCTTTGCCGAAGCCGACGTGGCGATCCCGCCGTACACCGAGATCTACACCTTCGTTGAGCAGAAGCTGCAGCTGGTGCTGAACCTGGGCAACTACGCGATGCTCGGCGACGACGAGCTCTACATCGCCGCGTACCTGGGCTCGCTGAAGATGGCGTTTTTCAGCACGCTGCTGTGCTTGCTGATCGGCTACCCGATGGCCTACGCCATCGCCAGCGCGCGCAAAGAGATGCAGACCGTGCTGGTGCTGCTGATCATGATGCCGACCTGGACCGCGATCCTGATCCGCGTGTATGCGTGGATGGGCATCCTCAGCAACAACGGGTTGCTCAATGGTTTCCTGATGTCCATCGGGTTGATCAACGAACCGCTGCAGATCCTCAACACCAACATTGCGGTGTATATCGGCGTGGTCTATTCGTACCTGCCGTTCATGATCCTGCCGCTGTACGCCAACCTGGTGAAGCACGATCAGAGCCTGCTGGAAGCCGCGTCCGACCTGGGCTCGAGCACCTTCAACAGCTTCTGGAAAATCACTGTGCCGCTGTCCAAGAACGGCATCATCGCCGGCTGCATGCTGGTGTTTATCCCGGTGGTGGGCGAGTTCGTGATTCCTGAGCTGCTCGGCGGCCCGGAAACCCTGATGATCGGTAAAGTGTTGTGGCAAGAATTCTTCAACAACCGTGACTGGCCGGTGGCCTCTGCCCTGGCGGTGGTGATGCTGGCGATCCTGATCGTGCCGATCATCCTGTTCAACCGCAGCCAAGCCAAAGAGATGGAGGGCAAGATATGAAGCGCTTCAGTTTCTCGAGTTTCATGCTGGTGGCGGGGTTGTTGTTCATCTACCTGCCGATGCTGATTCTGGTGATCTACTCGTTCAACGAATCCAAACTGGTGACGGTGTGGGGCGGTTGGTCGATCAAGTGGTACGTCGGTTTGCTCGACAACACCCAACTGATGGGCTCGGTGGCGCGCTCCCTGGAAATCGCCTGCTACACGGCGGTTGCCGCAGTGGCCCTGGGTACGCTGGCGGCGTTCGTGCTGACGCGCATCAGCAACTTCAAGGGCCGCACGCTGTTCGGCGGCCTGGTGACGGCGCCGTTGGTGATGCCCGAAGTGATCACCGGTCTGTCGCTGTTGCTGCTGTTCGTGGCCATGGCGCAGATGATCGGTTGGCCCCAGGAGCGTGGCATCGTCACCATCTGGATCGCCCACACGACGTTCTGTGCGGCATATGTGGCGGTGGTGGTGTCGGCGCGCTTGCGTGAACTGGACCTGTCGATCGAAGAAGCGGCGATGGACCTAGGCGCGCGGCCATGGAAGGTGTTCTTCCTGATCACCATCCCGATGATCGCGCCGTCGCTGGCGGCGGGCGGCATGATGTCGTTCGCGCTGTCGCTGGACGACCTGGTGTTGGCCAGCTTCGTGTCGGGCCCGGGCTCGACCACTTTGCCGATGGAAGTGTTCTCGGCCGTGCGCCTGGGGGTTAAACCCGAGATCAACGCCGTGGCGAGTTTGATTCTATTGGCGGTGTCGCTGGTGACCTTCCTGGTGTGGTTCTTCAGCCGTCGCGCCGAGGAACACCGCAAGAAGGCGATCCAGCAAGCCATTGAAGAAGCCGCCGCGGATGGCTGGAAACAGCCGGACAAGCGTAGAGCACCCGCGCCAGTCTGAATCTGTGTGAGGTCCAAATGTGGGAGGGGGCTTGCCCCCGATAGCTGAGTTTCAGTCACTGAATCTATTGACTGACCTACCGCCATCGGGGGCAAGTCGAATCGTCGCACCGCCCCTCCCACATTTGATTGCATTTCACGCCCAAGGAGATTTGCGGATGACCTCCACAAAATTCATCGGCTTGAACCCCGGCTCCTGATCCACCAGCACATCGGTCTTCACGTTACCAAACGTGGTCTGCGGGCGATGGCGCAATCCGTCGGCAAACGCGCAGATGATGCATTCCTTGAACCCCTCACCGCGTGGATGCGCATGCACCACGGCTTCGCGCTGCACGCTGGAAAACGCGGCGTAGTCCATGCCAAGCACGTCCATCTCGACGCCGGCGGTCACCAGCGCAACGGTCGGGCGCAGGTGTTGCGGTACGCCCGGCGTGGTGTGCAGGGCGATGGACAGCCACACTTGTTCGATATCGTCATCGCTCAGCCCATACGGCTTGAGGAAGGCTGCCGCGGCATTGGCGCCGTCGACTTCGAAGCGCTCGTCGTCACTGCGATGGCCTGCCACCAGGCCGAGGTCGTGGAACATGGCGCCGACGTAGAGCAGCTCCGGGTTGTAGGCCAACTGCTTGCGATCACCGCTCAACGCGCCGAACAGGAACACCCGGCGGGAATGGTGGTAGAGCAGGTCGGATTCGACGTCGCGGATATATTCAGTGGTGGCCTTGGCCAGGGCGCTATCGGGGATCTGGATGCCGGCGATGGTGGTGGTCATGGTGGTTCTCCTCTGGAAAGCATCCAGTCTGGTCGCGTGCCCGCCAAGGGGCTATCTCGGTGGGGATGCGATCCCGGCCAATGTGCCGTCACATCGTGCCAAGGGGGTACTCGGTCAAATGTGGGAGCTGGCTTGCCTGCGATAGCATCACCTCGGTATACCTGTTGGACCGAGTCGCCTGTATCGCAGGCAAGCCAGCTCCCACAGGGTTTTGCGTCAGCTCAGAGAGAAAGGTTTTCCATGAACAAAACCGTCGCCATCCTGATCTTTCCCGGCGTCCAGTCACTGGATGTGACCGGGCCCATGGATGTGTTCTGCGAGGCCAACCGATTCCTGGCGCCTGCAGACCATTACCAGCTGGAAGTCATCGGTTTCGGCCACGGCACCCTGGCCGCGTCCAATGGCTTGTCACTCCAGGCTCACCGGCATTACAGCGACGCCCTGCAAGCCTATGACCTGCTGCTGGTGGCGGGCGGGCCGCAGTTGCCGTTCGAGGATTTCGGCCCGGCGTTCGATGACTGGCTGCGCGGCGCAACCGCCCGTGCGCAGCGCTTCGGCTCGATCTGCAACGGCGCCTTCATGCTGGCCCGCGCCGGTTTGCTGGACGGTAAAACCGTCACCACCCACTGGAACGATGCGGCCGGCCTGGCACGCCTGTGCCCCTCGGCCCAGGTCGAGGCCGACCGCCTTTACGTGCAGGACGGCAACCTCTACACCTCGGCCGGTGTTACGGCGGGCATCGACTTGTCGTTGTATCTGCTGGCCCAGGACCACGGCCCGGAAGTCGCACTGAGCGTGGCCAAACGCCTGGTGGTGTTCACCCAACGCTCGGGCGGGCAGTCGCAGTTCAGCCCGTTTCTGACGCCCCACGCCGAAACCACCTCGGCGGTGGCGCTGGTGCAGCTGTACGTATTGGCGAACCTGACCGGCGACTTGACCATCGCCGACCTGGCCCAGGCGGCCAATATGAGCGCGCGCAATTTCTCCCGGGTGTTTGCCCGAGAGGCGCGGATAACGCCGGCGGAATTTGTCGAGCGGGCGCGGGTGGATGCGGCGCGGGTGATGCTCGAAAGCAGCCCCGCTCCGCTGAAAACAGTGGCCTATCAATGCGGCTTTCGTGACGCCCAGCACATGCGCAGTGTGTTCAACCGCCGGCTGGGCGTCACGCCACAACAGTTCCGGCTTAACTTTGCGGCGCCGGTTTAAGCGCGTCGTAGGCTTCCAGCGCGCGCAGCGAGTAGATGTACGCGGCGCCGGCGTGGCGATTGCGGGCACGCTAGCTGCCACACTGCAGTTCAAATGTGGGAGGGGGCTTGCCCCCGATGGCGGTGTATCAGTATCAGAGATGCTGACTGACATTCAGCAATCGGGGGCAAGCCCCCTCCCACATTTTGATCCCATTTCAAGCAGCTAGCGGGCGGGCAGTAGCTTCAGCGTACCGCGCGTATTCGCCGTGACTTCCTCATCACTGAAGTGCGCCTGCTCGTAGCCGCCTTCGATGTACGTCTCGGCCTGGTCGCCGTAGTGCTTGTCGAAGGGTACGCCGCTTTGTCCGACCGGGTTGATGGTGAGGGCGTGGGCCACATCGGCAAAGTCGATCAGGCGCCGGGTCGATGGGCCGTAGGTCACCGGCCACGGCGCGGGGCCGATATTGGCCGATTGGTTGTTGGGTACTTCATGGGTGCCCGGCGCCGGGAACGGGCCGACGTTGACGATCAGGTCCAGCGGCTTCTGCGAGCCCAGCGGGTGGCCGTGGGTCAGGGTGTGCGCCTTGCCCCACTGCCACTGGCTCGGGTCATCGCCGAAGGTGGCCTTGAGGTGCGCGAGGCTGTTGTCCCAGGCGAGCTTGACCGTGTCGGCGCGTTTGCCGTCCCACCACGGCGAGTCGGGGCTGGCGGCCAGGCGTGGCAGGGCGGCGTCGACTACGCGGGTGCTGAGCAGGGTCTTGAACATGCCGTCGCCGAGCTTCGGGTGGAAAGCCGCATCGGCGAGGTTGAACAGGAACTGGTTGAACAGCGTGGCGCTGGTGGAATCCAGCGGGTAGTCGCCTTTCCAGGTCGCCAGTTGCTCCACCAGTTTCAACTGCGCCGGGTCCTTGACCACTTCACGCAGCACCGGCAACAACGGCGCCAACAGGCGTGGGCCGAAGGCGGTGGTGGTACCGAGTTGCAAGGCCTGGCTGTTGTTCACGTCCCACTTCACGCTTTTGTCGCTCAATTGCGCGTTCAACTGCTGGCCACGGTCGGCGAGGTTGTAATAGCCGGGGATCTCCATGCCGGTGGGCGACACGGGCTGGGCATTGGCGGACACCACGTAACCGCGCGCCGGGTTTTCTTCCTGGGGGTTGGCGCTGAAGGGGTAGAAGCCGAGTTTGTCGGCCATGGCGGTGCTGCCGTCGAGGATAAAACCGGGGTTGGCTCCGGCCGGGCGAATCGGCAACTGCGCCGCCGCCCACCAGCCGATATCGCCCTTGGCATTCGCCCACACGATGTTCAGGCCCGGCGCGGAGACCTTGGATGCCGCAGCGCGTGCCTTGGCCAGCGTGTCGGCGCGGTTGAGCTGGTAGAACCCTTCGAGGATCGGGTTCTGGGTGTCGAGGAACGCCCACCACATGGCGATTGGCGTCTTGCCGGCGTTGTCGCCCAGCACGTCATTGATGATCGGACCGTGGGGCGACTGGCGCAGCGTGAGGCTGACCGGCGCCTGGCCTTTGACCGCGATCTGTTGCTCGCTGCTGGTCATGTCGACCCATTGGTCGTGGTACCAGACCTGGTTGGGGTTGTCCGGGTTGACCTTCTCGGCGATCAGGTCGAGGTCGTCGTTCTGGAACATGGTCAGGCTCCAGCCGAAATCCAGGTTGTGCCCCAGGAACGCCACCGGTACCAGCGCGTTGTGATAGCCATACAACTCGAAGCCCGGCGCCGACAGCTGCGCCTCGTACCACACCGACGGCACCGAAAAACGAATGTGCGGGTCGCCCGCCAGCAACGGCTTGCCACTTTTGGTGCGGCTGCCGCTGATGGCCCAGGCGTTGCTGCCTTCGAACTGCGGCAAGCCGTTGTCGGCCAGGGCCTGCTCGCTCAGGGAGGCGATGGCGCCGAGGGTTTGCCAGTCACTGGCGGCCAGGTTGAGCGCGCCCTTGGGCTGCCAGTCGAGGTCGAAGACTTTCAGGTAGTCGTTGCCCAATTGGTCGCGTACGTAAGTCAGCAGTGGCTCTGTGCGAAACGCGGCGGCAAAGCTGTAGGCCATGTACCCGGCGACGCTGATGGTGTCCTCGGCGGTAAACGCTCGCTTGGGGATGCCCAGCACGTCGAATTCCATCGGGCTGGCGTGGCTGTCCTGATACTGGTTGATTCCGTCCAGATAGGCTTGCAGGGCTTTCCAGTGCGCCGACTCATGGTCCAGCTGCGCCACATACGTGGCCGCGCGGTCGCGAATGCGCAGGCTGCGGAACAGCTTGTCGGTCTCCAGCACCTTGGGCCCCAGCACCTCGGCCAGCTCGCCACGGGCCAGGCGCCGCATGATTTCCATCTGGAACAGCCGGTCCTGGGCGTGCACATACCCGAGGGCGCGGTACAGGTCGGTCTCGTTCTCGGCGCGGATATGCGGCACGCCACGGTCGTCGTAGCGCACGGTGACCGAGCCCTGCAAGTTCGCCAATTCAACCGTGCCCTGGCGGGTCGGTTGCTTGCTGTAGACGTACCAGCCGGCGCCGAGGGCGATCAGCACCAGCAGAACCGCGAGAACCCGCAAGACGCGCTTCATGAACATTCCTTAGCAAAATGGGGGCGGCGAGTTACAAACCTGTTGGCCACGAACAATAGCAGCCCACCGCCAAGGTGTGAGTGGCATTCACCGGGCGGCCATCTTCAAGGGCTTTCAATATGGGTTCAATAAAACTGTTACTAGAATTGCACGTCAGCCCTTCGCTGTACGGCCCGAAATACGCAAGCTTACCGGTGCGGTCCCAAATGCCTACGGCCGGGCTGGCCGGCACCTGGTCGGCGCCGGGCAGGGCTGTGAGGGTTTTCATATTGCGCAGGTTGTCGGGCAGCTTGCCGTGGCTGCCGGGTTTTTGCAGGGCGTAGAACTCGACGCCTTGAGGCGCGTAGTGCTCGATCAACTCGCCCAGGTGTTGCTGGTTGCCGACGTTGCACGGGCACGCCGGGTCCCAGAAGTGCACCAGGCGGATCGGGCCGGGGCCGCTGAGTTCGGCGGGCAGGCGCAATGCATCGCCGGAGAACACCGCCGTGTGTTCGCTGAAGGCGCGCAGGTAGCGGCCCTGGAACCAGTCGTATGCCGCCCACAGCACGCCGGCGCAGATGATCAGGATCAGGCTGGCGAACAGGGCGGAACGGTAGGGTCGTCGCATTCAGATGCATCCTCGCAGGTCGCGTAGCTTGCCATGCTTGCCCTGACAGATGAATATCGCAGCTCGATATTCATCTTCGCCGCAAGTCTGGAACCCTTTATGCCCGTTACCTTTGACCCCGATCATCTACGCGAAAGTTTGCGACCCCTGGTGGATGCGCAACCGCTTTCAGCCGAGGCGCGGGTGTACCAGCGGTTCTACGGGCTTGACCTGCCGGCGCGCAAAGTCATGAGCCGCCTGGGCCGTTTCGAGGTGGATGGGTTCGAGGTGGTGGCGCAAGTGTGGTGGCCGCCGGTTCCGGCGGCGACGATGTTCATGTTCCACGGCTTCTACGACCATATGGGACTGTATCGCCATGTGGTGGATTGGGCGCTGGAACAGGGCTTTGTGGTGATCGCCTGCGACCTGCCGGGCCACGGCTTATCCAGTGGCGCGCGGGCCAGCATCGATGATTTTGCGGTGTATCAACGAGTGGTGCAGGCGCTGTTCGCTGAAGGCCAGGCGCTGCAACTGCCACAGCCCTGGCATTTGTTCGGGCAAAGCACCGGCGGCGCGGTGGTGGTGGACCACCTGCTCAACCACGGCGCCGACAGCCCGGCCCAGGGCAAGACCTTTTTGCTGTCGCCGTTGGTACGGCCGCGTGCGTGGGGGTGGTCGAAGCTCAGCTATTACCTGCTGCGGCCGTTCGTCAAAGGCATCGCCCGGCGCTTCAGCGAGAACACCAACGACCCGGCATTCAAGCCGTTCCTGGAAGCCGACCCGCTGCAGCCGCGCCAATTGCCGACCGCCTGGGTGGGCGCACTGGCGCGCTGGATCAAGCGAATCGAGGCCGCGCCACGCAGCCAGAGGCGCCCGGTGATTGTGCAGGGTGAGGAAGACATGACGGTGGATTGGCAGCACAACTTGCAGGTGCTGCGGGGCAAGTTCGATCAGCCTGAGGTGTTGATGCTCAAGCGGGGCAGGCATCATTTGGCGAATGAGATTCCACAGATTCGCGAGGAATACTTCAAGTACCTCACGGACCACCTGAAGTAACCCGCTTCAAATGTGGGAGGGGGCTTGCTCCCGATAGCGGTGTGTCAGACAAACATTTTTTGCTGACCCACCGCCATCGGGGGCAAGCCCCCTCCCACATTTTTTTACTGCGTCAAGCTTGAGGTGCTCTGGCCCACAGCAAGACCGGCGCGAATCGCGGCCAACGCCGCCTGGTAATAGGTTTTGCCCTCTGGCGATTCCGCAAACGTCGCGAATTCTTCCAGCTCCGGGTCAGACAAATCCCGGTACACGTACAGCAACGTATTGTTCAGATCCTTATCGATCTGCTGCATCAGCCGCTCACGTTGCCCATTCAACATACCCTGGGCCTGGCCGCCGCCCAACAGGCCGGGGATCATCTGGCTCAAGCTGTCAGCGGCCACACCGGCAATCGCCAGGCTCACTTCGGCCCCGGCTTCGCGCGCAGGCAGGGCCTGGGCGAGGTGGCCGATGATCAGGCTGCGGGTGGCGTCGGCTTCGATATGCGGCAGGCCCTGGGCGTTTTTCGCCAGCTGGTCGCGGCGGGTGGCGAGCAACTCGGCGGCGACGATCTTGCGCCCCAGCGGCGACTGGAAAAACGCCAGAGCAGGCTTGGGGTCGGCGAGGTTTTTGCGCAATTGCGCTTCGGCACGCTGGTCCATGGCCTGGGCGGCGAAGCGTTTATTGCTGTTGTCGACCAGCGCCTGGTACACCGCCGGCGGCAGGCTGTTGCGGTAACGCTGCTGGGCCGCACTGAGGGCGTCATTGAAATGCGCACGTTGCTCGGCCCAGCCGGCGACCTTGTACAACTGGTCATGGCCGTCTGCCCAGGCGGGCAAAACGCAGAACATCAGCAAGGAAAAAAACAAACGACGCATATGGACTCCTGTCAGTCGGCCACTATTGTCCGTGTCGGGCGTAGGATTTGTCGAGAAGTCCTATCAGTCACCTGACTAAAGTGTATTCAGACGCTCGGCGGCTCTGTCGGATTCACAGGCGTATGGATACTATGCGCGCCATGCAAATACCCCTTGATCACCCCCTGCTGCAACGCATTGTCGACGACCTGGCCGAAAAAGGCTGGTCGCAGCAGAACGGCTTCCTGCCCCAGGCTCTGACCCTGGAACTGGCGGCTGAGTGCCGTAAACGTGCGGCCGAAGGTGAGCTGGCACCGGCGGCGGTGGGGCGCGGGCCGAGCCAGGAGATTCGCGAAGGCATTCGCGGCGATCATATCCAGTGGCTCGAAGACGGCGACGCGGCGGTGTGCGACAGCTACATGGGGTTGATGGACAGCCTGCGCGTGGCGATGAACCGTGGGCTGTTCCTGGGCCTGGAAGATTTCGAAAGCCATTTCGCGATGTACCCGCCGGGGGCGTTTTACCTCAAGCACCTTGACCGTTTCCGTGACGATGACCGGCGCATGGTCTCGGCGGTGGTCTATTTGAACGACGCCTGGCTGCCCGAGCATGGCGGCCAGTTGCGCATGTACCTCAAGGGCGGCGTCGAATACGATGTGGTGCCCACCGGTGGTTGCCTGGTGGTGTTCCTGTCCGGGGAGGTGCCCCACGAAGTCATGCCCGCCACGCGCGAACGCCTGTCCCTGACCGGCTGGTTTCGCCGGCGGGGCAACGAGCTGTTTTAACCATGCAGAAAATTCTGATCAGCCGCTGCCTGCTTGGCCACAAGGTGCGCTACGACGGCGGGGCCAGCGGGCCGTTCGACCAACTGGCCGCGTGGCAGGCCGAAGGCCGTGTGGTTGCGATCTGCCCCGAAGTCGCCGGCGGCTTGCCGACGCCGCGCCCATCGGCCGAGATTCCGGGCGGGCAGGGCGTGGATGTCTGGGAAGGCCGCGCCCAGGTGCTGACCGCCGAGGGCGAAGACTTCAGTGCCGCCTTCCTCGACGGTGCCCGCCAGGCCTTGGCGCTGGTGCAACGCCATAAAATTCGTATTGCCGTGCTCAAGGCCAATAGCCCGTCCTGCGGCAACCTGCTGACTTACGACGGCACGTTCAGCGGTGTGAAGGTGGTAGGCGAGGGCGTCACGGCGGCGTTGCTCAGGGAGCATGGTGTGCAGGTGTTCAGTGAGTTGGAGCTGCCTGAGGCGGCAGTGGCCCTGGCCCGACTCCCAAGCCTTACTTAGATCAAAATGTGGGAGGGGCGGTGCGACGATTCGACTTGCCCCCTCCCACAGTTGATTTACTGTGCCTGGGCTGCCGGTGGTTCATCTTGAAGCCATTTTTGCGCCAGTGCCTTCAACCGCCCATCCGCCTTCACCCGCTCCAACGCCTTGTCCAAGCTGGCCTTGAACGCCGGATTACCCTTCTGGAACGGAATCGCCAGCTCCGGCTTCTCGTTATAAGCCTCACTGAAATCGAACCGATCCTGCAGCTCGGCAGTCCTAGCGATATGGTTGATGGCCACGTCGTACTTGCCGGATTCCACGCCTGGCAGCAGGTCGGTATCGTCGGTGGTGATGAACGAGGGGCGTACGTCCATTTCCTTGGCCAGTTGCTCGCCCAGTTCCACTTCAAAACCGGTGAGCTTGTCGCCTTCCTTGAAGTTGAACGGCGGGGTATTGGCTTCCAGTGCGATGCGCAGTTCGCCGCGATCAAACACATCATCGACCAGTTCGGCGTGAGCCAAGGGGCTCAGCAGGGGCAGCAAAAGTAACAGGCCAGGCGAAAAGCGCATGGTCACTCCTAGAAATTTCGAATATGTGCGAGGCGCCGTTCAGCATCGCTTTGCTATGGTGGTGAGTGCCTTGGACAGCAATTTGTCGCGAAGTTGTCATAACCCTACAGATTTCACAGAAAAACTGGAGAAGCGAATGAAAGCCTTTATGTCCCGTGCAACGATTGCCAGCCTGTTGCTGGGTGCTTCCATGTTGGCCACTGCTGCCGACGGCATCCCGCGCAGCGCACCGCCTGAGGGCGCCAAAGTGTTTATCGTGTCGCCCAAAGACGGTGCCACCGTGGATAAAACCTTCACCGTCAAATTCGGCATGGAAGGCCTGAAGCTGGCTCCGGCCACCGACCAGACCCCAGGCACCGGCCACCATCACCTGCTGATCGACCAGAAAGAACTGCCTGACGCCAGCCTGCCGATCCCGGCCACCGACACCGTGATCCACTACGGCAAGGCCCAGACCGAAACCGAGCTGACCCTCACCCCGGGCAAACACACCCTGCAACTGGTGGCCGGCGACAAACTGCACATGCAGTTCAATCCGACTGTAGCCTCGAAAGTCATCACGGTTAACGTTAAGTAAGATTTGTTCAGATGCAAAAAAGGGAGCCTAAGGGCTCCCTTTTTCGTGGTGCGGTTGAAACCTTAGAACAACACGCGGCTGCGGATAGTGCCGTTGATGTGCTGCAGCTTCTCTTGCGCCAGGTCCGAGTACTCGGCGTCGACGTCGATCACCACGTAGCCGACCTTCTCGTTGGTCTGCAGGAACTGACCGGAGATGTTGATGCCGTTTTCGGCGAAGACCTTGTTGATCTCCATCATCACGCCAGGGATGTTCTGGTGGATGTGCAGCAGACGGTGCTTGCCAGGGTGAGCCGGCAGCGCAACTTCCGGGAAGTTGACCGAGGACACCGAGGTACCGTTGTCGCTGTACTTGACCAGCTTCTCTGCCACTTCCAGGCCGATGTTGGCCTGGGCCTCAGCGGTAGAACCGCCGATGTGCGGGGTCAGGATCACGTTGTCCAGGCCACGCAGCGGGCTTTCGAAGATGTCGTCGTTGGAGCGAGGCTCTACCGGGAACACGTCGATGGCGGCGCCGATCAGGTGCTTGTCCTTGATCGCGTCGGCCAGGGCGTCCAGCTTGACCACGGTGCCGCGCGCGGCGTTGATCAGGATCCCGCCTTTCTTGATTGCGCGGATTTCCTTCTCGCCCATCATCCACTGGGTCTCAGCGGTTTCCGGAACGTGCAGGGTCACGATGTCGGACATGCCCAGCAACTCGTTCAGGCTCGACACTTGCGTGGCGTTGCCCAATGGCAGCTTGGTCAGGGTGTCGTAGAAGAACACCTGCATGCCCAGGCCTTCAGCCAGGACCGACAACTGAGTACCGATCGAGCCGTAACCGATGATGCCCAGCTTCTTGCCACGGATTTCGAAGGAGTTGGCCGCGCTTTTGATCCAGCCGCCACGGTGGCAGGAAGCGTTCTTCTCGGGAATGCCGCGCAGCAACAGGATCGCCTCGGCCAGAACCAGCTCCGCAACGGAACGGGTGTTGGAGTACGGTGCGTTGAACACCGCAATGCCGCGCTCGCGCGCTGCGTTGAGGTCGACCTGGTTGGTGCCGATGCAGAAACAGCCGACCGCCACGAGTTTCTTGGCGTGATCGAAGATCTCTTCGGTCAGCTGAGTGCGGGAGCGAATGCCGATGAAGTGTGCATCGGCGATCTTTTCCTTGAGCTGGGCTTCCGGCAGAGAACTGGTGATGTACTCAATGCTGGAGTACCCGGCGGCTTTCAGAACGTCGACAGCCGATGGGTGGACGCCTTCCAGAAGAAGGAACTTGATCTTGCTCTTATCGAGAGAAGTCTTGCTCATCTGCGTAAACCTGTATCCCGGAGAAAATTGGCAGGGAGTCGAGCAGCGCAAGCTGACCCGGACGGCAGGAAAGCCGTCACCGCAGAAACGCCCTTGGGCTCTGTCCTGCGGGGGCGGTATGCTAGCATACGCGCCCCGCTAAACACTCATTCCTGCGACGTGAAGCGTTCTCAGGATGACCATGAATTGTTCGAGAGTTCTGTCGATGACCCATCCTGCCCTGATTGATGAGCTAAAGACCCTGGTTGAGCCCGGCAAAGTGCTGACCGATGCCGACTCCCTGGAGGCTTACGGCAAGGATTGGACCAAGCACTTCGCACCTGCGCCGACTGCCATCGTGTTCCCCAAGACCACCGAGCAGGTCCAGGCCATCGTCCGTTGGGCCAATGAACACAAGGTGGCGCTGGTGCCATCCGGTGGTCGTACCGGCCTGTCGGCCGCTGCCGTTGCCGCCAATGGTGAAGTGGTGGTGTCGTTCGACTATATGAACCAGATCCTCGACGTGAACCTAACCGACCGCACCGCCGTGTGCCAGCCGGGCGTGGTCACCAAGCAATTGCAGAACGTCGCCGAAGAAAAAGGCTTGTACTACCCTGTGGACTTCGCTTCGTCGGGTTCGAGCCAGATTGGCGGCAATATCGGCACCAATGCCGGCGGGATCAAGGTCATTCGCTACGGCATGACCCGTAACTGGGTGGCCGGCATGAAAGTTGTCACCGGCAAGGGTGACGTGCTGGAACTGAACCGCGACCTGATCAAGAACGCCACCGGCTACGACATGCGCCAACTGTTCATCGGCGCCGAAGGCACCCTGGGCTTTGTGGTTGAAGCCACCATGCGCCTGGACCGAGCACCGAAAAACCTCACCGCCATGGTCCTCGGCACCACCGATTTCGACTCGATCATGCCGGTGCTGCACGCGTTCCAGAGCAAGCTGGACCTGACCGCCTTCGAGTTCTTCTCCGACAAGGCCCTGGCCAAGGTCATGGGGCGCGGGGATGTGCCGGCGCCGTTCGAAACCGAGTGCCCGTTCTATGCGCTGCTGGAATTCGAAGCCACCACCGAAGAAGTCGCCAACCATGCGCTGGAAACCTTCGAGCACTGCGTCGAGCAGGGCTGGGTGCTGGACGGCGTGATGAGCCAGAGCGAAACCCAGCTGCACAACCTGTGGAAACTGCGCGAGTACATCTCCGAGACCATTTCCCACTGGACCCCGTACAAGAACGACATTTCGGTGACGGTCTCCAAAGTGCCGGCGTTCTTGAAGGAAATTGACGCGATCGTCGGCGAACACTACCCGGACTTCGAAATCGTCTGGTTCGGTCACATCGGCGACGGCAACCTGCACTTGAACATCCTCAAGCCGGAAAACCTGAGCAAGGACGAGTTCTTCGCCAAGTGCGCCACCGTGAACAAGTGGGTGTTCGAAACCGTCGAGAAGTACAACGGCTCGATCTCGGCCGAACACGGCGTGGGCATGACCAAGCGCGATTACCTGACCTACAGCCGCTCGCCGGTTGAAATCGAATACATGAAGGCCGTGAAAGCGGTGTTCGACCCGAACGGGATCATGAATCCTGGCAAGATCTTCGCTGTTTAAGGAGTCGTTCCATGAGCTACCAGCACAAGTACGTCGACGGCACCAACATCCACTTCCCGCTGGGCAAAGTGGTTTGTATCGGGCGCAACTACGCCGAACATGCCAAGGAATTGGACAACCCGGTGCCGACCGAGCCATTGCTGTTCATCAAGCCGGGCAGTTGCGTGGTGGCCCTGGAAGGCGGTTTTGCCATCCCCACCGAGCGCGGTTCGGTGCACTACGAAGCTGAAATCGCGGTATTGATCGGCAAACCCTTGTCGAACAAACCCAGCCGCGAAGAAGTGCTGGACGCCATCTCCGGCTTCGCCCCCGCCCTGGACCTGACCCTGCGCGACAAACAGGCCGAGCTGAAAGCCAAGGGCCTGCCGTGGGAAATCGCCAAGTCCTTCGACGGTGCGGCGGTGATCGCGCCGTTTGTGGTCGGCAGCACCTTCCCGGACGTGACCGACATAGGCATTCGCCTGAGCATCAACGGCGAAGTGCGCCAGGACGGCAACAGCGCGCAGATGCTCAACCCGATCATCCCGATGATCCAGCACATGGCCGGCTGCTTCTCGCTGCAGGCCGGCGACGTAATCCTCACCGGCACTCCGGCCGGCGTGGGCCCGCTGAATGTGGGGGATGAACTGGTGCTCGAGCTGACTGGCGTGAACCGCTTCGAAAGCAGCGTTCGCTGATCACCAGGCAAAATGTGCTCAAACTGTGGGAGGGGGCTTGCCCCCTCCCACAGTTTGAGCTTTTGCATTTTTTTCACACGCCATCCGGATAATCCTCGGCCTTGTGTTATCCCCTAACGCTGACTTTCCGGAAAAAGCGCCCCATGGCCGTGCCTCTGCCTTCTGCTACCTCCAAGCCGCGATCCCGTTTCGCCCTGCGCTGGTATTCCTGGCTGTTGCTGACCGGTGTGATCGTCTATGGCGTCGCCTGGGTCATGCACTGGGACGATCGCGGCCTATTGTGGGTAATGGAACGCTTCGAAACCCCGGCCGAGCGCCAGGAGAGTGTATGGCTGCCGGACTATCACGCCGTCATCGATGGCAAGCTGCTGCCAGGCATGGAGAAGGATGAGGCGTCGGACGTTTCCTACAATCCGCAGACCAAAACCCTGTTTTCCGTGATGGGCAAAAACCCGTTCCTGGTGGAGCTGAGCCTGCAGGGGGATGTGCTGCGCAAGATGCCGCTCAATGGCTGGAGCAACCCGGAAGGCCTGACGGTGATGGAAAACGGGCTGATGGTCGTGGTCGATGAGCGCGAACACAGCCTGACCATCGTCAAGGTCGACGCCACCACCCAGCAATTGAACAAGGCCGATTTCCCAAGTTATGACCTGGGCCCGTCCAAGAACCAGAACAAAGCCTTCGAGGGCGTGACCTGGGACAAGCGCAATCAGCAGATCGTATTGGGCGAAGAGCGCCCGCCGGCGTTGTTCACCTGGAAAAGCGACGGCAGCCAGACCCTCACCGGCGACAAGCAGAAGCTCACCAGCACCGAGCTGGACATGCGCAACCTCTCGGCCCTGGCCGTCGACCCGCGCACCGGGCACTTGCTGGCGCTCTCGGCTGACTCGCACCTGTTGCTCGAGCTGGATGAAAAGGGCGAGCAAGTCAGCTTCATGACCCTGCTCGGCGGTTTCAACGGCCTCAAGGACACCATCCCGCGCGCAGAAGGCGTGACCATGGACGAGGAGGGCACGCTGTACATCGTCAGTGAACCCAACCTGTTCTATCGCTTCGAGAAGCAGAAATAGTCGACGGATTACGTCGGACAGTTCTCTATAAACGGCATTCGCCAGACATCGGCGCGCGTTTAAGTTTAAATTCAGACAGGCGTGATATTCATTCGCCACTTTTTGACTTTGAGCCCGCCCGATGCGCCGACTTGCTCGCCCCAAACCCATTGTTTTTATTCTTGTGTTGATCGCCCTGGTCATCGCCGGGGCTGCCGCGCAGCACTTTCGCCTGTTCGAACGCGCCTGGTTCAACTGGCAGGCCTGGCGCCAGCCGGCGGATGAACGCTCGATTGGCCTGGCCGATTACAAAGTGGCTCTGGAAGCTCAGGTGATCGACGGCTTGGACGACGACGTTTCGGCCCTCACCTACGACCCGGTGCGCAAAAGCCTGTTTACCGTCACCAATAAAAACGCCGAACTGATCGAGCTGTCACTTGAGGGCAAGATCCTGCGGCGCATTCCCCTGGTGGGGTTTGGCGATGCCGAGGCGGTGGAATTTATCAGTGACAACATTTATGTGATCAGTGATGAGCGCCAGCAGCGGCTGATCAAGGTGCATGTCGATGACGACACTCAATTCCTCGATGCCGCCGATGCGGAACAGATGACCCTGGGCCTGCACGTCGGTGGCAACAAGGGTTTCGAAGGCCTGGCCTACGACTCGGTGGGCAAGCGTCTGTTCGTGGCCAAGGAGCGCGACCCGATGCTGATCTACGAGGTTCACGGCTTCCCGCATTTCAAACCGGAAAAAACCTACTCGGTGCATGTAATCAACAACCCCAAGCGGGATGCCGGATTGTTTGTGCGCGACCTGTCGAGCCTGCAATACGACGAGCGCAGCGGCCACTTGCTGGCGCTGTCGGATGAGTCGTTTCTGGTGTTGGAGCTGGATATCGACGGTCGCCCGTTGAGCAGTCTGTCATTGCTCAACGGCCGCCATGGCCTGAGCAAGCGGGTGCCACAGGCCGAGGGGATCGCCATGGATGACCAGGGTACGTTGTACCTGGTCAGCGAGCCGAACCTGTTTTATGTCTTCAAGAAACCCAATCCCTGAGAACCCTGCATAACTAATGTGGGAGGGGGCAAGCCCCCTCCCACATTTGAACTGTAGCGTTCTCAGGCTTTGAGGGTCTTCACGCCTTCCGAGGTGCCGAGCAGCAACACATCCGCCGGGCGTGCCGCGAACAAGCCGTTGGTGACCACGCCAACGATGGCATTGATCTGCGTCTCCAGCTCCACCGGGTTGGTGATCTGCATGTTGAACACATCAATGATGATGTTGCCGTTGTCGGTCAACACGCCTTCGCGGTACACCGGGTCGCCGCCCAGCTTCACCAGTTCGCGGGCCACGTGGCTGCGGGCCATGGGGATCACTTCCACCGGCAGCGGGAACGCGCCGAGCACCGGCACCAGCTTGCTGGCGTCGGCGATGCAGATAAAGGTCTTGGCCACGGCCGCGACGATCTTCTCGCGGGTCAGGGCGGCGCCGCCGCCCTTGATCAGGTTCAGGTGCTCGTCGCTCTCATCGGCGCCGTCGACGTAGAACTCCAGGTCGCTCACGGTGTTGAGCTCGTACACCGGAATGCCATGGCCCTTGAGGCGCGCAGCGGTGGCTTCGGAGCTGGCCACGGCGCCGTCGAACGCGCCCTTGTGCTGGGCCAGTGCGTCGATAAAGCAGTTGGCGGTGGAGCCGGTGCCGACACCGACGATGCTTTTGTCGTCGAGTTTGGGAAGGATTAAATCGACGGCGGCCTGGGCCACTGCCTGTTTGAGTTGATCCTGGGTCATGCGGGCTCCGGAACGGGCGGGGAGTTATTGAGGCGCGCGAGTATACCCCAACAAACCTTGGGATTCGTGTGGTCTCCCGGCCAAACGCTGGGTTAGACTCCTTGGCCCTGCCCAACCCGCCCAGTGATGCCTGCCGATGCTTGAACAGTACGTCAAAAAGATCCTCACCTCGCGCGTTTACGACGTTGCCGTAGAAACCCCGCTGCAGACCGCCCGCCAGCTTTCCGAGCGGCTGGGCAACAAGGTCTGGCTCAAGCGTGAAGACTTGCAGCCGGTGTTCTCGTTCAAGATTCGCGGCGCCTACAACAAGCTGACGCAGCTGAGCGCCGAGGAACGTGCGCGCGGCGTGGTCACGGCTTCGGCGGGCAACCACGCCCAGGGCCTGGCCCTGGCGGCCAAGGTGCTGGGGGTCAAGGCCACCATCGTGATGCCCAAGACCACCCCGGAAATCAAGGTTGAAGGCGTGCGCTCCCGTGGCGGCAAAGTGGTGCTGCACGGGGATTCGTTCCCGGAGGCATTGGCGTATTCGCTGAAGCTGGTCGACGAAAAAGGCTACGTCTACATTCACCCTTACGATGATCCGCACACCATTGCCGGGCAGGGCACCGTGGCGATGGAAATCCTGCGCCAGCACCCGGGGCCGCTGGACGCGATTTTCGTGCCGGTGGGCGGCGGCGGGCTGATCGCCGGCATCGCGGCGTACGTGAAATACCTGCGCCCGGAGATCAAGATCATCGGCGTCGAGCCGGACGACTCCAATTGCCTGCAAGCGGCCATGGCCGCGGGCGAGCGCGTAGTGCTGCCAACCGTGGGCATCTTCGCCGATGGCGTGGCGGTGGCGCAGATCGGCCAGCACACCTTTGATATCTGCAAAGACTATGTAGATGAAGTGATCACCGTGAGCACCGATGAAATCTGCGCGGCGATCAAGGACATCTACGATGACACCCGTTCCATCACCGAGCCGGCGGGCGCGTTGGGCGTGGCCGGGATCAAGAAGTACGTCGAGACCCGTGGCGTCAGCGGCCAGACTTTTGTCGCCATCGACTCCGGGGCCAACGTCAACTTCGACCGCCTGCGCCACGTGGCCGAGCGCGCCGAGCTGGGTGAAGGGCGCGAGGCCATCATCGCGGTGACCATCCCCGAGAAGCCGGGCAGCTTCAAGGCATTCTGCGAGGCCGTGGGCAAGCGCCAGATCACCGAATTCAACTACCGCTATCACTCCGGCAGCGAAGCACACATTTTTGTCGGCGTGCAGACCCACCCGGAAACCGACCCGCGCAGCGCGTTGATCGCCAGCCTCACCAGCCAGGGTTTCCCGGTGCTGGACCTGACCGAGAACGAACTGGCCAAGCTGCACATTCGCCATATGGTCGGCGGGCACGCGGCGCACGTCAGTAATGAAGTGGTGTTCCGCTTCGAATTCCCCGAGCGCCCGGGGGCCCTGTTCAACTTTCTTAACAAATTAGGCGGGCGCTGGAACATCTCGATGTTCCACTATCGCAACCACGGCGCGGCGGATGGCCGTGTGGTTGCCGGCCTGCAAGTGCCGGCGAACGAGCGTCACCTGGTACCGGCAGCCCTGGAGGCGATTGGCTACCCGTACTGGGATGAAAGCGATAACCCGGCCTACACACTGTTCCTCGGTTGAGCGACTACGCTGATGGGGGCGGCCTTTAAGGAAAACGAGACATGGAAACCCTGATCACCCTGAAAGTTATCCACATAGCGGCGACTGTGGTGCTACTGCTCAGCGGCCTCGGCCTGGCGCTGCTGGCCTGGCGCAAACGCGCCGCCGGCCCGGCCGTGACCGTACAGCGCCCGTGGGTGTTCGTGTGGTTGTTGATGGGGATTTGCGTGGTCAGCATGCCGTTTACCGGCTGGTGGCTGGTGCACTTGGTTGGCTGGCCGCTGGGGCAGACCTGGATTCTGGGCTCCAGCCTCGTCTACACCGTGGCGGCGCTGGCCTGGTTCTGGCTGGTGGCGCGGCTTAACCGGCTGCGCAAGGGTGAGGGCGGCAGCCTGAATTTCACCCTGGTGCTGGCGGTGGTCAGTCTGGTTGGGTTTGTGGCGATTGCGGGGTTGATGGGCGCGAAGCCGGTTTAGTTCTTAAGACCGCGTCGCCTGCATCGGGAGCAAGCCCCCTCCCACACTTGATGTGTGAACACAGTCAATGTGGGAGGGGGCTTGCCCCCGATGGGGCCATCAGCTACGCAGCGTAATCACCGGCCAGCCACGCTTTTCAGCCTCAGCCCGCAAATTCGGATCCGGATCCACCGCCACCGGATGCGTCACCTGCTCCAGCAACGGCAAGTCATTCATCGAATCACTATAGAAGTAGCTGTCTTCCAGGCTGTACCCGGTTTCTTCCAGCCAACGGTTCAAGCGCACCACCTTGCCTTCACGGAAGCACGGCACGTCAGTGCTGCGCCCGGTGTAGCGGCCGTTTTCCATCTCGCACTCGGTGGCGATCAGGGTTTCCACGCCCAGCAGCTCGGCAATCGGCGCGGTGACGAAGCGGTTGGTGGCGGTGATGATCACCAGCTTGTCGCCGGCGGCGCGGTGCTTGGCCAAAAGCTCTGTGGCCAGCGGCAGCATCAGCGGGGCGATGCAGTCGCGCATGAAGTCACGGTGCCACTCGTCCAACTGGGCCCTCTCGGTGCGGCCGAGGATTTCCAGGCTGAAGTTCAGGTAGGCGGCGTTATCCAGCTTGCCGGCCAGGTAATCCTGGTAGAACTCGTCGTTGCGGGCCTTGTAGGCCACCGGGTCGAGAATCCCGCGTTCACACAGGTAATCGCCCCAGGCGTGGTCGCTGTCACCGCCGAGAAGGGTGTTGTCCAAGTCGAATAAAGCCAGGCGCATTGCAGTTACTCGCTGAAAAGTCTGTAAAAAGGCGTCCAGAATACGGTCTTTTCACAAGAGTGCACATAAGGTAAGAAGCCTCGTTGCCGCTTCATCAACCTTTGTGGAACAATGCGGCGACATGCGTTTGCGAGGTTGTTGCCGTGATCGACCCCGATGGTTTCCGTCCTAATGTCGGGATTATTCTTACGAATGATGCCGGACAGGTGCTATGGGCTCGCCGAATCAACCAAGATGCCTGGCAGTTTCCTCAAGGCGGAATCAACCCCGATGAAACCCCTGAAGACGCCTTGTACCGTGAGTTGAATGAAGAAGTCGGCCTTGAGCGCGAAGATGTGCAAATTCTGGCCTGTACCCGTGGCTGGTTGCGCTATCGTTTGCCGCAACGCCTGGTACGTACCCACAGCCAACCGCTGTGCATCGGCCAGAAGCAGAAATGGTTTCTCCTGCGCCTGATCTCCAACGAGCAGCGGGTGCGGATGGATTTGACCGGTAAACCGGAGTTCGATGGCTGGCGCTGGGTCAGCTATTGGTACCCGTTGGGCCAGGTGGTGACATTCAAGCGCGAGGTTTATCGTCGCGCTCTCAAAGAGCTTGCCCCGCGCCTTTTAGCGCGCGACTGACGACGGAGTTCGACCCCGAGCCATGCTCAATACGCTGCGCAAGATCGTCCAGGAAGTTAACTCCGCCAAGGATCTCAAGGCGGCGTTGGGGATTATTGTGTTGCGCGTCAAGGAAGCCATGGGCAGCCAGGTCTGCTCGGTTTACCTGCTGGACCCCGAGACCAACCGTTTTGTGCTGATGGCCACGGAGGGCTTGAACAAGCGCTCCATCGGCAAGGTCAGCATGGCGCCCAATGAAGGTCTGGTGGGCCTGGTGGGGACGCGTGAAGAACCCCTGAACCTTGAAAACGCGGCCGATCACCCGCGTTATCGCTACTTTGCCGAAACCGGCGAAGAGCGCTACGCCTCGTTCCTTGGCGCGCCGATCATTCACCACCGCCGCGTTGTCGGCGTGTTGGTCATCCAGCAAAAAGAGCGCCGCCAGTTCGACGAAGGTGAAGAAGCCTTCCTGGTGACCATGAGTGCGCAGCTCGCCGGCGTAATCGCCCACGCCGAAGCCACGGGTTCGATTCGTGGCCTGGGCCGCGAAGGTAAAGGCATTCAGGAGGCCAAGTTCGTCGGTGTGCCGGGTTCGCCGGGCGCGGCGGTCGGTACCGCGGTGGTCATGCTGCCGCCGGCAGACCTCGATGTGGTGCCGGACAAGATCGTCAAAGACATCGACGCCGAAATCAAACTGTTCAAGACCGCCCTCGAAGGCGTGCGCGCCGACATGCGCAACCTGTCGACGAAGCTGGCCACCCAGCTGCGCCCCGAAGAGCGTGCGTTGTTCGACGTGTACCAGATGATGCTCGATGACGCGTCGCTGGGTAACGAAGTCAAAACCGTGATCAAGACCGGCCAGTGGGCCCAGGGCGCGCTGCGCCAGGTGGTCACCGATCACGTCAACCGTTTCGAATTGATGGATGACGCCTACCTGCGTGAGCGCGCCTCGGATGTGCGCGATCTCGGTCGCCGTCTGCTGGCCTACCTGCAGGAAGACCGCACCACCAACCTGGTCTACCCCGACAACACCATCCTGATCAGTGAAGAACTGACCGCCACCATGCTCGGCGAAGTGCCGGAAGGCAAACTGGTGGGCCTGGTGTCGGTACTCGGTTCGGGTAACTCCCACGTCGCGATCCTGGCCCGGGCCATGGGCATTCCGACGGTGATGGGCCTGGTGGACCTGCCGTATTCCAAGGTCGATGGCATCGACATGATCGTCGATGGCCATCGCGGTGAAGTCTTCACCAACCCCAGCGACTTGCTGCGCAAGCAATACGCCGAGGTGGTGGAAGAAGAGAAGCAACTGGCCCTGGGCCTTGATTCGCTGCGCGAGCTGCCGTGCGTGACCCTCGACGGTCACCGCGTGCCGCTGCTGGTCAACACCGGCCTGCTCGCCGATGTGGCCCGCGCGCAACAGCGCGGTGCTGAAGGCGTGGGGCTGTACCGCACCGAAGTGCCGTTCATGATCAACCAGCGCTTCCCGAGTGAGAAGGAGCAGCTGGCGATCTACCGCGAGCAACTGTCCGCCTTCCACCCGTTGCCGGTGACCATGCGCAGCCTGGACATCGGCGGTGACAAATCGCTGTCGTACTTCCCGATCAAGGAAGACAACCCCTTCCTCGGCTGGCGCGGCATTCGCGTGACGCTAGACCACCCGGAAATCTTCCTGGTGCAGACCCGCGCCATGCTCAAGGCCAGCGAAGGCCTGAACAACCTGCGCATTTTGCTGCCGATGATCTCCGGCACCCATGAGCTGGAAGAGGCGCTGCACCTTATCCACCGTGCGTGGGGCGAAGTGCGCGACGAAGGCGCCGACGTGCCGATGCCGCCGATTGGCGTGATGATCGAAATCCCGGCGGCGGTGTACCAGGCCAAGGAGCTGGCGCGGCAGGTGGACTTTCTTTCGGTGGGCTCCAACGACCTGACCCAGTACCTGCTGGCCGTGGACCGCAACAACCCACGGGTGGCCGACCTTTACGACTACCTGCACCCGGCGGTGCTGCAAGCCCTGCAACACGTGGTGCGCGACGCCCATGCCGAAGGCAAGCCGGTGAGTATCTGCGGTGAAATGGCCGGTGACCCGGCGGCGGCGGTGCTGTTGATGGCGATGGGCTTTGACAGCTTGTCGATGAACGCCACCAACTTGCCGAAGGTGAAGTGGATGTTGCGCCAGGTGGAGTTGAGCATGGCCAAGGATTTGCTCGCCGAGTTGATGACCATCGACAACCCGCAAGTTATCCACAGCTCGCTGCAATTGGCGCTGAAGAATCTGGGGCTGACGCGGATGATCAACCCTGCCTCGGCGAAAACCCTCTAAAGCCTGGCTTGGATCAAAATGTGGGAGGGGGCTTGCCCCCTCCCACATGGGTTTCACAGTGTGGCTAGAAATTGAGTGTCACTTCACCCAACCTCCCACCCTGCGGCCCAAAACTGCGCTCCACCATCCGCCGCGTGCCGTCGGCATTCACAATCAGCGCCGTGCTCGCCCGCGTCCCGTAACTGGGGCTGGCAATAAATATGCTCGATAACAAACTCTCAGTCGCCAACCCCACCCCGGTGTCCGGCAACTCGGCGAACGGCGCGGTCTGTGGGTCGCTCAAGAGACTCAGCAAGGCCTCCGGCTGCGGGTCCTCCAGCGTCGCAACGAGCGCCGCCCTGGCCTTAAGCAACTTGGGCCATGGCGTATTTAGCCCCGCATTGGATAACCCATACACACCCGCCTTCAATAACGTCGGCTCGGTGTCATTGGCGTTGTAATGCCACAGCTCATCCCGCGTACCCACCAGCAGGTTAAACCCGGCATATTCAATCGAACGGCCGTTAACCTCGGCCAAATACTCGTCAATCGGCAGCGAACCGTTGAGAAACCGCGCCACCAGTTCACCCCGGGACTTGCGGGCCGGCGGCTGGTGCGGGTCGCGGATGTTGGTGAGGGCGGCAAAGCGCCCATCGGCGTTCACCCCCAGCCAGGTGCCACCGGCTTCCTGGTCGCGGCCGGCGTAGACGTGGGGCGCGTCCGGCCACTGGGCCAGCGGCAGGCTGGGGCGGGCGTAAAACTCATCGCGGTTGGCCGCGACGATCAGCGGTTGGGCGTGGCCCGGTCGCCAGGCGAAAACAATCAGGCACATCAGGCGGTTCCCTTTTGTGTTTTTAGCCACTCTACCCACTCAGGCACAGCCGTTCCATCGTATCCAGTTGGGTCGTATGCCTTCCATCCGTTAACATGCCGGACTTGATTCGGGGGCTCCCATGGAATTTCTGCTGTATTTGGCGCTGGGCGCCTGTGCGGGCGTGCTCGCCGGGCTGTTTGGCGTGGGTGGCGGGATCATCATCGTGCCGGTGCTGGTGTTCAGCTTTACCTTGCAGGGCTTCGACCCGCAGGTGCTGACCCACCTGGCCGTGGGCACGTCCTTGGCGACTATCATCTTTACCTCGGTGAATGCCGTGCGTGAGCACCATCGGCGAGGCGCGGTGCGCTGGCCGATTTTTGTGTGGATGACTGTCGGCATCCTGATCGGCGCCGGCTTCGGTGCGCTGACCGCCGAAGCGATTTCCGGTCCGCACCTGCAGAAGATCATTGGTGTATTCGCCCTGCTGGTGGCCGTGCAGCTGGCCCTGGAGGTCAAGCCCAAGGCCAGCCGCACGGTGCCGGGCAAGGTCGGTTTGACCCTGGCCGGCACGGTGATCGGCTGGGCCTCGGCGATTTTCGGGATTGGCGGCGGCTCGCTGACCGTGCCGTTTTTGACCTGGCGCAGCGTGCCGATGCAGCAGGCGGTGGCCACCTCATCGGCCTGCGGCCTGCCAATCGCCTTGGCCAGTGCATTAAGTTTCATGATTCTGGGCTGGCATGACCCCCTGCTACCCGCTCATAGTCTAGGGTTCGTGTATTTGCCGGCCCTGCTGGGCATCGCCCTGACCAGCATGGTGTTTGCGCGCTTCGGCGCACGCCTGGCGCATCGGTTGTCGCCGCGTCTGCTCAAGCGGCTGTTTGCCGGCCTGCTGTTTTGCGTGGGTTTAAACTTTTTGTTGTAACGCAGACTTAATCGCGCCCGGGCATGGTCCGGGTCGCCATAACGCATGATTTAACGAGGAGTCGCAATGCTGCCTTACCCGCAGATCGACCCGGTGGCCCTGGCCATCGGTCCGCTGAAAATCCACTGGTACGGGTTGATGTACCTGATCGGCATCGGCGGTGCCTGGTTCCTGGCTTCCCGACGCCTGAACCGTTTCGATCCGACCTGGACCAAGGAGAAACTCTCCGACCTGATTTTCTGGCTGTCGATGGGGGTGATCGTTGGCGGGCGCCTGGGGTATGTGCTGTTCTACGATCTGTCCGCGTACATCGCCAACCCGACGCTGATCTTCGAAGTGTGGAAGGGCGGCATGGCGTTCCACGGCGGCTTTATCGGCGTAATGATCGCCGCCTGGTGGTTTGGCCGTCGCAACGGCAAGTCGTTCTTCCAGCTCATGGACTTCGTCGCACCGATGGTGCCGATTGGCCTGGGGGCCGGGCGGATCGGTAACTTCATCAACGCCGAGTTGTGGGGCAAGCCGACCGACGTGCCGTGGGCCATGGTGTTCCCGCCGTTCAGCGACCCGGCGCAACTGCCGCGCCACCCCTCGCAGCTTTACCAGTTCGCGTTGGAAGGCGTGGCGCTGTTCCTTATCCTGTACATCTTTTCGCGCAAGCCACGCCCCACCATGGCGGTGTCGGGCATGTTCGCCTTGTTCTACGGGATCTTCCGCTTCATCGTCGAGTTCGTCCGCGTGCCGGATGCACAGTTGGGCTACCTGGCGTTTGGTTGGGTGACCATGGGCCAGATCCTCAGCCTGCCGATGATCCTCGGCGGCCTGGGCCTGCTGTGGTGGGCGTACAATCGCCCGCAAGGCATCAAGAACACCGCGCTTTAAATTCGAATGCCGAGGCGTGCGCGCCTCGGCTTCAACGATACGGGTAAACACATGAAGCAATATCTCGAACTACTGAACGACGTCATTACCAATGGATTGACCAAGGGCGATCGCACCGGCACCGGCACCAAGGCCGTGTTCGCCCGTCAGTATCGGCATAACTTGGCCGACGGCTTCCCGCTGCTGACCACCAAGAAGCTTCACTTCAAAAGCATCGCCAACGAGCTGATCTGGATGTTGAGCGGCAACACCAACATCAAGTGGCTCAACGAAAACGGCGTGAAAATCTGGGACGAATGGGCCACCGAAGACGGCGACCTCGGCCCGGTGTACGGCGAGCAGTGGACCGCCTGGCCGACCAAGGACGGCGGCACCATCAACCAGATCGACTACATGGTGCACACGCTCAAGACCAACCCCAACAGCCGCCGCATCCTGTTCCACGGCTGGAACGTCGAGTATCTGCCCGACGAAACCCAGAGCCCCCAGGAAAACGCGCGCAACGGCAAACAAGCCCTGCCGCCGTGCCACCTGCTGTACCAGGCGTTCGTGCATGACGGTCACTTGTCGATGCAGCTATATATCCGCAGCTCCGACGTGTTCCTCGGCCTGCCGTACAACACCGCCGCGCTGGCGCTGCTGACCCATATGCTGGCCCAGCAATGCGACCTGATCCCTCACGAGATCATCGTCACCACCGGCGACACCCATGCTTACAGCAACCATATGGAACAGATCCAGACCCAGCTGGCGCGCACGCCGAAGAAACTGCCGGAACTGGTGATCAAGCGCAAACCTGCGTCGATCTACGATTATAAGTTCGAAGATTTCGAGATTGTTGGCTACGACGCCGACCCAAGCATCAAGGCCGATGTGGCGATTTAAAGTTGGTCTCGTTCCAAATGTGGGAGGGGGCTTGCCCCCGATAGCGGTGGGTCAGTCAATGATGTGTTGGCTGAACTACTGCCATCGGGGGCAAGCCCCCTCCCACATTTGAACTACGTTCACTTGAGTTTAGTGCCCGTGGCTTCTGCCCACATGTGAATGCTCGGCATCATTGGTCACACTCCCGCTGACCTCCAACCGCTGCAAGATCCCGCATTCCGGCCCGCCGCCGCAGCGCTGGCGCAGGTCCAGCAATTGTTCCTGCAAGGCCAGCAGCCCGTCGATTCGCGCTTTCACATGGTGGATATGCTCGTCGATCAACGCATTCACGTTTTCGCACTGGTCCTGGGGGCTGTCACGTAGCCCAAGCAGGCTGCGGATTTCTTCCAGGGTCATGTCGAGGCTGCGGCAGTTGCGGATAAAGATCAGCCGTTCGCTGTGGGCCTGGGTGTACACGCGGTAGTTGGCGTCGGTGCGCGCCGGAGGCGGCAGCAGGCCTTCTTTCTCGTAATAACGGATGGTTTCCACCGGGCAGTCGGTGAGTTTGGCCAGTTCGCCGATCTTCATCGCAGCAATCTCCAAATGGGTGCTTGACCCTATAGTGGCTACAGGGTCTTTACTTGGCAACAGGCACCTTTACGGACGCGACACCATGAGCGATTCCATCCACACCCCGCATACACATGAGCACGACCCCAAGAAACTCACGCCTGTGCACGATCACGGCCATGGCGGTTCCTGCTGTGCAAGCAAGGCCGCACCCGCTGTGGTGACGCTGAGCGAAGCGCCTACCGCCGGCTCGCGCCTGAGCACCTTTCGCATCGAAGCCATGGACTGCCCCACCGAGCAGACACTGATCCAGAACAAGCTGGGCAAGCTCCCCGGTGTGCAGCAGCTGGAATTCAACCTGATCAACCGCATCCTCGGCGTCACCCACGACCTGCCGAGCACCGCGCCGATCATCGACGCGATCAAATCCATCGGCATGCAGGCCGACCCTATCGAAGAGGGCGCGCCTGCTGCCGCGCCACCGGCCAAGAAACATTGGTGGCCGTTGGCGTTGTCGGGCGTGGGGGCGGTGGGCGCCGAAGTGCTGCACTTCACTGGCGTCGCGCCTACTTGGGTGATTGCCATCGTGGCGTTGGTGTCGATCCTCAGCGGCGGCCTCACCACCTATAAAAAGGGTTGGATCGCCCTGAAAAACCTCAACCTGAACATCAACGCGCTGATGAGCATCGCGGTCACCGGCGCGGTGTTGATTGGCCAGTGGCCTGAAGCGGCGATGGTGATGTTCCTGTTTACCGTGGCCGAGTTGATCGAAGCCAAGTCCCTGGACCGTGCGCGCAATGCCATCAGTGGCTTGATGCAGATGGCCCCGGAGCAGGCCACGGTGCAGTTGGCTGACGGCAGCTGGGTTGAAAAGGAAGTCAAAAGCATCGAGTTGGGCGCCATCGTCCGAGTAAAGCCCGGTGAGCGCGTCGGCCTGGACGGTGAAGTCACTGCCGGCCAATCCACCATCGACCAGGCGCCGATCACCGGTGAAAGCCTGCCGATTGAGAAGACCGTGGGCGACAAAGTCTTCGCCGGCACCATCAACCAGGCGGGCTCCCTGGAGTACAGAGTCACGGCAGCGGCCAACAATTCGACACTGGCGCGCATCATTCACGCCGTGGAACAGGCCCAGGGCGCCCGCGCACCGACCCAGCGTTTCGTCGACAGCTTCTCGAAAATCTACACCCCGGCGGTTTTCCTGTTTGCCCTCGGCGTGGCGCTGATCCCGCCGCTGTTCATGGCCGGCGCCTGGTTTGACTGGATCTATCGCGCCCTGGTGCTGTTGGTGGTTGCATGCCCTTGCGCCTTGGTGATTTCCACCCCGGTGACCATCGTCAGCGGCTTGGCAGCAGCGGCGCGCAAAGGCATTTTGATCAAGGGCGGCGTGTACCTGGAGGGCGGTTACAAGCTTGATTACCTCGCCCTCGACAAGACCGGCACCATCACCCACGGCAAGCCGGTGCAAACCGATTACCTGGCGCTGTTTGCCACCGTCGAAGACAGTGCGCCGGCCCTGGCCGCCAGCCTGGCCGGGCGTTCCGACCACCCGGTGTCGCTGGCAATTGCCAAGGCGGCTGTGGATAAAAACCTGCCGAGCCACGTTGTGGATAACTTCGAGGCCCTGCCCGGTCGCGGGGTGCGCGGCGATATCAACGGGCAAACCTACCACCTGGGCAACCACCGCCTGGTGGAAGACCTGGGGCTGTGCTCGCCGGAGCTGGAAGAGAAACTCTTCGCCCTGGAGAAACAAGGCAAGTCCGTGGTGCTGCTGCTCGACAAATCCGGCCCGCTGGCGCTGTTCGCCGTGGCCGATACGGTCAAGGACAGCAGCCGCGAAGCCATCCAGCAACTGCACGACCTGGGCATCAAGACCCTGATGCTCACCGGCGACAACACCCATACCGCCCAGGCGATTGCCGCCCAGGTCGGCATCGACCAGGCCCAGGGCGACCTGTTGCCCACCGACAAACTGCAAGCCATCGAAGCCCTCTACGGCCAAGGCCGTCGCGTCGGCATGGTTGGCGACGGCATCAACGACGCCCCGGCCCTGGCCCGCGCCGAGATCGGTTTTGCCATGGCTGCCGCCGGCACCGACACCGCCATCGAGACCGCCGACGTGGCGCTGATGGACGATGATTTGCGCAAGATTCCGGCTTTCATTCGTTTGTCGCGGCAAACGTCGAGTATCCTCAAGCAGAACATCACCCTGGCGCTGGTGACCAAGGCGATCTTCCTGGCGATCACGTTCATGGGCATGGCCACTATGTGGATGGCGGTGTTCGCCGACATGGGCGTGGCCCTGCTGGTGGTGTTCAATGGCCTGCGCCTGTTGCGCAAATAGAGGATGAGAGGGTTTTGTGCTGAGTGCCGAGTTGAAGGCGTTTTTCATGGTCGCCCGCCTGGGCAGCATCACCCAGGCGGCGAAAAAACTCGGCCTCAGCCAGCCCACGGTCACCACCCAGATTCGCAACCTGGAAAGCCAGTACGGCGTTGAGCTGTTCTACCGCGGCGGGCGCCGCCTCACCGTCAGCGACGAAGGCGCGCGGCTGTTGCCGATGGTCAAGGCGTTGTTGCAGCAGGAAGCGGATATCGAGTTTTTCCTGCGCAACAACGGCCAGGTCCAGGGCGCCTTACGGATTGCCGCGACGGCGCCGTATTACATTCTCGATCTGGTCAAAGCCTTTCGCGAGCGCCTGCCTCAGGTGGAAGTCTCGGTGGAAATCGGCAACTCCCAGCAAGTGCTGGAAGCGCTGGATGACTACCGCGTCGACGTCGCCGCCTCCTCGCAACTTCTGGAAGACCCGCGCCTGATCCGCCGCGTCCTCGGCACCGACCCGCTGGTGCTGGCAGTGCATCGTAACCATCCCCTCGCGGCGCTTGACCATGTGCCGCTCACCGCATTGGCCGGGCACACCTTGTTGATGCGCGAAGCGGGCTCCACCACGCGGCGGCTGACCGAAGAGTTGTTGCAGGGGGCTGGCGTGAGTCATGGGCCGCTGCTGGAAATCGGCAGCCGTGAGTCGATTCGCGAGGCGGTGCTGCGCAATATCGGCATCAGCATTATTGCCCGCCAGGAAGTGCCCCATGATCCGCAGCTGCGGGTGCTGACGATTGAGAATGCGCCGCAGATTCCGGAGTATTTGTACTGCCTCAAGGAGAGAAAGGGCGCGCGGCTGCCGGCGGCGTTTCTGGGGTTGGCGCAGGAGATGTCGCCGCTCTGAGGGCCTCATCGGGGGCAAGCCCCCTCCCACACTTGAATGTGTTCGCAGATCAAAATGTGGGAGGGGGCTTGCCCCCGATAGCGGTAGTCCAGACACCCCACCTCCCTGACCCCTACCCAAATCCACCAATACCACTATCACTCCCTTTTGCCTTTCTGCCACACCAGGGAAGCATTGCCCCCCTAGCATGGCCTTCATCCGCTCGATGAGGTGCCACCATGCACACAGCCCTGACCCAACCCGGCGCGCCCATGAAGGTGCGCGGTATCCAGAAACGCTTCGGCGCCTTCACCGCGCTGGACAACGTGTCCCTGGACGTCGCTGCCGGCGAGCTGGTGTGCCTGCTGGGCCCGTCGGGCTGCGGCAAGACCACCTTGCTGCGCTGCATCGCCGGCCTGGAGCGCCAGGACAGCGGCGAACTTTACCTGGGCAACCGCGACGTTTCCCTACTGCCACCCCAGGCGCGGGACTACGGCATTCTGTTCCAGTCCTACGCGCTGTTTCCCAACCTCAGCGTGGAAGCGAATATCGGCTACGGCCTCACCGGCAGCGGTCGCGATGAAGTGCGCCAGCGGGTCGGCCAGATGCTCGAACTGGTAGGGCTGCTCGGCAGCGAAAAGAAATACCCCGGCCAACTCTCCGGCGGCCAGCAGCAACGCGTGGCCCTGGCCCGCGCGCTGGCACCGGCGCCTTCGTTGCTGCTGCTGGACGAGCCGATGTCGGCCCTCGACGCCCGTGTGCGTGAGCACCTGTGCACCGAGCTGCGCCAACTGCAACGGCGCTTGGGCATCACCACGCTGATGGTCACCCACAACCAGGACGAAGCCATGCTGATGGCCGACCGCATCGCCGTGATGAACAACGGCAAGGTCGAGCAATACGCCACGCCCCAGGAGATTTACGACCGGCCGGCCACGCCGTTCGTGGCGGAGTTTGTCGGCCAGGGCAACTGGCTGCCGTTCAGCCGCAACAGCGCCAGCCACGCCCAGGTCGGCGGGATGAACATGCGCCTGGCCGACGATGCCGGCGTGGCCAAGTCCGGCCGCCTGTTCTGCCGCCCGGAAGCCATCAGCGTCAACCCGCCGGTGCATGAAGAAAACCTGTTCCCGGCCAAGGTTCGCGAGATCACCTTCCTCGGCAACCGTTGCCGCATGAGCTTTGAGCTGGAGCAACTGCCCGGCCATCCGCTGCTGGCCGAACTGGCTCCGGAGGCCATGCCACGCCTGGGTGCCCAGGATATCTGGGTGGCCTTGCCGCCGCGCAGCCTGCAGGTGTTTGCCTGAGATGGCCGCTGTAATGACAGCGCCGCGCCAAGTGTCCCGTGCCGAAATCGGTGACCGCCTTTTTGTCGTCGGCGGCAAGCTGTTGTGGCTGGTGCTGCTGGGCATCGCCGTGTTGCTGCCGTTGCTGGCGATCTTCTGGCGTGGCTTCAGCAGCGAGGCCGGGCAGGGCGGTGGCCTGGTGGCCGCGCGGGAAATGCTCGCCAGCGAAAACTTTCACTGGCTGCTGGGCAATAGCCTGAAAGTTTCCCTCAGCGTGGCGGCCATCGTCGTACCGCTGGCCTACCTGTTTGCCTACGCCCTGCAACGCACATTGATCCCCGGTAAAGCTATTTGGCGCGGCCTGTCGCTGTTGCCGCTGATGGCGCCGTCAATGTTGCCCGGCATCGCGCTGGTGTACCTGTTCGGTAACCAGGGGATGTTGCGCGGCTTGCTCTCGGACAATATCTACGGCTTCTGGGGCATTGTGCTTGGCGAAGTGATCTACACCTTCCCACACGCCTTGATGATTCTGCTGTCGGCGCTGTCCCTGGCAGATGCACGTCTTTTCGATGCGGCTTCAAGCATGGGCGCCAGCCCGGCGCGGGCGTTTCGCAGCATCACCTGGCCGGCCACGCGCCAGGCCGTGTTCGCCGCGTTTTGCCTGGTGTTCACCCTGACCATCACCGACTTTGGCGTGCCCGTGGTGGTCGGCGGCGACTATCAAGTGCTGGCGCTGGAAGCCTACAAGGCGGTGGTCGGCCAGCAGCAGTTCGGGCGCGGCGCGTTGATTGGCATGGTGTTGCTGCTGCCGGCGCTGTTCAGTTTTGCCGTGGATGCCTGGCTGCGCCGCCGGCATGGCGACTCCATGAGCGGCCGCGCCCAGGTGTTCCAGCCGGCGCCGTCGCGCGCAAGGGATGGTTGCTACCTGGCGATCGTGCTGCTGATCTGCGCCGTGTTGCTGCTGGTGTTCGGCATGGCGGTGTACTCCTCGCTGGTCAAATTCTGGCCGTACAACTTGTCGCTGTCCCTCAGCCATTACCAGTTTGAAGACACGGCCGGCGGCGGTTGGCTGGCCTATCGCAACAGCCTGACCATGGCCCTGTGCACGGCATTGGTCGGCAGTGTGTTGATTTTCACCGGCGCCTACCTGATGGAAAAAACCAAGGGCCAAAAGGGCCTCAACCTGGCGCTGCGCATGCTCAGCTTTGTGCCGATGGCCGTGCCGGGGTTGGTGCTGGGCCTGGGCTACGTGTTCTTTTTCAATCTCAACGGCAACCCGCTGCATGTGTTCTACGGGACCATGACCCTGCTGGTGGTGTGCACCATTGCTCACTATTTGACCACCGCACAGATGACCGCCACCACCGCGCTGCGCCAGTTGGACGCCGAATTCGAAGCCGCCGCGTTGTCCCTCAAAGCACCGCTTTACCGGCATTACTTGAAAGTGACCGTGCCGATCTGCCTGCCGGCGCTGCTGGATATCGTGCGCTACCTGTTCGTGTCGGCGATGACCACCGTGTCCGCCGCGATCTTCCTCTACAGCCCCGACACCATCCTCGCCGCCGTCGCCGTGTTGAACATGGACGACGCCGGCAACGTGGGCGGCGCGGCGGCCATGTCGACCCTGATCCTGTTCACTTCGGCCGGCGTATCGCTGCTGCTGGCGTGGGCCTCACGTGGCGCGTTGCGCCGCTCCCAAGCCTGGCGCCAGACCGCGCCCGGCCAATAAAACATCCCTGAAGGAGGTGCTCCATGTTCAAGCCCCTGGCCCTGGCCGCTGCCGTACTCACCGCGTTCAGCCTGAATGCCTTCGCCGCAAAAACCGAGCTGACCGTGTACACGGCCCTCGAAGCCGAGCAGTTGAAGAGCTATAAACAGGCCTTCGAAAAAGCCAACCCGGACGTTGAAATCAAGTGGGTACGCGATTCCACCGGCATCATCACCGCCAAGCTGCTGGCCGAAAAAGCCCGCCCGCAGGCCGACGTGGTCTGGGGCCTGGCCGCCTCCAGCCTGGCGATCCTCGACCAGCAGGGCATGCTGGATAACTACGCGCCAAAGGATCTGGACAAGATCGGCAAGAACTACCGCGACGCCGCCAACCCACCGGCCTGGGTCGGCATGGACGTGTGGGCTGCGACCATCTGCTTCAACACCGTCGAAGCCGAAAAACAGGGCCTGAGCAAACCGGTGAGCTGGCAGGACCTGACCAAGCCCGAGTACAAGGGCAAGATCGTGATGCCCAACCCGGCCTCGTCGGGCACCGGCTTTCTGGACGTGAGCGCCTGGCTGCAAACCTTCGGCGAGAAGCAGGGCTGGCAATACATGGACGATCTGCACCAGAACATCGGCCAGTACGTTCACTCCGGTTCCAAGCCGTGCAAGCTGGCGGCGTCGGGGGAGTTCCCGATTGGTATTTCGTTTGAATACCCGGCGGTGCAGCTCAAGCGCCAGGGCGCGCCGCTGGACATCATCCTGCCCAAAGAAGGCCTGGGCTGGGACATTGAAGCCACTGCGGTGATGAAGGGCACGGCCCATGCTGACGCCGCCAGAAAGCTTGCGGATTTCTCCGCCAGCGCGGCGGCGATGGACTTGTACAAGGATAACTTTGCCGTGCTCGCGCAGCCGGGGATTGCCAAGCCGCAGACTGAATTGCCGGCGGATTATGAGCAGCGGTTGATCAAGAATGACTTTGCCTGGGCGTCGAAGAATCGCGACAGCATTTTGGCTGAGTGGCGCAAGCGGTATGACGGTAAGTCGGAGAAGGTGGCGGGGCAGTAAGGTTTTCTTTAGGGCTGATGGCCTCATCGGGGGCAAGCCCCCTCCCACACTTGATGGTATTCACAAATCAACATGTGGGAGGGGGCTTGCCCCCGATAGCGGTCTTGAATACAGGACATCACTTCATGACACACCTACTGATCATCGGCGCCGGCATCCTCGGCCTCTCCCACGCCTACGCCGCCGCCAAGCGCGGCCTCAAGGTCAAGGTCTTCGAACGCAGCGCCACGCCGTTGGGCGCCTCGGTGCGCAACTTCGGCCAGGCCCTGGTCACCGGCCAACCCCCCGGCCCGATGCTCGACCTGGCACGCCAGAGCCGCGATATCTGGGGCCACTGGGCGCAGGCGGCCGGCATCCAGCTCAAGCGCAATGGCTCGTATTTGTTCGCCCGCACCGAGGCCGAAGAGCATCTGCTTGAAGCCTTCTGTGCCGGTCGCGCCCGAGAACACGGCTACAACGTCGATCTGCTGCAAGGCGCGGCACTCAAGGAGTTGTACGGCGGCCAATTCCGCCATCACCGCGCCGCGCTGCACGGCAAGGACGATCAGCAGCTGTATTCGCGCGAGGCGATCCCGGCGCTGATCAACTACCTGAGCCAGGAAATGAACGTAGAGTTTCACTTTTCCACCCTGGTGCGCGATGTTGAACCGGGCCAATTGCACAGCACCGCAGGCAGCTTTCGCGGCGAGCAGATCATTGTGTGCTCCGGCCACGACTACCAGACCCTGCTGGCCGAGCAGATGGCCGAACTCAGCCCGCAAATCTGCCGCCTGCAAATGCTGCGCGCGCGGCCTGCGCTCAACCTGAACCTGCAACACGCCTTGCTCACGGGCCTGAGCTGCGTGCACTACGGCGCCTTCGCCGACCTGCCGCAAGCCGCGCCGGTGCAGGCGCAGATCCTGCGCGAGACGCCGCACTTGCATGAACACGGGATTCACCTGCTGATCAGCCCCACGCCCCATGGCGAACTGATTATCGGGGACTCCCATCATTACGGCAGCGATGCCGTGCCGTTCAACGCCGAGCAGGTCGATGACTGGATGATCGAGCTGGCCGAACAAACCCTGGGCTGCAGGATCCAGGTGGTCGAGCGCTGGCAGGGCGTCTATGGTTCGCGTGGGCCGGGGCCGTTTTCATTCCTGCAAGCGGCCCCCGGCGTCAGTGCGGCGTTGATGCACACCGGCGTCGGCATGAGCGTCGGGCCGGCGCTGGCCGAGCGCAATATCACAACACTGTGGGGAGCCGCGTGATGAACCCGGAACAGGCGATTGCCGAGGTCTTCGGCTTGTATGAGCAGCACGGCACGGCGGATTACATCGGCGAGCCGGTGTCGCAAATCGAACATATGTCCCAGGCCGCGCAGTTGGCGATGGCCGAGGGCTTTGACGATGAAGTGGTGCTGGCGGCGTTCTTCCACGATATCGGGCATATCTGTGGCGAGGGTGGCGAGAACATGGGCGGTTACGGCGTGGTCAGCCATGAGCGGCTGGGCGCCGATTACCTCCGGCGCGCGGGCTTCAGCGAACGCATGGCCAAGCTGGTGGAATACCACGTGCAAGCCAAGCGCTACCTGACGTTCAGCCAACCGGACTACTACGCGCGCCTGAGCGAGGCCAGCCGCCGCACCCTGGTTTACCAGGGCGGCGTGATGACGGCCGAGGAGGCCCAGGCCTTTGAGCAAGACCCGCTGTGCCAGGTCAGCCTGCGCATGCGCCACTGGGACGAGCAGGCCAAGGCCATGCACGTGCCGCTGCTCGACCTGGAAGTACTCAAGGCCAAGGCTCGGCAGCTGCTCGCGGCCTAGGTTTCGTCGAGGCGCCGGGCCAGGGCTTCGACCTGTTCCTGGCGCTCGGCATGGCTGAGCCTGGCGTGAGGGTTGAGGGACGACCATTGCGGGTGGGCGCGGGCCTTGTGCAGCGCGTCCGGCAATTTGCCTTCGCGCCAGGTTTTGTCTTGGGGCGTGTCGACCTTGATGCTGTGCATCGCCGCATGGCCGCGCAGGTTCAAGGCCTTGAGCAGCTGGCGCTGGCGCAGGGCGAGCAGGCGCAACACGCTGTCGTCGACGGTCAGCTCGCGCTGGCCCTTGAGCTTGCCGAGCAGACGGCTGCCGTAGCTGCGCGCGGTTTGCAGCGCGCCACCGGCTATGGCGCCTGCGAGCGCGGCGGCGCCGAGGGTCAGGCCACCGACCAACAGATCCACACCGGCACCGGCCGCCGCACCGGCAGCGATCCCGCCACCGACGCGCACGCCGAGCTGCTTGAGGGTTTCGGGGTTGAACAGGTCATCGCCCCAGCGCCCGTCCAGCAAGGGTAAGTCGCTGGCGGCGGCGTCCTGCGGGCGGAAGCCGAACAGTTTGAGCAACGCTTCCACACACTTTTGTTCACGCTGGCGCACGGCCTTGCGCAAATCGCCGATGGCTTGTTGCTCATCTTCAGTGACCACACTGCGTCGGCACGCCGCGCAGTCGATCAACAGTTCGGCGATCAAGCGCGCGGCGCTTTGCTGGCGGGCCTGGCGTTGGGCCTCTTGATCAAGGATCAGCCGTTCAAGCTGGGGCCGCGCGTTTTCCAGCAGCAGGGCCAGGCTTTCATACAGGCGCCGCTCGCCGTCTTCCGGTGGGGCCACGCTGTCGAAGCGCACCAAGGCGTGCAGGCCGAGGCGGGCCAGGGCTTCGCGCCAGTCCGGCTCGCGGTGGTCGCTGCTGCTGACAAAGTTGAGCACCGGCAGCAGCGGCTTGCCGCAACTGGCCAGCACTTGCAGCTCGTCGCGGTACTTGGCCAGTACCGGTTCGCGGGCGTCGATCACATACAGGCCAGCGTCGGAGGCCAGCAGTTGGCGCAGCACCTTGGCTTCCTGTTCGAACCGCTGGCGCGCTTCGCTGCCTTCCAGAAAACGCGCCAGGCGCGCCGGGCCATCGAGGCGTTCGCCGGGGCGGTCCAGGCGTTCCAGGTAGTCGAGCAGGGCGATGGCATCTTCCAGGCCGGGCGTGTCGTAGAGCTCCAGCAAGGCGTCGCCGTCCACCGACAGCCGCGCGCCTTCCACATGCCGCGTGGTGCTGGGGCGATGGGAGACTTCGCCGAAGCCGACGTCACGGGTGAGGGTACGCAGCAGCGAGGTCTTGCCGACGTTGGTGTGGCCGACCACGGCGAGTTTCAGCGGTTTAGTCATGACCGGTCTCCAGCCAGTTCAGCGGCGCGCAGTCGGCGAAGGGCAGCTCCAGTTGTTGCAGCGCGGCGTGCCAATCGCCCAGGCGCTCGGCGTCCAGCGCCTGGCCGGGCGGGGCCTGCAGCAGCCACACGCGGGTGGCCGTGGCGCTGCGCGCGAGTTCGGCGATGAGTGCCAGGCTGCCCCGGTCCGGCGAGCGCCTTGGGTCGCAGGCGATGGCCAGGCGTGCGGGCGGGAAGCGGCTAAGTTGCTCCAGGAGCTTGTTGCGTGATTCGCGGCTGTCGAGGATGCCGGCGTTGTTCACCTTGGCCGGCAATTTGGGAGGCCAGGGGTGCTGGTCGTCCAGTTCGATAGCCACCAACAGGGCGCCGTCGCTTTCCAGTTCACTGACCCCGCCGCTGACGTGGTGCAGCTGTTGCGGCGCGGCATCGTTGACCCCCAGGCGCTCGCTGCTCGGCATCAGGCGTTCGCGCAATTGGCTGTAGCCGGGCAGGTTGAGGTCCAGGTGCAATGTGTCGCGCCCGGTTTTCCAGCGCCACAGGCACAGCAGCGCGAGTACCAGCCGGGGCAGCAGGCCGTAGACCAGCAGCACCCCGACCAGCCAGGCGGCCCAGGCCTGGCGGGCGCTTTCGATATTCAGCGCGGAGTCGCCGCTGGCGCGGATCATCTCCACCGTCGGCACGTTAAAGCCAAGCAAGGCGGGCAGGGCGCCGAGGGCCTGGGTCACGGCCACAAAGGTGTCGGCGCCGAGGATGGTGGTTTCCCACACAAAGCCGTAGCGGCGGGTGGCGAGCAGTGTAAGAAGAATTACCAGGGCACTGAGCAACGCCAGCAACCACAGGCTGTTGACCAGCACGCCCACCGCCCAGCGATTGAGCTTCTGGCGCTGCAACAGCAAGAGCAGCGCGGGCGCCAGCTGGGCGGCCTTGGCGTCGCGGGCGAGTTTTTCGCTGAGCCACAACCATAGGCGACCGAGGCTGGCGCTGTGTTCGCCGGCAAACAGCAGCCCGAGGGCCCAGCTGATCAGCAAAATCAGATTCAACCCAAGCAGGCTGCCCAGGGCCCAGAACACATTGACCGGGTTCAAGCCATTGCCCAGCGCGGCAAAGGCCAGGCCGGCACCGCTGACCACGGCGACGATCGCCAGCAGCACCAGCGCCAACCGTGCACCTTGCAGCCAGCGGGCGAGGGCGGCGGTCAGGCCATCGCGCTCGGCCAGGTGCAGGGCGCGCTGCTGGATGCGCGTGGGCAAGTCGCCACCGGCCGTGCGGGCCAGGCGGTTGGCTTCCAAGTCTTCCAGGGCGCCGGCGTGTTCTTCACGCAGGCGCACGGTTTCCGTCAGCCAGAGTTTTTGCAGCGGGTTCAGTGCAGTCACGCGCCGTCCTGTTGAGCTGGTGAGGTTGGAGCATAACCGCTGGGTCGTTGCTCTGGTATTCTCGTCGGCATGAAAAAAACTCTCCCTTTAAGCCTGATCGCAGCCCTCGGTGAAAACCGTGTGATCGGCGTCGACAACAGCATGCCCTGGCATTTGCCGGGGGATTTCAAATATTTCAAGGCCACCACGCTCGGCAAGCCGATCATCATGGGGCGCAAGACCTGGGATTCCTTGGGTCGACCGCTGCCGGGGCGCTTGAACCTCGTGGTTAGCCGTCAGACCGACTTGGCGTTGGAAGGTGCGGAAGTTTTTCCGTCACTGGAAGCCGCAGTTGAGCGGGCCGAAGCCTGGGCGCTGGAGCAGGGCGTGGACGAGCTGATGCTGATCGGCGGCGCGCAGTTGTATGCGCAGGGGCTGGAGCAGGCGGATCGGCTGTATCTGACGCGTGTGGCGTTGAGCCCGGAAGGGGATGCGTGGTTTCCGGAGTTTGATCGGGGCCAGTGGAAGCTGGTGTCGAACCTGGAGAATCCGGCTGAGGGAGATAAGCCGGCTTACAACTTTGAGGTGTGGGAAAAGGCCTAAAAGCATCGGGGGCAAGCCCCCTCCCACATTTTGATCTGTGAATACTTTCAAAGTGTGGGAGAGGGCTTGCCGCCGATAGCGGTCTATCAGGCCTGCGCTAACTCAGCATGCTCATCCGCATCCAGCAGCGCCTTATCCGTCTGCCCCATGACCTGGCTGGTAATCGCCCCCGCCGTCATCGAACCATTCACGTTCAGCGCCGTGCGGCCCATATCAATCAGCGGCTCCACGGAAATCAGCAGCGCCACCAGTGACACCGGCAAGCCCATGGCCGGCAGCACGATCAGCGCGGCAAACGTCGCCCCGCCACCCACGCCCGCCACACCGGCCGAACTCAGGGTCACAATCGCCACCAGGGTCGCGATCCACAGCGGGTCCAGCGGGTTGATGCCCACGGTCGGCGCAACCATTACGGCCAACATCGCCGGGTAGAGGCCCGCGCAACCGTTCTGGCCGATGGTCGCGCCGAACGAGGCGGCGAAACCGGCGATGGATTGCGGGATGCCCAGGCGGCGGGTCTGCGCCTCGATGCTCAGCGGGATCGCCGCTGCGCTGGAGCGGCTGGTGAAGGCAAAGGTCAGCACCGGCCACACCTTGCGGAAGAAGCGCAGCGGGTTGATCCCGGCCAGCGACAGCAGCAGGCCGTGCACCATAAACATCAGGCCCAGGGCCAGGTACGACACCAGCACAAAACTGCCGAGCTTGATGATGTCTTGCAGGTTGGAGCCGGCGACCACCTTGGTCATCAGCGCCAATACGCCGTACGGCGTGAGCTTCATCACCAGGCGCACCAGGCGCATCACCCAGGCTTGCAGGGTGTCGATGGCGTTGAGCACTTTCTGGCCTTTTTCCACGTCGTCCTTGAGCAGTTGCAGCGCGGCAACCCCCAGGAACGCGGCGAAAATCACCACGCTGATAATCGACGTCGGCTTGGCCCGGGCCAGGTCGGCAAATGGGTTGGCCGGCACGAACGACAGCAGCAACTGCGGGATATTCAGGTCGGCGACCTTGCCCGCGTAATCACTCTGGATCACTTGCAGGCGCGCCATTTCCTGGGTGCCGGCCACCAGGCCCTCGGCGGTGAGGCCGAACAAGTTGGTCAGGCCGATACCGATCAGCGCCGCAATCGCAGTGGTGAACAGCAGCGTGCCGATGGTCAGGAAGCTGATTTTGCCCAGGGACGCGGCGTTATGCAGGCGTGCCACGGCACTCAGGATCGAGGCAAATACCAGCGGGATCACGATCATTTGCAGCAGTTGCACGTAACCATTGCCAACCAGATCGAACCAGCCGATGGAGGCCTTGAGCACCGGGTTGCCGTCGCCGTAAATCGTGTGCAATGCCGTACCAAACAGCACGCCCAGGACCAGGGCAAACAAGACCTTCTTGGCGAGGCTCCAGTTAGTACGGCGGGTTTGTGCCAGGCCCAGCAGCAGGGCCACGAACACCAGTAAGTTGAGAATCAGGGGCAGATTCATTGAAGCTCCGTTGAGAAGGCAGCCAATCGCGTGAGCCTGCGATTGCGAACCGGGAAGCGTAACAGCTTGAAATATAATGATTTAATACCGATATCGAATGATGACTGTCGTTTTTGGAATAAGCGCTTGACGCTCAGGCGTATGCCGTTGGCGGGATCAGGACGCACGCGGTCGCGCTCAACGTGGGAATTGTCACAGGGATTTGTTAGCGTCGATGTCTTTCACTCAGGGAGACAACGCCTATGAAGCTCGCGCCGAAACTACTGGTATCCGCCGCACTTTGTCTGGGGCTCGCCAGCCAGGCGTTCGCCGCCACCGAGTTGAAACACTGGCCGGCGCCGGCCGCCAAGCAACTCAACGAAATGATCGCCGCCAATGCCAACAAGGGTAACTACGCGGTCTTCGACATGGACAACACCAGCTACCGCTACGACCTCGAAGAGTCCCTGCTGCCCTACATGGAAAACAAGGGCCTGATCACCCGCGAAACCATGGACCCGTCGCTGAAGCTGATTCCGTTCAAAGACACCGCCGACCACAAGGAAAGCCTGTTCAGCTACTACTACCGCCTGTGTGAAGTCGACGACATGGTCTGCTACCCGTGGGTGGCGCAGATCTTTTCCGGGTTCACCCTCAAGGAACTTAAGGTCCAGGTCGACGAGCTGATGGCTTCCGGCAAGCCGGTGCCGGTCAGCTACTTTGAAGGCGACGTGGTGAAAAAATCCGAGGTGCAGCCACCCAAGGTCTTCACCGGCCAGGCCGAGCTGTACAACAAACTGATGGAAAACGGCATCGAGGTGTATGTGATGACCGCCGCCTCGGAAGAATTGGTGCGCATGGTCGCGGCCGATCCGAAGTACGGCTACAACGTCAAACCCGAGAACGTCATCGGCGTGACCACGATGCTCAAGGACCGCAAAACCGGCGACCTGACCACCGCGCGCAAACAAATCAGCGCCGGCAAATATGACGAGAAGGCCAACCTCGGCCTCGAACTCACCCCCTACCTGTGGACCCCGGCGACCTGGATGGCCGGCAAGCACGCGGCGATCCTCACTTACATCGACGAATGGAAAAAACCGGTGATCGTCGGCGGCGACACACCGACCAGCGACGGCTACATGCTGTTCCACGATGTGGACGTGGCCAAGGGCGGCATCCACTTGTGGATCAACCGCAAGGACAAATACATGACCCAACTCAACGGCATGATGGCCAAGCACGCGGCGGCGCAGGCCAAGGAAGGCTTGCCGGTGACGGCGGACAAGAACTGGGTGATTGTTAAGCCGGAGGAGATTCAGTAGGACCGAGTCGCCCTTATCGCAGGCAAGCCAGCTCCCACATTTAAAAGTATTCACAAATCGAAATGTGGGAGGGGGCTTGCCCCCGATGGCTATCTCAAGACCCCCCAAAACCCCAGCAAAAATAGATATCAATTGCGAACCAATCTCATCCTCTGCTAGCGTGCACACCTCCTGACCCCTCCGTTCTTCTCAAGGTAGTGCTGTGTCCTCCTGGAATTCGCAGATTGCGCGCCTGTTCGCGGAGCAGAAGAAAGCCCTCGAAGCCTTCGTCACCCGCCGCACCGGCAGCGCCCAGGTGGCTGCCGACCTGACCCAGGAATCTTTCCTGCGCCTGGCCCGCCTGGATTCCGGCGAGAAGATCGACAACCTCCCAGCCTTCCTCTTCACCATCGCCAGCAACCTGGTGCGCGACCACCAGCGCCAGGCCATCCGCCGTGAGCGCCTGGACGCCGGTGAGCCCAGCGAAGAACTGCCCTGTGGCAACCCCGGCGCCGACGAACAATTGGCCGCCTACCAACAGGAGCAACTGATGCAGGATGCAATCCTGGCGCTGCCCGCAGCGACTCGGCAGATCTTCCTGCTCTATCATGTCGACGAACTTTCCTATCGCGAGATCGGCGAACGCCTGTCGATCACCCCGCGCAGTGTGGAATACCAATTGCGTCGCGCCTTGATTGAATGCCGCGCCTTCATCAAGACGCGGCTTGCCTGCGATGCACAAGGACGTCGGTCATGACTGCCACACCCACTGCCGACGAACTGTTCGCCGAAGCCTCTGGCTGGTATTTCCGCCTGCAGGCCGAGGACGTGACGGCGGCCGAAATGGACGCGTTTGCCGCCTGGCTCGGACAAGGCCAAGCCCAGGATGACGCCTGGCAGGAAGTGCAGGCCATGCTCGGCGGCCTGCGCGAACCGGCGCGGGTGGTTCGTCGCGCCGAACAGGCCGCCTGGCGCAAGCCGGCGCGCCGCTGGGCCTGCGCCGCCGCCGTGCTGTTGGCGATAGGCCTCTCGGTGCAAAACACCCCCTGGCTCGACCGCCTGCGCGCGGACTACGCCACCGGCACCGGCGAATCGCGCAGCATCGAACTGGCCGACGGCTCCCACCTGCAACTCAATACCGACAGCGCGGTGCAAATCCGCATGAGCGCGGGTGAGCGGCAGATTCGTTTGCTGCGCGGCGAGGGGTTCTTCGAGGTGACCAAGGACCCGGCGCGGCCGTTCGTGGTGCAGTCCGGGGATGGCTGGGTCAAGGTGGTCGGCACCCAGTTCAGCGTGGCGCGGCGCGATGCGCAGACGCGGGTGCAGGTGGCGCAGGGCAAGGTGCAGGTCAGCGCGGGCAGCGGTGACACGGTGTACCTGGAGCCGGGGCGGGCGGTGGAGTATCAGGGCCAGCAGCTTGCCGAGGTGCACGGTTTCGATCCGGCCAGCGGCTTTGCCTGGCGCCAGCGGCAGTTGGTATTCCGCCAGCAGCCGTTGTCGGAAGTGGTCAGCGAACTGAACCGCTACTGGCCGGGCAAGACCCTGGTGCTCGGCGATGCGCTGCGCAACCGCGTGGTCTCCGGCGTGTTTGAAATCGACAAACCCGACGCGGTGATCAAGGCGCTGGAATACACCCTCAACCTGCATGCCGAGCACTACACCCCGTATTTGCTGGTGTTGCGCGACGGCAAAGCGTCCTGACGGCAACTTTCTCAAAATATTTTCAGGGTTTCTCCGTGAGCCATCGTCCTTGATCACTGAGGCGCAAATAGTAAGCACTCTCAAGTAGTGCGGCGCCGATCACCGACTTTTTTTGCACCGGGGAGCACCATCCATGGCACACCGATACGCCGCACGGCCCTTGCTGGCACTAGCCATTTCCATGGCCAGCGGCATTGCGCCGCTGTATTTGCAGGCCGCTGAGACCAACCAGGCCCAGACTTACCGCTTTGATATTCCGGGGCAAAGCCTGGACGGCGCGTTGGCGGCGTTTTCGGCGGTGACGCGGGTGCAGGTGTTGGTGTCCGGGGAGTTGACGCAAGGCGTGACATCCCCGGGTGTGCGCGGCAACGTGGGCCAGCGCGAGGCCCTTGGCTTGTTGCTGGGTGGCACGGGGTTGAACGCGGCGTTTATCAATGCCGACACCGTGACCCTGGAAAAGCGCGTGGACAGCGGCGGCGCCCTTGAAGTCGGTGCCACCACCATCAGCGCGGACCACCTGGGGACGACCACCGAAGGTAGCGGTTCCTACACCACCGGCGCCGTGACCATTGGCAAGGGCACGCAAAAGCTCAAGGACATCCCGCAGTCCGTCAGCGTGCTGACCCGCAAGGCCATGGATGACCAGAACATCAGCACCCTGACCCAGGCAATTGAAGCGGTGCCGGGCATGGCGTCGGTCAAGTCGCCGGGACCGGGGATGTTCATGTTTGCGCGGGGGTTCGAGATCGAATCGCTGCAATACGACGGCGTCCCGGTGCCGCGCAACGTGTATGCGCTGGGCAGCTACATCACCGAAAACATGGTGATCTACGACCGTATGGAAGTCATGCGCGGAGCCGCTGGCCTGTTGCAAGGCGCGAACAGCCCGGGCGGCGCGGTCAACCTGGTGCGCAAGCGCCCGCAGGCCGCGCCCACCGTGACCTTGAGCGCCAAGGCCGGCAGCTGGGACCGTTATGCGTCCCAGGCGGACGTCGGCGGCCCGTTGAACGAAGCCGGCACGGTTCGTGGGCGGGCGGTGGTCAACTACGAGAAAGGCCACTCCTTCACCGACTATGTGTGGAACTGGGAACAGACCGTCTACGGTGCGCTGGACTTTGACCTGGACGATGACACCACCCTGGGCGTCGGTTTCAGCAACAAGAAGAGCCACGGGCGCCCGTACCTGATCGCGTTGCCGCGCCACACCGATGGCAGTGCGCTGGATGTGTCGCGCTCGACGTATACCGGGGCGAGCTGGAACCGCTCGTTTAATGACCAGACGGCGGTGTATCTGGATCTTGAGCATCGCTTTAATGATCAGTGGAAGTTCAAGGCTTCGGCGCTGGCGATGAATGAGTCCAATGAGGCGACGTATCAATTCATTGTCGGTGCGGTGCCGTTGGGCAGTACCCAAAGCGGCAGGTACGCCGACTATTCCACGGACTTCTACGGCAAGAACCGTGGCATCGATGCTTACGTCCGCGGCGATTTTGAAGCGTTGTCGTTCAAGCAAAGCCTGGTGCTGGGCGCCAATTACTCCAAGTACAACACCGATGATGGTTATGCCCGTGCGTTCACGCCGGGCGCCGATCTTGGCGCTATCGACCATCACCGTCCGCAGCCGTCCTACAACAGCATTGCCGACCGCGCCAACTTGGCTTTGAGCACCTACGACATCACCCAGAAAGGCATCTATGGCACTTGGCGGGTCAACCTGACCGAGCCCCTGACCTTGATCCTCGGCGCCCGCACCAGTTGGTATGACTTTGCCTTCGATCAGGACAACTACTACGCCCGTGAGTACGAAGAGGGCGGTGAGAAAAACTCGGTCAAGAGCAATGGCAAGGTCACACCGTTTGCTGGCCTGGTGTATGCGCTGGACGATCAGTGGTCGGCGTATGGCAGTTACGCCGAAGTGTTTATCCCGCAGACCCAACTGACCCAGCAAAAGACTGGCCTGCCGCCCATTGAGGGGCGCAACTACGAGGTGGGTATCAAAGGTGAGTTGATGGACGGCCGCCTCAACACCTCCCTTGCCCTGTTCCGCTATATCCACGAAAACCGCGCCGTCACCGACTTCAGCACGGACATCGATGGTCCAAACGCATGCAGTGGCTGGTACTGCTCCACCGCCTCGGGCAAGGTGCGCAGCCAGGGGCTGGAGGCTGAAATCAGCGGCCAACTGGCGCCGGGCTTGCAGGTCAGCAGCAGCTACACCTACAACACCACGGTGTTTTTGAAAGACACCGAACTCAAGGGCAAGGTCTTCAGTACGGCGGTGCCCAAGCACATGCTGCGGATCTGGGGTGATTACAAGCTGCCGGGGGATTTCAGCCGTGTCAGCCTCGGCGCCGGGGTTAACGCGCAAACGGCAACCACCAGCTTCGATCGCAACTTCGGCCAGGCCGGTTTTGCCATCTTCAATTCGCGGGTGGCCTATGAGGCCAGTGATGAAGTGACCCTGGCGGTGAATGTGAACAACATTTTGGATAAGCGTTACTACATCCCGTCCTACAGCCAGTTGGTGGGCAACAACTACTTTGGTGACCCGCGCAACATGATGTTCAGTGTGACTTACAAGCCACAGTTCTAAGCATCCCCACAAAACCACCTGTGGTAACCGGCTTGTGTGGGAGCTGGCTTGCCTGCGATGGCGGAGTGTCAGGTTGTACATGTGCTGGCTGGTCCACCGCTATCGCAGGCAAGCCAGCTCCCACAGTTTGATCCTCATTGTTGTTGGGGGTTTGGCCAGGCAAAAAAATGCCCCGCACTTGGCGGGGCATTTTTTATGGGCGGGGCTTACAGGCCGTCAAGCATCGCCTTGTTGCGTACCGCACCCTTGTCGGCACTGGTGGCCAGCAGGGCGTAGGCTTTCAGCGCGGTGGTCACTTTACGTGGGCGTTTCTCCACTGGCTTCCAGCCTTTTTTGTCTTGCTCAACCCGGCGGGCAGCAAGTTCTTCATCGCTGACCAACAGGTTGATCGAGCGGTTCGGAATGTCGATCAGCACCTTGTCGCCATCCTGCACCAGGCCGATTGCGCCACCGGCTGCGGCTTCCGGCGAAGCGTGGCCGATGGACAGGCCCGAGGTGCCGCCGGAGAAACGGCCGTCGGTGAGCAGGGCGCAGGCTTTGCCCAGGCCTTTGGATTTCAGGTAGGACGTGGGGTAGAGCATCTCCTGCATACCCGGGCCGCCTTTGGGGCCTTCGTAGCGGATGATTACGATGTCACCTTCTTTGACTTCGTCGGCGAGGATGCCGCGAACCGAGCTGTCCTGGCTTTCGTAGATCTTGGCGCGACCTTCGAACACGTGGATGGATTCATCCACACCGGCGGTTTTCACCACGCAGCCGTCGAGGGCGATGTTGCCGTACAGCACGGCCAGGCCGCCTTCTTGCGAGTAGGCGTGCTCGACGCTGCGGATGCAGCCGTTTTCACGGTCGTCGTCCAGCGTTTCCCAACGGGTCGACTGGCTGAACGCAGTTTGCGTCGGGATGCCTGCCGGGCCGGCCTTGAAGAAGTGGTGTACCGCTTCGTCGTCAGTCTGGGTGATGTCCCACTTGGCGATGCCTTCGGCCAGGGATTTGCTGTGCACGGTCGGCAGGTCGGTGTGCAGCAGGCCGCCACGGGCCAGCGAACCGAGGATCGAGAAGATCCCGCCGGCGCGGTGCACGTCTTCCATGTGGTACTTCTGGATGTTCGGCGCGACTTTGCACAGTTGCGGCACGTGGCGGGACAGACGGTCGATGTCGCGCAGGTCGAAATCGATCTCGGCTTCCTGGGCGGCGGCCAGCAAGTGCAGGATGGTGTTGGTGGAACCGCCCATGGCGATGTCCAGGGTCATGGCGTTTTCGAACGCCTTGAAGTTGGCGATGTTGCGCGGCAACACCGACTCATCGTTCTCGGTGTAGTAACGCTTGCACAGCTCGACGATGGTGCGGCCGGCCTGCAGGAACAGCTGCTCGCGGTCGCTGTGGGTGGCCAGGGTCGAACCGTTGCCCGGCAAGGCCAGGCCCAGGGCTTCCACCAGGCAGTTCATCGAGTTGGCGGTGAACATGCCGGAGCACGAACCGCAGGTCGGGCAGGCGCTGCGCTCGTATTCCGCGACCTTCTCGTCAGAAGCGCTGGAATCGGCGGCGATGACCATGGCGTCGACCAGGTCGAGGCCGTGGGAGGCGAGCTTGGTCTTGCCGGCTTCCATCGGGCCGCCGGAAACGAAGATCACCGGGATGTTCAGGCGCAGGGCGGCCATCAGCATGCCGGGGGTGATCTTGTCGCAGTTCGAGATACACACGATGGCGTCGGCGCAGTGGGCGTTGACCATGTATTCCACGGAGTCGGCGATGATCTCGCGGCTCGGCAGGGAATACAGCATGCCGTCATGGCCCATGGCGATGCCGTCATCCACGGCGATGGTGTTGAATTCCTTGGCCACGCCGCCGGCGCGTTCGATTTCACGGGCGACCAGTTGGCCGAGGTCCTTGAGGTGGACGTGGCCCGGTACGAACTGGGTAAACGAGTTGGCAATCGCGATGATCGGCTTTTTGAAGTCGTCATCTTTCATCCCCGTGGCGCGCCACAGTGCGCGCGCGCCGGCCATGTTGCGGCCGTGGGTGGATGTTTTCGAGCGGTAATCTGGCATGGAGCACTCCGGGCGGCTAATCAGGTATCAAAGGGGAGTGAGCTTCTATTGACGTCTGGAACACTCAGAAATGGCCGAGTTTCCAAAAGTTGCCACTCGCGTCGCGGGATCGCCGCTTGCTTGGGCCTTGAGCTCATAAACCCGCCGGGGGATGACTGGCGATGAATAGGGCCGATTCTACACCGCTGGCGGCTGGAGGGAATGGCCGTCTGTGGCGAGGGAGCTTGCTCCCGCTCAGTGGCGAAGCAGGCGCCGGCTTTTTTGGGGGCGCTTCGCACCCCAGCACAAGCAAGCTTGCTCGCCACAGTGGAGGGCTCTAACGCCCGACTCGCGCATTCGTCCACCTGCCCCACACGCTGAAAATGATGAAGCTTGCGGCGATGGTCATCGGCAAGCACCTGCGCGGCGATCCACCAAAACAAATGTAGGAGGGGGCATGCCCCCGATAGCGGTGTATCAGCCCCCGATGTGTTGACTGATATCCTGCTATCGGGGCAAGCCCCCTCCCACATTTTGATCCTCACTCCATTTGGAGTGCGGTGTTATTTAGCTATTCGGCAACAACCGGCACGTAATGCTCTTGATGTACCGCGTCTCGGCAATTGCCGGGTGCACCGGATGGTCCGGGCCTTGGCCGCCGCGTTCGAGCATCTGGATATTGCGGTCCAGGTGGCGGGCGCTGGTCAGCAGGATGTTTTGCAGGTCGTCTTCGGGCAGGTGCATGGAGCACGACGCGCTCACCAGGATGCCGTCCTTGCTGAGCAGGCGCATGGCTTGCTCGTTGAGGCGGCGGTAGGCGCCTTCGCCGTTTTTCATGTCTTTTTTGCGTTTGATGAAGGCCGGCGGGTCGGCGACGATCACGTCGAAACGTTCTTCGCTGGCTTTCAGTTCTTTCAACGCTTCAAACACGTCGCCTTCGATGCAGGTCATCTTCTCGGCCACGCCGTTCAGCGCGGCGTTGCGCTCTACGCCATCAAGGGCGAAGGCGGAGGCGTCGACGCAGAACACTTCACTGGCGCCGAAAGCCGCAGCCTGCACGCCCCAGCCGCCGATGTAGCTGTACAGGTCGAGTACGCGTTTGCCTTTGGCATACGGGGCCAGGCGGGCGCGGTTCATGCGGTGGTCGTAGAACCAGCCGGTTTTCTGGCCCTGGATCACCGGGGCTTCGAATTTCACGCCGTTTTCTTCCAGCGCAACCCACTCCGGCACCAGGCCGAACACGGTTTCGACGTAGCGGTTGAGGCCTTCGGCGTCACGCGCAGCGGAGTCGTTCTTGAACAGGATGCCGCTCGGCTTGAGCACTTGGGTCAGGGCGGCGATCACGTCGGCCTTATGGGCTTCCATGGTTGCCGAAGCGATCTGCACCACCAGGATGTCGCCGAAACGGTCGACCACCAGGCCCGGCAGCAGGTCGGAATCGCCGTAGACCAGGCGGTAGAACGGCTTGTCGAACAGGCGATCACGCAGCGACAGGGCCACATTGATGCGGTGCACCAGCAGCGACTTGTCCAGCGGCAACTTGATGTCGCGCGACAGCAAGCGCGCGCAGATCAGGTTGTTCGGGCTCATGGCCACGATGCCCAGGGTCTTGCCGCCGGCCGCTTCCAGGATAGCCTGGTCGCCTGCCTGGAAGCCGTGAAGTGGGGTGGCGGCCACGTCGATTTCGTTGCTGTAGACCCACAGGTGGCCGTTGCGCAAACGACGATCGGCGTTGGCTTTGAGACGCAGGCTTGGCAGGGACATGACGTCGCTCCGGAAAAAAGAGCGGGAGTATACCCTGTTGTGTCGTTACTGACCGCGCCGCCGGACATGTGGGAGGGGGCTTGCCCCCGATAGCGGTGGGTCATTCAGCACATTTGCTACTGACCCACCGCTATCGGGAGCAAGCCCCCTCCCACATTTAGTCCGATTTCAATCGGGCATTTGGGTGTCGGCGGCCTCTTCATAAGGGTTAGAATCCCCGCCTAGCCCAGAGTAAGTACTCATGTCCCAAGAACTCTCCTCCGAACAGATCCAGCAGGCCCTGCAAGGCATCAGCGTGCCGCCCCAGCCGCAAATCATGGTGGATTTGCAGATGGAGCAGTACATGCCCGACCCGGACCTGGAGGTGATCGCGCGGTTGATCTCCCAGGACCCGGGCCTGTCCGGCGCGCTGCTGAAGATCGTCAACTCGTCGTATTACGGCCTGAGCAACAAAATCGCCTCGATCCAGCGCGCGGTGAACCTGCTGGGCAGCCGTTCGATCATCAACCTGATCAACGCCCTGTCGATCAAGGGCGAGATGAGCGATGACACCATCGTCACCCTCAACCGTTTCTGGGACACCGCCCAGGATGTGGCCATGACCTGCCTCACCCTGGCCAAGCGCACCGGCGCCCAGGCGGTGGACGAGGCGTATGCCTTGGGGTTGTTCCACGATTGCGGCGTGCCGCTGATGCTCAAGCGCTTCCCCAACTACATGTCGGTGCTCGAGCAGGCCTACGCCAACGCCGGCCCTGACTGCCGCGTGGTCGACACTGAAAACAACGCGTTCAACACCAACCACGCCGTGGTCGGCTACTACACGGCCAAGTCCTGGCGCTTGCCGGAGCATGTGACCGACGCCATCGCCAACCACCACAACGCCCTGGCGATTTTCAGCGATGAGTCGTCGCGCAACTCGCAGCTCAAGAACCTGCTGGCGATCCTCAAGATGGCTGAGCACATCTGCTCGTCCTATCGGGTACTGGGCAACCAGGCGGTGGACCATGAGTGGAACGCGGTCGGCCACCTGGTGCTGGACTACGTTGGCCTGTCGGAATACGACTTCGAAAGCATGAAGTTGTCGATCCGCGAGCTGGGCGCGCACTAAGCCGTTATTCACGAGGTACACATGCCCGAGTTACCTGAAGTCGAAACCACCCGACGCGGTATTGCGCCACATCTGGAAGGCCAGCGGGTCAGCCGCGTGGTGGTGCGCGAACGTCGCCTGCGCTGGCCGATCCCGGAAGACCTGGATGTGCGCCTGTCCGGGCAGCGAATCGTGCTGGTGGAGCGGCGGGCCAAGTACCTGTTGATCAACGCCGAAGTGGGCACCTTGATCAGCCACTTGGGCATGTCGGGCAACTTGCGCCTGGTGGAAGCCGGTCTGCCGGCGCTCAAGCATGAGCATGTGGATATCGAACTCGAATCCGGCTTGGCCCTGCGCTACACCGACCCACGGCGTTTCGGCGCGATGCTCTGGAGCCAGGATCCGCACAATCACGAACTGCTGCTGCGCCTGGGGCCGGAGCCGTTGACCGACCTGTTCGACGGCGAGCGCTTGTTCCAGCTGTCGCGTGGCAAGTCGATGGCGGTGAAGCCGTTCATCATGGACAACGCGGTGGTGGTGGGCGTGGGCAATATCTACGCGACGGAGGCGTTGTTTGCGGCCGGGATTGATCCGCGCCGCGCGGCCGGTGGCATTTCACGCGGGCGTTATTTGAAGTTGGCGATCGAGATCAAGCGCGTGCTGGCGGCTGCCATCGAGCGCGGCGGCACAACGTTGCGCGACTTTATCGGCGGGGATGGGCAGCCGGGGTATTTCCAGCAGGAACTGTTCGTCTATGGCCGTGGCGGCGAGGGGTGCAAGGTCTGTGGGACTGAGTTGCGCAATGTGGTGCTGGGGCAGCGGGCGAGTGTGTTTTGCCCCAAGTGTCAGAGCTGATTGCTGTGTGAGGGCTGATATAGCCATCGGGGGCAAGCCCCCTCCCACATTGAAATGCATTCCAAGTGTGGGCGGTGCGACGATTCGACTTGCCCCCGATGAGGCCTTAACAGGCATTAAAGAGCTTCAGGCTTTACCGGTAATCTTCCGGTACTTATCCATCAACTGCTCCTCAGTCTCCGGATGCGCTTCATCCAGGGGAATGCAATCCACCGGGCACACCTGCTGGCACTGAGGCTCGTCATAGTGGCCAACACACTGCGTACACAGGTTGGGGTCGATCACGTAGATCTCTTCGCCCTGGGAAATCGCAGCGTTCGGGCACTCGGGTTCGCAGACGTCGCAATTGATGCAATCGTCGGTGATGATCAGGGACATGGAAACTCCTGCCAGGGCTGTCAGCCAGGGCATCTGAAAACTAATGCGCGCAATTGTGCCGCATTGGCGCCCGCAGTGCGAGCGGGCGCCGAGTGAGCGGTCTTACTTCTTGAAGCGCAGCGTCAGCGCGTCGGCCACGGCCGGGTGCACGAACTTGGTGATATCTCCGCCCAAAGCGGCGATTTCACGGACCAACGTCGAGGAAATGAACGAATAACGTTCCGACGGCGTGAGGAACAGGCTCTCCACGTCCGGCGCCAGTTGGCGGTTCATGTTGGCCAGCTGGAATTCGTACTCGAAGTCCGACACCGCGCGCAGGCCACGCAGGAACACATTGGCATTCTGCTCTTTGGCGAAGTGTGCCAGCAGCGTCGAAAAGCCCACAACCTCTACGTTGGGCAGGTGCTTGGTGACCTCACGCGCCAGCTCCACGCGCTGTTCCAGGGGAAACAGCGGGTTTTTCTTGGGGCTGGCCGCGACCGCGATGATCACATGGTCGAACAGGCGAGAGGCGCGTTCGACCAGATCGCCATGGCCTTTGGTAATCGGGTCGAAGGTACCTGGGTACAACACTCGGTTCATCGCGTCGTCCTGGCGGAGTCCGTTGGGGAACCGGATGGTATCGCAGCCATCCCGGTCGGCCAAGTCGACTTATGTAGATACATACCGCTAATCGCGCGTTTTTTCATGCCGTTTTCAGACGTTCGGCTAAGGCTGTCGCCAATTGCGCGGTCAGGCCGTACACCGACAATTGCGGGTTGGCCCCAATGCTGGTGGGGAATAACGAGCCATCGTGGATCGACAAATTGCGCAGCTGGTGATGGCGACCGAGGCTGTCGGCCACGGCGTTTTTCGGGTCTTCGCCCATCGCACAACCGCCCATCACGTGGGCGCTGCCCAGGCAGGTGCGGTGCAGCTCCAGCTTGAGGCCTTCGATCAGCGTGCGGGCTTCGCCCAGGGTTTTCACGTAGCGCGCATCGTGGTGCAGCGGCTTGACCGACTTGGCGCCCGCCGCGAACTGGATCTCGGCCATGCTGTGAAACGCCCGGCGCAGGCCGTCCCAGGCGTAGTCCGAGACCTGGTAGTCGAGCACCGGCGTGCCGTCGCCGCGCAGTTCCACGCTGCCGCCCGGGCTGTCGGGGTGGAAACCGTCGCGCAGCAGGGCAAGCATGGCGTGGGTGTTGGGCAGTTGGCTCATGTCCAGCGCGTTCTGGGTGCCGTAGCCGCCGAGCAATGTACTGGCGAGCGCCGGGTGTAAGGGCGGCGCCTCGAGTTTGTAGGACATTTTGCCGGTAGTGCCGTCCTGCCATTGGAAATGGTCGGAGTAGATGGACTGCGGCGCGCCGTAGAACGGGTTGATCACCTCGTCGAACAATGCGGCAGAGAAATTCACCAGGTGCAGAAAGGTGCGCTTGCCCAGCCGCGAATGCGGGTCCGGGGCGTCGGAGCGCATCAGCAGCGCCGGGCTGTTAATGCCGCCGCCAGACAGCACGTAATGCTTGGCCTTCACGGTAATTTTGCGCCCGGTTGGCGCGACGCACAGGGCGTCCATCGCCACGCATTCCAGGCTGCTGATGTGGTCATCCTTGTAGACCAAACGTTCGGCGCGGGCCAGGTAAAGCAGCTCGCCGCCTTTTTCCAGGGTGGACGGGATGGTGGTCACCAGCATCGACTGCTTGGCATTTACCGGGCAGCCCATGCCGCAATAACCCAGGTTGAAGCAGCCGCGCACATTGCGTGGGATCACGTGCCAACTGTAGCCGAGCGCTTCACAGCCTTTGCGGATCACATCGTTATTGGCATTTGGCGGCAGGGCCCAGGGCGCGATGCCCAGGCGCTGTTCCATTTTTTCGAACCAGGGCGCCATCTCGGCGCTGCTGTGGCCCTTCACCGCGTATTCACTGGCCCAGTGGGAAAGGGTGGCGTCGGGTGTACGAAAGCTCGACGTCCAGTTGATCAAGGTGGTGCCGCCCACCGCACGGCCTTGCAGGATGGTGATCGCGCCGTCCTTGCTCATGCGGCCGATGCCTTCCTGGTACAGGCTGGTGTAGGCCTCGTCCTCGAGCAGCTTGAAGTCGCTGCTGGTCTTGAGTGGGCCTTCTTCGATCAGCAACACCTTGTAACCGGCGGCGCTGAGGATTTCGGCGGTGGTGCCGCCCCCGGCGCCGCTGCCGATGATGGCCACGTCGGCTTCCAGCGTCAGGTCGGAGTCGAGGGCGGCGCCATTGTGGGTTTTCCAGCCACGGGCCAGGCCTTCGCGGAACAGATCGGGTACGGGCATCAGGGTCATCTCTTGTTTTTATTGTGGAAGACGCGAATCAGATCTTCGGCGGGCCGGGATAGCCGCACTGGGCCCAGGCCGCCGGTTGGAAGTACCAGGCCATGATCACCAGCTTGAGCAGCGAGCCCTGGCCCATGCGCAGCAGGTTCAGGTAGCTGTTTTCCCAGCGCTGCAGGAAGTTGCGGATCTGCTCCGCGCTGGCGTTTTCCCAGCTGCCCCAGATGCCGGTCAACGGGCCGCGGGTGACGCCCATGCCCAATACGTCGAACAGTTGCTGGGTGAGCTTGAACATCTCCGGCGACAGGTGCTGCAGGCTGAAGTCGAGTTTTTTCAGGGTGTCTTCAATCCCGCTGACCACTTCCTGGGTGCTGGCCACGCCTTCGAGCAACACCGGAATCACCGCGCGCAGGAACGGCAAGTCACTGCTGCGCAACAGGGCAAAGCCGCTGGCCGGGGTGCTGCTGGAGCAGCCGCTGAGGCTGGCGCCCAGCCCGGCGGTGGCCAGGAAGGCACTGGCGCACAGGCCGATTTTCAAGACGCCGCGTCGCGACAGCGCGGGTGAATCCGTGAGGCTAGGGTTCATTGTTATTGTTATCCCGTGGGTGGCGGTTTCAGCGAACGAACAGCTTCTGGATCAACTTCTGAATGGCTTTGCCGTAGGGCGGGTAGATCAACTTCGCCGCGTTCAGGCGCTGTTTCACCAGCACACCCTTGGCCTTGCTGAACGTGAGAAACCCTTCGTGGCCGTGGTAGTGGCCCATGCCGGACGGGCCGATGCCGCCAAAGGGCATGTCGTCCTGGGCCACATGCAGCAGGGTGTCGTTCAGGCATACACCGCCGGAATGGGTTTCGTGGAGTACGCGATTCTGCTCGCCCTTGTTGTAGCCGAAGTAATACAGGGCCAGTGGGCGAGGGCGCTGGTTGATGTAGGCAAAGGCCTGGTCGATGCCGCGATACGGCACGATCGGCAGCACGGGGCCGAAGATTTCGTCCTGCATCACGGTCATTTCATCGCTGACATTCAGCAACAAGCTGTGGGCCATGCGCCTTTCCTGGCCTTGGTCGTACAGCGCAATCAGGGTGGCGCCCTTGTCGGTGGCGTCCTTGACGTAGGCGTTGAGCCGGGCCAGTTGTCGCTCGTTGATGATGGCGGTGTAGTCCGGGTTGTCATTCAAGGTCGGATAGAACCCGCGAATCGCCTGAGTGTAGGCCGCGACGAAACCCTCGACGCGGTCTTCCGGCACCAGCACGTAATCCGGCGCCACGCAGGTTTGCCCGGCATTCAAGGCTTTGCCGAAGGCGATGCGTTCGGCGGCGTCCTTGAGCGGCACGTCGGCAGACACGATGGCCGGCGACTTGCCGCCCAGCTCCAGGGTCACCGGCGTAAGGTGCTCGGCGGCGGCGCGCATCACATGCTTGCCGATGCTGGTGGCGCCGGTGAACAGCAGGTGATCGAAGCGCAATCTGGAAAACGCCATGCCCACGTCGGCCTCGCCGAGCACCACACACACCAGGTCTTCGGGGAAGATCTTCGCCAGCAGCGTCTTGAGTAATGCGCCGGTGGCGGGGGTGGATTCGCTGAGCTTGAGCATCACCCGGTTACCGGCGGCCAACGCGCCGACCAACGGCCCGATAGCCAGGTACAACGGGTAGTTCCAGGGCACGATCACCCCGACCACGCCCAGGGGTTGGTAGATGACCTTGGCCGATGCCGGCTGGAAGGCGATGCCTACAGCACGGCGGGAAGGTTTCATCCAGCCCTTGAGGTGTTTGCTGGCGTAGTGAATGCCATGCAGGCTGGGCATCAGTTCGGCGAACAGGGTTTCGTCGGCGCTGCGGTGGCTGAAATCCTGGCTGATGGCATTGATCAGCGCCTGGCGTTCGTCGCTGAGCAGCTCGCGCAGGGCCTTGAGCCATTGCTGGCGCTGCCCCGCCGGCGGCATGGGGTTGGCGGCGTAGGCGCGGCGTTGGGCGTCGAACAGGTCCTGGAGTTGATCCAGCGCCTGGGAATCTTGCAGATAGGCAATGTTGGCAGACATGGCGCAGTTCCCGATTGTTATAGGTCTGCGTGGATTTTTAGAGTCATTGCTCTAAATTGTCAAATGCCATTGCAGCAACATGCAGATTTAACCCGGCAAGGATAGGCCGTAAGATGCCCCATCACGTGTACAGAAGCTGATTCCCCTATGGCACCACGAGTAAAGACCAGCGAGCGCATTGTGCAAACCAGCCTGGAGCTGTTTAACCAGCAGGGCGAGCGCAGTGTGAGCACCAACCACATCGCCGCCCACATGGAAATTTCGCCCGGCAACCTGTACTACCACTTCCCGAACAAGCAGGCGATCATCGCCGTGCTGTTTCGCGAGTACGAAGCGCTGGTGGACACGTTTCTGCGCCCGCCCCAAGGCCGTGCCGTGACCGTTGAAGACAAACGCTTCTACCTGCAGGCCTTGCTGGCCGGCATGTGGCGCTACCGCTTTCTGCACCGTGACCTGGAACACCTGCTGGAAAGCGACCCGGAACTGGCCACCGGCTACCGGCGCTTTTCCCAGCGCTGCCTGGCCCAGGGTAACGCCATTTACCAGGGGTTTGTCGATGCCGGCATCCTCAATATGAACCCGGTGCAAACCGAAGCCCTGACCCTCAATGCGTGGATCATCCTCACCTCCTGGGTGCGTTTCCTGTGCACCACCAACGAAAATTCCGCCCACTTGAGCGCCGAGGCGATCAAGCGCGGGGTGTACCAGGTGCTGGTGCTGGAAGCCGGGTTTGTCACGCCCCAGGCGAAAGAGGCGGTGGACGCCCTGTTCAAAGAGTTTTACGTGCCGTTGAGTCAGGCACTGGAAGAAGTGAAGTAGGCCCTTTCTCGAATCTGTTTACAGGAGTCCGTCATGCCGCTTGCCCAACTGATCAGCCCCCAGCAATTGGCCGAGCGCCAGAAGGCCGGCGGCCTGGTGATCCTGGATTGCCGTTTTGCCCTGGAAGACCCGGACTACGGGCTTTGCAGTTATGCCGAAGGGCATATCGAAGGCGCGCAATATGCTGACCTGGAGCGCCACCTCAGCGGCCCGGTGACCAAGGGCGTGACCGGCCGTCACCCGTTGCCAGCGGCCGGTGCCTTTGCCGAGCAGCTAGGTGCCTGGGGCGTCAGTGCCGACACCGACGTTGTGCTGTATGACGATGGCCCCGGCGCGTTTGCCGCCCGGGCCTGGTGGCTGCTGGCCTGGCTGGGCAAGCGCGATGGTGTGTTTATCATCGACGGTGGCCTCAAGGCCTGGCACGCCGCCGGTTTCCCGTTGAGCCTGGACGCGCCGGAGATCGAGCCGGGCAGCTTTGCCGGCACGCCCGACAATCACCTGGTGCTGGATGCCGAACACCTGCAAAAACGCTTGGGCCAGCCGGGCCTGACCCTGATCGATGCCCGCGCCCAGGCGCGTTTTCGTGGCGAAGTTGAGCCCATCGACCCGGTCGCCGGGCACATCCCCGGCGCGCAGTGCGCGGCGTTCAATGAAAACCTGGGCAGTGACGGGCGGTTCCTGCCGGCTGAACAGCTCAAACAACGTTTCGCCGCCCAATTGCAGGGGCGTTCGCCGGATGAGCTGGTGGCGTATTGCGGCTCCGGCGTGACGGCGTGCCACAACTTGTTCGCCCTGAGCCTGGCGGGTTACCCGTTGGGCAAGCTGTATGCGGGGTCGTGGAGTGAGTGGATTACCGATCCGGCGCGACAGATTGCTACTGGCGACTGAGTTCTTGGCTGAGTAAACCCCTCCCACATTTGTAACCGTGTTGTGCCAGCAACCATTGGGGTATTCGGCGCTCCAGGTAGTAGCCGGGACGCTTTAACGAACCCTCCACAAACCCCACATGCCCGCCCTTGGCCAGCAACTCGAACTCGGTGCACGCCGACAGCTCGCTGACTTCGGGCAGGCTGTGGGTGAACACGAACGGGTCGTCGGCGGCCTGGATAATCAGGGTCGGCGTGCGGATAGCGCCCAGGTAGTAGCGGCTCGACGCGCGGCGGTAATAGTCTTCGGCGCTGAGGAAACCGTGCAACGGCGCGGTGACGCGGCCATCGAAGTCCCAGAACGTGCGCATTTTTTCCAGTGAGCCGAGGGCTTCCAGGGTTTTAAGCCCGTCCGCGCGGCCATCCTGTGTAAAGCGGCTCTGCTTGGTGCGGATATACGCCAGCATCTCGCGCATAAAGTGCCTTTGATACACCCGCGAAAATCCCAGCCCGATGCGGTCGGCGCACTGATCCAGGCGAAACGGCACCGATACCGCCGCTGCGCCCTGCAACCCCGACGCCTCGCCGGTTTCCCCCAGGTGCTTGAGCAACACGTTGCCCCCCAGCGAATAACCCACCGCATACAGCGGCGCCAATGGCCGCTTGGCGCGCAGGTGCGCAATCGCCGCCGCCAAGTCCTCGCTGGCGCCCGAGTGATAGCTGCGAGCCAACAGGTTCGGCTCGCCCGAGCAGCCGCGCCAGTTCAGTGCGGCGCTGGCCCAGCCATGTACGGCCAGGACTTTTTGCAGGCCTGCCACGTAGGGTGAGTTGGATGAGCCCGTCAGCCCGTGCAGCACCAGCACCAACGGCGCTTGCGCGTCATGGGGGCCGTGCCAGTCGAGGTCGAGGAAGTCGCCGTCTTCCAGCCACAGGCGTTCGCGTTGGCGTTCGATATGCGTAGTTGGGCGCCACAGCGGGCCCCACAGTGTTTGCAAGTGGGGGTTGCCGAGGCCGAAGGCGGGGGTGAACAGGTCGGCGGAAGGGGTCATGAAACTCTCGGTGACGAGCTATTTGAATTGTGGCGAGTGGGCTCGCCACAAAAGCCCTGCTGGCACAGCTTTAAGCAGCGTCTTCGACCAGGCGGTGCCACAGCGCGTAATACACCCGACCGGACTTCTGTTCCCGGTGCAGCCGCCAGCTGCCTGGCAGGCCGAGGGTGGAGGGGGCAGTCTCGCTTTCAGTGTAGATCCACGCGTCCGGCGCCAGCCACTGGCGTTCTTCCAGCAAGGTGCACACGGTCGGCAACAGGTTCTGGTTGAACGGCGGGTCGAGGAACACCACGTCGTAGGCGCTGGCGGCCTGGGTTTCCAGGTAGCGCAACGCGTCGGCGGTTTGCACCTGGCCGGTGGTGCAACGCAGGGTGCCGAGGTGTTCCTTGAGGCTGGAAACCGCCACATTGCTGGCGTCCAGCGCCTGGCCCATGGCCGCGCCACGGGACAGCGCCTCCAGGAACAGCGCGCCGCTGCCGGCAAACGGGTCCAGTACCTTGGCCCCGCCGATGTACGGCGCCAGCCAGTTGAACAGGGTTTCACGTACGCGATCCGGCGTTGGACGCAGGCCGACGACGTCGGGGAAGCTCAGCTTGCGGCTGCCCCATTCGCCACCAATGATGCGCAGTTGACCCACACCATTGTGTACGTTGTGGACAGGTTTTTTCGGGCGAGATGAACTGGCCATTAATGCTCCGGAACCCCGAGCGGCTGCTCGGCAGGTTTATCTGTGGGGGGCGGTAGTGGCTTTTGTGCAGTCGTTGGGCCGGCGGTCACGATGACCATCTTGTCGGCGCTCAAGTGTTTGTTCAAGGCAGCCTTGACCTGCTCTACCGTCAGGGCCTGGGATTGTTTCATGAAATCCTCAAGATAGCTCAGCGGCAGGTTGTAGAAACCCATCGCGCCCAGCTGCCCGACAATATCCGCGTTGCTCGCGGTAGAGAGCGGGAAGCTGCCTGCCAGTTCGCGCTTGGCGTCATCCAGTTCCTTTTGCGTCGGGCCGGTCTTGAGGTAGTCGGCCAGCACGTCCTCGACCAGGCGCAGGGTGCCGCCGCTCATTTCGGCGCGGGTCTGCAGGTTGATCATGAACGGGCCGCGCACCTGCATCGGTGAGAAGCCGGAGTAGACGCCGTAGGTCAGGCCGCGTTTTTCGCGCACTTCGCTCATCAAGCGGGTGCCGAAGCCACCGCCGCCGAGGATCTGGTTGCCCAGGGACAGGGCTGCGTAGTCCGGATCGGCACGGTCGATACCCAGTTGGGCGAACAGCAGGTGGGTCTGCTTGGACGGGAACTCGATATGGCTCAGGCCGGCTTTAGGTTCGGTCGGTTGGGCAATCTTGGCCAACGCCGGGCCTTTGGGCAGCGACGCCGACACCTTGGCCGTCATGGCTTCGGCTTCGGCACGGGTCAGGTCACCGACCACGGCGATCACGGCATTGCCTGCTGCGTAAGCCTTGGCGTGGAACGCCTGCAACTGCGCCAGGTTGATCTTCGGCACGCTGTCGGGCGTGCCTTCGCTTGGGTGAGCATAAGGGTGGTCGCCGTACAGGCGCTTGAACAACTCGAGGCTGGCCAGCTTGGCCGGGCTCTGCTTCTGGTACTCAAAGCCGGCGAGGATCTGGTTCTTGATTCGTGCCAGGGAGTCGGCGGGGAAGGTCGGCTTGCCGATCACCTCGTCAAACAGTGCAAGCGCGGCGTCGCGTTTATCGCTGGCGCTCAGGCTGCGCAGGGACACTAGCGCCATGTCGCGGTAGGCGCCATTGCCGAAGTCGGCACCCAGGCCTTCAAAACCGCTGGCGATCTGGCTCACATCCTTGCCCGGCACGCCTTCGTTGAGCATGGCGTTGGTCATCAACGCCAGGCCGGGCACGTCGCCGTCCTGGCTGCTGCCGGCGGCGAACAGGATGCGCATGTCGAACATCGGCAGTTCATGGGCTTCGACGAACAGCACCTTGGCGCCTTCGGCGGTGGTCCAGGTTTGCACGTCGAGCTTGCGGTTGGTCGGCGCCTTGCCGTCCAGCTCCGCCAGGGATTGCAGCTTGTTGGTGGACTTGGCCTGGTCCAGCGCCTGGCTGGCGACGGATTCACTTGGGCGCAGGAAATACACGGCACTCGCGGCGATCAAGGTGACAACAATCAGGCCGGGCACGATCAGGCGGCTGTTTTTACGATCACTCATGAGCGTTCTCCTCAGGCAGAACATGGGCAACGCTCAGACGTTCGCGGGTGAAATAGGTGCGCGCGGCCTTTTGGATATCTTCCGGGGTCACGCTTTGCAGGTCGGCCAGTTCGGTGTCCATGAGTTTCCAGGACAGGCCGACGGTTTCCAGCGAGCCAATGGCCGTGGCCTGGCTGGTGATGGAATCACGCTGGTAGACCACGCCGGCAATGACCTGGGCGCGGATACGCTCCAGTTCTTCGGCGGTTGGCGGCTTGGCCTTCAATTCTTCCAGCAGGCGCCACAGGCCGGCTTCGGCTTGGGCGACGGTCTTTTTCTTCTGCTGGTTCGGCGTGGCCGTCAGCATGAACAGCGAGTCGCCACGGGTATAAGCGTCGTAATTGGTGGAAGCAGCGGACACCAACTCTTCACCGCGCTCCAGCTGTTCGGAAATCCGCGCGCTGTAGCCGCCGTCCAGCAGGGCCGAGATCAGGCGCAGGGCCTGGACCGAGCGTTTGTCTTCGGCGGTGGCCAGGCCAGGCACGTTAAAGCCCAGGATCACGCTCGGCAGTTGGGTCTGCACGTGCAGGGTCAACAGGCGCTCGCCAGGTTCGGCCAGCTCCATGGGGATCTTCGCCGGTGGCACGTCACGCTTGGGGATCGGGCCGAAGTAGCGCTGGGCCAGGGTTTTCACCTCGTCCGGAGTCACGTCGCCGACCACCACCAAGGTGGCGTTGTTGGGCACGTACCAGGATTGGTACCAGTGGCGCAGCTCTTCAACCTTCATGCGGTCCAGGTCGGCCATCCAGCCGATGGTCGGGGTGTGGTAGCCGCTGGCCGGGTAGGCCATGGCCTTGAAGCGCTCGTAGGCCTTGGACATTGGGTTGTCGTCGGTACGCAGGCGGCGTTCTTCCTTGATGACCTCGATTTCGCGGCTGAACTCGTCGGCCGGCAGGCGCAGGCTGGCCATGCGGTCGGCTTCCAGCTCAAAGGCCACGCCCAGGCGATCGCGGGCCAAAACCTGGTAGTAGGCGGTGTAGTCGTCGCTGGTGAAGGCGTTTTCTTCGGCGCCCAGGTCACGCAGGATCAGCGAGGCTTCGCCGGGGCCGACCTTGGCGCTGCCCTTGAACATCATGTGTTCCAGGGCGTGGGACAAACCGGTCTGGCCCGGGGTTTCGTAGCTCGAACCAACCTTGTACCAGACCTGGGAAACCACCACTGGCGCGCGATGGTCTTCGCGTACGACGACCTTGAGGCCGTTATCCAGGGTGAATTCGTGGGTGGGTTGTGGGTCGGCAGCCAAGGCTGTGAGAGGCAGACAAACTGTACTGAACAGCAGGCCTGCGGCGCGGCGGGCTAGAGCATTCATTCGTTTTTAAACCTGTTGGGCTGCCCGCTTGGTCTTAGCGTCGGCGGGCGAGGAGGTGCTAGGATACTGATCCGACTTAGGGACAGCCACTGCGGCAGTCTCGTTTAGGCTCTAATTTGGCCTACAAAATGTTGCGCATGAACGAGCTGGCTAAAAAACAGTCTGTTACGCATCGAATTTTATTTACCGACGCGCCCCTCTGGCGCGTCGCTACCTTGAGATAGCCGTCTCCATGTTTGGTTCCAACGACGACAAGAAGACCCCAGCTGCGGCTGGCGAGAAGAAAGGCCTGTTCGGATGGCTGCGCAAAAAGCCGCAGGAAACCGTCGATGAACAGCCGCAGGTTCAAGCCGAACCGACCCCCGAGCCTATAGTAGAAGCCGAACCGGTTGCCGAAACGCCGGCGCCGGTGGTGCTGCCGATGGCTGAGCCGGTATTGCAGCCGGTTGCCGAGGTAGAACCGGAACCTGAGCCTGAGCCCGAGCACACACCGTGGCCGGAACTGCCGGTGGCCGAAGAGCCTGTAGCGCTGGTTGAAGACGTGCAGGCCGAGCATGTGGCGCCGCCGATCCCTGCGGTGGTTGAGCCGGTCGAAGCGCCGCCTGTCGTGGAAGTGCCGGCGCCGGTTGTAGTCGCTGCTCCCGCCGTCATCGAGCCAGAGCCCGTCGTCGTACCCGCCGAAACCAGCAAATCCGGCTTCTTCGCCCGCCTCAAGCAGGGCCTGAGCAAGACCAGCGCCAGCATCGGCGAAGGCATGGCCAGCCTGTTCCTGGGCAAGAAGGTTATCGATGACGAACTGCTGGAAGACATTGAAACCCGTCTGTTGACCGCCGACGTGGGTGTTGAAGCCACCGCAGTGATCATCCAGAGCCTGACTCAGAAGGTCGCACGCAAGCAGCTGACCGACGCCGACGCCCTCTACAAATCCCTGCAGGCCGAGCTGGCCGCAATGCTCAAACCGGTGGAAGCGCCGCTGGTGATCACGCCGAACAAACCGTTCGTGATCCTGGTGGTGGGCGTCAATGGCGCCGGCAAAACCACCACCATTGGCAAGCTGGCCAAGAAGCTGCAGTCGGAAGGCAAGAAAGTCATGCTCGCCGCCGGCGACACCTTCCGCGCCGCTGCCGTGGAGCAATTGCAGGTATGGGGCGAGCGCAACAAGATCCCGGTGATCGCCCAGCACACCGGCGCCGATTCCGCATCGGTGATCTTCGATGCCGTGCAAGCCGCCAAGGCGCGCAACATTGATGTGCTGATCGCCGACACCGCCGGTCGCCTGCACACCAAAGACAATTTGATGGAAGAGCTGAAGAAGGTGCGCCGTGTGATCGGCAAGCTGGATGCAGACGCCCCGCACGAAGTGCTGCTGGTGCTCGACGCCGGTACCGGCCAGAACGCCATCAGCCAGGCCAAACAATTCAACCAGACGGTGCAACTGACCGGCCTGGCATTGACTAAGCTCGACGGCACGGCCAAGGGCGGCGTGATTTTCGCCCTGGCCAAACAGTTCGGGTTGCCGATTCGTTATATCGGCGTCGGTGAAGGCATCGACGACCTGCGCACCTTTGAAGCCGAACCCTTTGTACAGGCACTCTTTGCCGAGCGGGAGCGTTCATGATTCGATTCGAACAGGTCGGTAAACGCTATGCCAACGGGCATGTGGGCTTGCATGAGCTGAGCTTTCGAGTGCGTCGTGGCGAGTTCTTGTTTGTAACCGGCCACTCCGGTGCCGGCAAAAGTACCCTGTTGCGTCTGCTGTTGGCCATGGAGCGCCCGACCACCGGCAAGTTGCTGCTGGCCGGCCAGGACCTGGCCACCATCAGCAATGCGCAGATCCCCTACCTGCGCCGTCAGATCGGCGTGGTGTTCCAGAACCATCAGTTGCTGTTCGATCGCACGGTGTTCAACAACATTGCCTTGCCGCTGCAGATCCTGGGGCTGTCCAAGGCCGAGATCGTCAAACGCGTGGATTCGGCCCTGGAGCGCGTGGCGCTGTCGGACAAGACCGACCTCTACCCCGGCGACCTCTCCACCGGCCAGCAGCAGCGCGTCGGCATCGCCCGAGCCATCGTCCACCGCCCGGCCTTGCTGCTGGCGGACGAGCCTACCGGTAACCTCGACCCGCGCCTGGCGGCCGAGATCATGGGCGTGTTCGAAGACATCAACCGCCTGGGCACCAGCGTGCTGATCGCCAGCCACGACCTGGCGTTGATTGCGCGTATGCGCCATCGCATGCTCACCCTGCAACGCGGCCGCCTGATCGGTGACGGGGAGGCCGGCGTATGAGTGCCACACGCAGCCCTAAAGTCTCCGAACGCGTAGCGCCGAAACCGGCCGACCCGCAGCCGCAGAAGAAAAAACACGATCACGATGACGACGGCCCGGACTTCAGCACCCTGCTGCGCGCCTGGATCGAAAGCCATCGCGCCAGCCTGCTCGACAGTCTGCGCCGCCTGGGCAAGCAGCCGATCGGTAGCTTTTTCACCTGCCTGGTGATGGCGGTGGCCTTGAGCCTGCCGATGGGTTTGTCGCTGCTGCTTAATAATGTGGAGCGCCTGGGCGGTTCCTGGCAGCGCGCGGCGCAGATTTCCCTGTACCTGAACCTGGATGCCAGCGCCAAAGACGGCGAAGCGCTGCGCGAAGACATCAAGAACCTGCCGGGCGTGGCGGATGCCGAGTACATCAGCCGCGATCAGGCCCTTGAGGAGTTCCAGCAGCAATCCGGCCTGGGCGAGGCGCTTAAAGAGCTGCCGCAGAACCCGCTGCCAGGCGTGGTGTTGGTGACGCCGAATGAAGTCGACAAGCCGGCGCTGGAAGCCTTGCGCCAGAAACTGGCCGAAATGCCCAAGGTGCAGCAGGCGCAGCTTGACCTGGTGTGGGTGGAGCGCCTGGCCGCGATCCTCAAGCTGGGCGACCGTTTTGTGTTCGGTTTGACGGTGTTGTTGGTGTCTGCATTACTTTTGGTGATAGGTAATACCATTCGTCTTCATATTGAAAACCGCCGCACCGAGATAGAAGTGATTAAACTCGTCGGCGGCACGGACAGCTATGTGCGTCGGCCTTTTCTGTACATGGGCGCGCTTTATGGCTTCGGCGCCGGGATTTTGTCCTGGGGCGTGCTGGCTTTTGGCCTGGACTGGCTGAACGACGCGGTTGTAGGGCTTGCCGGCTTGTACGGCAGTGATTTCGCCCTGGCCGGGGTGCCGGTAGCCGATGGTCTGAGCCTCTTGCTTGGCGCGGTATTGTTGGGGTATATCGGTGCGTGGATTGCGGTCGCACGGCATTTACGCGAGCTGGCGCCGAAGTAGTTAATGTCTGGGTAATGTGGTTTCGTTTGTATTGGCCGTATCAGTGGTTTAGGGAACTTGTCCTACGGTTCTCGGTCAATTTTCGCAGTGCTGAACTGCACGAGTTATGTAAGTCGGAGGTTTCGTATGACCACTTCTTTGCAACCTGCGTATGCCTTGGTCCCGGGTGCAAACCTGGAAGCCTATGTGCACACGGTGAACAGCATTCCATTGCTGACGCCCGAGCAGGAGCGTGAACTGGCCGAGAGTCTCTATTATGAGCAGGATTTGGGGGCGGCTCGGCAGATGGTGCTCGCCCACCTGCGTTTTGTTGTACATATCGCCCGTAGCTATAGCGGCTACGGCCTGGCCCAGGCTGACCTTATCCAGGAAGGCAACGTTGGCCTGATGAAGGCGGTAAAGCGCTTCAACCCTGAGATGGGCGTGCGCCTGGTGTCGTTTGCCGTGCACTGGATCAAGGCGGAAATCCACGAGTTCATCCTGCGCAACTGGCGCATTGTGAAAGTGGCGACCACCAAGGCCCAGCGCAAGCTGTTCTTCAACCTGCGCAGCCAGAAAAAACGCCTGGCGTGGCTCAACAACGAGGAAGTCCACCGTGTGGCCGAAAGCCTCGGTGTGGAGCCACGTGAAGTGCGCGAAATGGAAAGCCGCCTGACCGGCCATGACATGGCCTTCGACCCGGCCGCCGAAGCGGACGACGACAGCGCCTTCCAATCGCCGGCCAACTACCTGGAAGACCACCGGTACGACCCGGCGCGTCAACTGGAGGATGCGGACTGGAGCGACAACTCCAACCACAACCTGCACGAAGCGCTGGAAGTGCTGGACGACCGCAGCCGTGACATCCTCTACCAGCGCTGGCTGGCAGAAGAAAAAGCCACGCTGCACGACCTGGCGCAGAAGTACAACGTGTCGGCCGAGCGTATTCGTCAGCTTGAGAAAAGCGCGATGAACAAGCTGAAGTTGTCGATCGCCGCCTAATCCAGCGGGCAACACTGGGTCAAAAATGTGGGAGGGGGCTTGCCCCCGATTGCAGTGGGTCAGCTACAAATAAGCTGACTGGTCCACCGCTATCGGGGGCAAGCCCCCTCCCATATTTGTTTCTGTGTCGGGTCAGTCGGACCAGGGGGCTTTGCGGGAATTGTTCAGCTCAAGCAGGTAGCCATCGCCACCGAGTTGACTCATCTGCTGGCGAATCCACGCCGCGCGCCTTGCTACATACGCCGTCGGATGGCTCGCACTCCACACCCGTGGGTTAGGCAGCACTGCCGCCAGATAACTGGCCTGTTGCCGCGAAAGCCCCTTGGCACTCACCCCGAAGTGATGCCGCGCCGCTGCTTCTGCGCCAAACACGCCGTCATCCCATTCCACGCTGTTGAGGTACACCTCAAGAATCCGCTGCTTGGGCCAGAGTATCTCGATCAAACCGGTAAACCACGCTTCCAGGCCCTTGCGCAGGTAGCTGCGACCGGCCCACAGGAACAGGTTTTTCGACACCTGCTGGCTCAGCGTGCTGGCGCCGCGAATCGAACCGCCGCGCTCGTTGTGCAGGATCGCCGCCTGGATCGCGCCGAAATCGAACCCCCAGTGCTGCGGGAAACGCTGGTCTTCACCGGCCATCACCGCCACTTTGAGGTCGTCGGAGATCTCGTCCCACGGCACCCAGGTGCGTTGCAGGTCAATGGGCTCGCCGTCGAACCAGGATTCGACTTTGCGCTCCACCATCAAGGCAGTGAACGGCGGCGGCACGACACGAAACAGCAGCACCAGCAGCACACTGCCGATGGCAAACCATTTCACGACGTTGAGAAAGCGTTTGAAGAGGACACGCAGCATAGAGATGGCTTGGCCGAACCCGTTGAGCGGGCCATTATACAGACCCTGCCCGATGAGTCTGACTGGAGTTCTTCATGCTGCGTAGCTTTCTGATGCTGGCCGCGTTTTTCGGCTTCACCGGTGTCGCCCTCGGCGCCTTCGCCGCCCATGGCCTGAAAAGCCGCCTGAGCGCCGAGTATCTGGCGATCTTCCACACCGGCGTGACCTACCAGTTGGTGCACACCCTGGCGCTGTTCGGCGTGGCGCTGCTGGCCGCACATATTCCTGGCCGGCTGGTCACTTGGGCGGGCATCGCCTTTGTCGTCGGCATACTGCTGTTCTCCGGCAGCCTGTATGTACTGACCATGACCGGCATCAGCAAGCTCGGCATCATCACGCCGTTTGGCGGGCTTGCCTTCCTGCTCGGCTGGTTCTTCCTCGGCCTCGCGGCCTGGCGCTTGCAGTCCGCCTGACCAAGGGGCTTGGGCCCGCTACGCCAATCGGGCTAGAATGCGGGCCCCTAAAAACGATGGCGGCCCGTGGCATGCGCATTCAGTTGAACGGCGAATCCTTTGAACTGCCCGACGGTGAAACCGTTGCGGCCCTGCTGACCCGCCTGGAGTTGACCGGGCGTCGCGTCGCAGTTGAACTCAACCTGGATATCGTCCCGCGTAGCCTGCACGAAGGCACCGCCCTCAGCGAAGGTGACCAGGTCGAAGTGGTCCACGCCATCGGCGGCGGTTAGTCGTCCACACCGCATTCTGCAGAACCTCACCCCATTACGAGGATTTCCCATGAGCATCGTTCGTAGCGACAAGCCTTTCGTCCTGGCCGGTCGTACCTACCAGTCCCGTCTGCTGGTCGGCACCGGCAAGTACCGCGACATGGAAGAAACCCGCCTGGCCATCGAAGCCTCGGGTGCCGAAATCGTTACCTTTGCCGTGCGCCGCACCAACCTCGGCCAGATCGAGGGCGAGCCGAACCTGCTCGAAGTGCTGTCGCCGGATCGCTACACCTTCCTGCCGAACACCGCCGGTTGCTACGACGCCATCGAAGCCGTGCGCACCTGCCGCCTGGCCCGTGAGCTGCTCGACGGCCACAACCTGGTCAAGCTGGAAGTGCTGGCCGACCAGAAAACCCTGTTCCCCAACGTGATCGAAACCCTCAAGGCCGCTGAAACCCTGGTCAAGGAAGGTTTCGACGTGATGGTCTACACCAGTGATGACCCGATCATTGCGCGCCAACTGGCGGAAATCGGCTGCATCGCGGTCATGCCGCTGGCCGGTTTGATCGGCTCGGGCCTGGGCATCTGCAACCCGTACAACCTGCAGATCATCCTCGAAGAAGCCAAGATTCCGGTGCTGGTGGATGCGGGCGTGGGCACTGCCTCCGACGCGACCATCGCCATGGAGCTGGGCTGCGACGCGGTGCTGATGAACTCTGCGATTGCCCATGCCCAGCAGCCAATCCTGATGGCCGAAGCCATGAACCATGCAATCGTCGCGGGCCGCCTGGCCTACCTCGCCGGCCGCATGCCGAAAAAACTCTACGCCAGCGCCTCTTCGCCGCTGGATGGTCTGATCAAGTAAGAGCCATTGATGACTGAATCAAACGAAACGCCGAACCCCGTGGAAGAAGGCGACGAGTCCAAGCACCGCCGCATCAAGAGTTTTGTGATGCGCGCCGGTCGCATGACCGAAGGCCAGCAAAAGGGCCTGGAGCAAGGTACGCCGCTGTTCGTGTTACCGCTGGCCGACGCGCCGGTGGACTACGACCAGGTGTTTGGCCGTTCGGCCCCGCGCTCCCTGGAAATCGGCTTCGGCATGGGCCACTCCCTGCTGGAAATGGCCGCTGCTGCACCGGAACAGGACTTCATCGGTGTGGAAGTTCACCGCCCGGGTGTCGGCGCGCTGCTCAATGGCGTGTTGACCCAAGGCCTGACCAACCTGCGGGTGTATGACTGCGACGCGATCGAAGTACTCAACTGCTGCATCGCCGACAACAGCCTCGACCGCCTGATGCTGTTTTTTCCGGACCCATGGCACAAAAGCCGTCACCACAAGCGCCGCATCGTCCAGGCTTCCTTCGCGGAGCTGGTGCGCAGCAAGCTCAAGGTCGGCGGCATCCTGCACATGGCTACCGACTGGGAACCGTATGCGGAATACATGCTGGAAGTGATGGACGTAGCGCCTGGCTACCGCAACCTGGCGGAAGACGGCAAATGCGTGCCACGCCCGGCCGAGCGGCCGATCACCAAGTTCGAGCGTCGTGGTGAGCGGTTGGGGCATGGGGTGTGGGACTTGAAGTTCGAAAAGGTGGACTAACCTGCTGCTGGCTTGAAATGCAATCAAATGTGGGAGGGGGCTTGCCCCCGATAGCGGTGTATCAGTCAGCTTATCTGTAGCTGATCCACTGCAATCGGGGGCAAGCCCCCTCCCACATTTGTTTTGTGTTGTGTTTGAGGTTAGCGGCGGTCTGCCACTACGCCAATCAACACCAGCACCACCACCAGCACCGGCGCCAGGCTGTAGTTATTGAACTGGCTCAACCCCCGCACAATCCACGGCGTAGCGTAGATCAACGCGGCCCCGCTGCCGATCATGCACACCAGTGCCATCAACGGTACGCGCAACGCGCCGGCAACACTGCCCAAGCGCGCTTCGACCCAGCCTTTGATATCGGCACCAAACAGCACCAGCAAACAGCCGACAAGGGCCAAGGAGATTTCCGACAGGTTGCTACGGCTCCAGCGGGATACGGTGGCGAGCAGGTCGAGTACCAAATCCATTCGATTTCCTTAGAGCGATCAGCTCAAAAACTTCTGCAACAGGTCATTGAGAAACAGTTGCCCACGGTCGGTGGCCGCCAGGCGTGACGGTTCGACCTGCATTAAGCCACTTTGTTCTGCCTCGCGGCGCGCCTCATCGAGGCACGCCAGGTCGAGGCCGGTGCGTTCGGCGTAGAGCTTGGCGTCAACGCCCTCGGTAAGACGCAGGGCGTTCATCAGGAACTCGAACGGCAACTCTTCGTTGGTCAGCTCCTTCGCGCCGGCCTGGAAGCTTTTGGCCTGGTTGAGGTAGTCCTTCGGTGCGCGGGTCTTCCAGGTGCGCACGATGCGCCCGTCCGGGTGGCTGAGCTTGCCGTGGGCCCCGGCACCGATGCCGATAAAGTCGCCGAAGCTCCAGTAGTTCAAGTTGTGCCGCGCCGGGCGACCCGGTTGGGCGTAGGCCGACACTTCATATTGCGCGTAACCGTGCTCGGCGAGCAGCGCCTGGCCGGCTTCCTGAATGTCCCACAGCGTGTCGTCTTCCGGCAGCGCCGGCGGCTGGTTCCAGAACACGGTGTTGGGTTCCAGGGTCAACTGGTACCAGGACAAATGCGTCGGCTTCAGCGCGATGGCCTGGCGCAGGTCGCTCAAGGCGTCGTCCAGGGACTGATCGGGCAAACCGTGCATCAGGTCCAGGTTGAAGTTGTCGAACCCGGCCTGGCGTGCCATGCCGGCGGCGCGAACGGCTTCGTCGCCATTGTGGATACGGCCCAAGGCCTCGAGCTTTTGCTGCTGGAAGCTCTGGATACCGATGGACAGGCGATTGATACCCAGCTTGCGGTACGCGACGAACTTGTCTTGTTCGAAGGTGCCGGGGTTGGCTTCCAGGGTGATCTCGATGTCGGCGGCAAACCGGATGCGCGCTTCCACGCCCTCGAGCAAGCGGCCCAGCGCGGCGGCGCTGAACAGGCTCGGCGTGCCGCCACCGAAGAAGATAGAACTCAGCTCGCGGTTGTACACCGCGTGCAGGTCCTGATCAAGGTCGGCGAGCAATGCGTCCACATACTCTTCTTCCGGCAGCACTTTGCTGGCGGTGTGAGAGTTGAAGTCGCAATAAGGGCATTTGCGCACGCACCACGGGATGTGGATGTACAGCGCCAGGGGCGGCAGCACCGGCAGCGCCGCCCGAGGTGTTTGCGCGCCGCCGTGGATCAGCGGCTGCGCAGAGGTGTTCTGGGTCATTTCAGGCTCAGGCGTTGGCGCAGCAAGTCCATTGCGCGGGCGCGGTGGCTGATCTGGTTCTTGTCGGCCGGGCTCAGTTCGGCGCTGGAGACATTGCGCTCCGGCACCCAGAACAGCGGGTCGTAACCAAAGCCATGCTCACCACTGGCCGCATGCAGGATGCGCCCGTGCCACAGGCCTTCGCAGAGGATCGGCAGCGGGTCATCGGCGTGCCGCACCAGGGCCAGCACGCAGACGAACTGCGCACCGCGCTCGGCGTCCGGCACATCCTTGAGCGCGTCGAGCAGCTTGGCGTTGTTGGCCGCGTCGCCCTTGCCGTCGGCATAACGCGCCGAGTAGATGCCCGGCGCGCCGCCGAGGAAATCCACCGCAAGGCCCGAGTCATCCGCCAAGGCTGGCAGGCCCGAGATGCGTGCGGCATTGCGCGCCTTGAGGATGGCGTTTTCGACGAACGACAGGCCGGTCTCTTCAGGCTCTACCTGGCTGAACTCGCCAATCGAGCGCAGTTGCACGGATTCACCGAGCATGGCCTGGAGTTCTTTGAGTTTGCCGGCGTTATGGCTGGCCAGTACGAGTTGGGTAAGGTTCATTTGGTGCCCGGGAAGAGTTCTTGGACGAAGCTGAAACCGTGGGCCTTGCCACCGGTTTCAACGTTGATGGTAAACGTCCGGTATTCCTGCTGCGTGACCGAGTAGGGCGCCAGGTACGAGATACCGCCCTTTTCAGTGATCTGCTTGAATGTCAGCACTTCGCTCTTGCCGCTCAAGTCCTTGATCGTGCCGGTCACTTGCGCGGCCACTGGCGTTACGCCCTTGATCACCGACACATTGATCAGGCCCTTTTCGTTGCTGCGCACGATACCGGCCGCCTGGGCGGTTTCCGGTGGCAGGAAGCTCGAAGTGAAGGTGTTGTAGTGTACGGTGATATCGCCAAATTCTTTCTGGCGGTTACCGTCGACGGCGTCTGCTGCCACGGCGCTGGCGCCCAGGCAGGCGGTGAGTAAAAAAATAGCCAGGCGACTCATGAGCGTCCCTCTTGAAAATGATTAGACGGCAATTTTGTGGTCGGTCAGGCCAGGGCTGCTGACCCGGTAAATACCGATTTCGCCCAACAGGTTGGGCCATAGTTTACTCGCCCAGCCGTGGCGGTGCTGTTGATCGACGGCAAGGCGGTTGATCACCTTGGCTTCACGCTCGCCACACAGCGCTTCGAAGTCTTCGAAGGTGCAGAAGTGGATGTTCGGCGTGTTGTACCAGGTGTAGGGCAGGAAGTCCGAGACCGGCATGCGGCCCTTGGTGGCCAGGTACCAGCGGCAGCGCCAGTGCCCGAAGTTGGGGAAGGTGATGATGCACTGGCGACCGACGCGCAGCATTTCGTCGAGGATCCGGTCCGGGTAGTGCACGGCTTGCAGGGCCTGGGTCATCACTACGATATCGAAGCTGTTGCTGGCAAAGTTGCCCAGGCCCTTGTCCAGGTCCTGCTCGATCACGTTGATGCCCTTGGCCACGCACTGGGCGATGTTGTCCGGGTCGTTTTCCAGGCCGTAGCCGGTGACTTGCTTGTTGTCGCGCAGCCAGCTCAGCAGTTCGCCATCGCCGCAGCCCAGGTCGAGCACGCGGCTGCCGGCGGGGATCCATTCTTGGATGATGTCCAGGTCGGCTCTCATGGCGTTCTCACAGAGTTATGCGGTTCATGTAATTGCTGAAAGCCTGCAGGTAGCGCGGGATCGGGATCAGGAAGGCGTCGTGGCCTTGCGGTGCATCGATCTCCAGGTAGCAGACGTCTTTGCGCGCGGCCATCAGGGCGTCCACCAGCTCACGGGAGCGGGCCGGCGAGAAGCGCCAGTCGGTGGTGAACGACATCACGCAGAACTTGGCGGTGGCGTGTTCGAAGGTTTTCGCCAGGTCGTCGTCGTGGTTGGCGGCCGGGTCGAAGTAGTCCAGGGCCTTGGTCATCAGCAGGTAGGTGTTGGCGTCGAAACGCCCGGAGAACTCCTCGCCCTGATAACGCAGGTAGCTTTCCACCTGGAACTCGACGCTGTGGAAATCGTAGTTGAGCTTTTCGCTCTTGAGCCCGCGGCCGAATTTCTCGCCCATGGAGTCATCGGACAGGTAGGTGATATGCCCGACCATTCGCGCCAGCATCAGGCCGCGCTTGGGGATCACGCCGGCTTCCTGGAACGAACCGCCGTGGAACTCGGGGTCGGTGAGGATGGCCTGGCGCGCCACTTCGTTGAAGGCGATGTTCTGCGCCGACAGTTTGGGTGCCGAAGCGATAGCCAGGCAATGGCGCACGCGGTCCGGGTAGGTGATGGTCCATTGCAGCGCTTGCATGCCGCCCAGGCTGCCGCCGATCACGGCTGCCCATTGCTGGATGCCCAACAGGTCGGCGAGGTGGGCCTGGCTGTGCACCCAGTCTTCCACGGTGAGTACCGGGAAGTCGGCGCCGAACGGCTTGCCGGTTTCCGGGTTGAGGCTGCTGGGGCCGGTGGAACCGTTGCAGCCGCCGAGGTTATTGAGGCTCACCACAAAGAACTTGTTGGTATCGATGGGTTTGCCGGGGCCGATGCAGCTGTCCCACCAGCCGGGCTTGCGCTCGTCGGCCGAGTGGAAACCGGCGGCATGGTGATGGCCGGAGAGGGCGTGGCAGATCAGCACGGCGTTGCTCGCCGTGGCGTTCAGTTGGCCGTAGGTTTCGTAGATCAGGTCATAGGCCGGCAGCGAACGGCCGCAGGCCAGGGCCAGGGGTTCGCTGAAGTGCGCCACTTGGGGCACGACCAGTCCAACAGAATCGGGGGGGAAGGCAGCTGGCATCGACCCTGCTCTCGTTTAAATGAGGCGTAAGTCTAAAGAGCGGGGGACCCAGCGGCAAGCAAAGGCCTGCACCAGTGCACAGATACAAATGTGGGAGGGGGCTTGCTCCCGATTGCGGTGGGTCAGTCAGCATGTATTTGACTGATGCATCGCAATCGGGAGCAAGCCCCTCCCACATTTTTTACCGCATTGTCAGATCAGACCGAACAGCTCTTTTGGCATGAACGCATAAAACGCCAAACGCGGAATCACCCAGCTTTGCAGCAGCTGGATTGCGATAAACGCGAAGATCGGCGAGATATCCAGGCCGCCCAGGTTGGGGATCAGGCGGCGGAACGGCGCCAGCACCGGCTCGGTGATCTGGGACACCAGCTCGGCGCCCGGGCTGCGGCTGCCGGGGGCGACCCACGAGAGAATCACGCTGATGATCATCGACCAGAAAATGATCTTCAAAAACAGCGAGAAAATCCCGATCAGCGCCCACGGCAACAGCAGCACGGTGAAGGCCTGGTAGCCATTGAGCATCAGGATCACCGCAAACAGCAGGATCTGCAGCAGCAGCGCCAGCACCAGCGACGACATGTCCAGGCCGAACAGGCTCGGGATCACCCGGCGCAGCGGCTTGAGCAGCGGCTGGGTGGCCTTGACCACGAATTGGCAGAGCGGGTTGTAGAAGTTCGCCCGCACCAGTTGCAGGATAAAACGCATCAGCACGATCAGCAGGTACAGGCTGCCCAGGGTCTGGATGATGAAGACGGCAGCGTCATTGATTCCGAGCATTATTGATTCCTTCGTAAGGTAGGACTACTTGCCCAGCTGCTCGGCCATTTCGGCCGAACGATGTGCCGCGGCACCCAAGGCTTTTTCTACCAGGGCTTCAAAGCCCCCGGCCTGGAACGTATCGATGGCCGCCTGCGTGGTGCCGCCCGGGGAGGTCACGCGACGGCGCAATTCAGCGGCGTCCACGTCGCTGGCGACGGCCATTCTCGCGGCGCCGAGGGCGGTCTGTTCAGCCAGTTGCTCGGCGATTTCGTGGGACAGGCCCAGTTTCACGCCCGCGGCGGTCATGGCCTCGATCAACAGGAAGAAGTACGCCGGGCCGCTGCCGGACACAGCGGTGACCGCGTCCAGTTGCTGCTCTTGTTCCAGCCACAGGGCAATGCCCACGGCGGACAACAGCTCCTGGGCCTGCTCGCGCTGGGCGGCGCTGACTTCGGCGGTGGCGTACAAGCCACTGACGCCCTGGCGCAGCAGCGACGGCGTGTTGGGCATGCAGCGCACGATCGGCTGCGCGCCAAGCCAGGCGTTCATGCTGGCGCAAGTGATGCCGGCGGCGATGGACACCACCAGTTGCTGCGGCTGCAGGCTCGGGCGCAGGCTTTCGCACACGGCCTTCATGGCTTGCGGCTTGACCGCCAGCACGATCACGTCGACGCCCTGGATGGCCTCGGCGTTGTCGGCAAAGGTTTCAATGCCGTGTTCGGCGCTGACGCGGGCGCGGGTCTCGGCGCCCGGGTCGCTGGCGCGGATCTGCGCGGCGTCGAGGCCCTTGGCCCGCAGGCCGCCGATCAGGCTGGCCGCCATGTTACCGGCGCCGATAAAGGCAATACGCGTGTTGCTCATGACAGGTCCTTACTCAGATGGATGTCAGCCATTTCATGGCTGGCCGTAGTCGCGGGCGCCAAACAGCGCGGTACCGATCCGCACCCAGGTGGCGCCTTGGGCGATGGCCGACTCAAGGTCGTGGCTCATGCCCATGGAAAGTGTGTCCAGCGGCAGATTCAAACGGGCTTGCAGGTCGCGAACGCTGGCGAACGCTGCGTCTTGCTGGGCGCGATCTTCTGTCGGCTCAGGGATCGCCATCAGGCCGCGCAGCTTCAGGCGCGGCAGTGCGCTGATCGCATTGGCCAGGGCCGGCAGGTCGGCGGGCGTACAGCCGGACTTGCTGGCTTCGCCACTGACATTGACCTGGATGCAGATGTTCAGCGCCGGCAGGTCGGCCGGGCGTTGTTCGGACAGGCGTTGTGCAATTTTGAGGCGGTCCACGGAATGCACCCAAGCGAAGTTCTCGGCGATAGCGCGCGTCTTGTTCGATTGAATGGGGCCGATGAAGTGCCAACTCAAGGGCAGGTCGGTTAATTCGGTCTGTTTGCCCAAGGCTTCCTGCAGATAGTTTTCGCCAAACTCCAACTGCCCGGCGGCATAGGCTTCGCGTACGGCTTGCGCGGGTTTGGTCTTGCTCACGGCCAGCAGGTGGATGCTGCTTGGGTCACGTTGCACGGCGTCGGCTGCGGCGCGGATGCGCTGGCTAACCTGGCCGATGTTGTCTGCTATCGTCGACATTCAAGATGCGCCCGTGGATATGGAGTCCGCGGCATTCTACTGGAAATGGAAAGCCCTATGGATATCACTGAATTGCTGGTGGCCGGCGTGCGCCGTGGCGCCTCCGACCTACACCTGTCGGCCGGGCTGGCGCCGATGCTGAGGATCGATGGCGAGGTTTGGCCGCTGGATTGGCCGGTGCTTTCACCCCCGCAAGTGGCGGACTTATTGAGCCCGCTGCTCAACCAGCACCAGCAAAAGGATTTCGAAACATCTCTTGAAACGGATTTTGCCTTCGAGCTGCCTGGGGTCGCGCGGTTCCGGGCCAATGTCTTTCAGCAGGACCGCGGCATGGGGGCGGTATTTCGCACCATCCCCTCGAGGGTCCAGAGCCTGGAGAGCCTTGGCCTGGGGGAGGTGTTCCAGCGTATCGCCCAGTTGCCGCGTGGCCTGGTGCTGGTGACCGGGCCCACCGGCTGCGGCAAGTCCACCACCCTGGCGGCGATGATCGATTTTCTCAATCAGCATCGGCGCCAGCACATCCTCACCCTCGAAGACCCCATCGAATTTATCCACACGCCAAAAACCGCGCTGATCAACCAGCGCCAGGTGCACCGCGACACCCATAGCTTTTCCACCGCCCTGCGTTCGGCATTGCGCGAAGACCCGGACGTGATCCTGGTGGGCGAGTTGCGCGACCTCGAAACCATCCGCCTCGCGCTGACGGCGGCAGAGACCGGCCACCTGGTATTCGGCACCTTGCACACCACGTCGGCGGCAAAGACCGTGGACCGGCTGGTGGACGTGTTCCCGGCGGGGGAAAAGGCCATGGTGCGCACGATGCTGTCGGAATCGTTGCAGGCGGTGGTGTCTCAGGTACTGGTCAAGCAAGTCGGCGGTGGGCGGGTGGCGGCGCATGAAATCCTGCTGGGCACGCCGGCCGTTCGCAATCTGATCCGCGAAGACAAGGCGGCGCAGCTGGTCTCGGCGATTCAGACGGGTGGGGCGTTGGGGATGAAGACGCTGGATATGAGTTTGAAGGCGTTGGTGGGGCAGGGGCTGGTCAGCCAGGCGCAGGCGCGGGGGCAGGCGAGGGTGCCTGCTGATATCTAAAGGACGCAGATATCAATGTGGGAGGGGGCTTGCCCCCGATTGCAATGGGTCAGCTACAGATGAGCTGACTGATCCACCGCTATCGGGGGCAAGCCCCCTCCCACATTTACTGCATTCCAGCTTTAGGTCAGCGTTGAACCACGCGCAAGGTGTTCTGCTCTTTCGGCAAAACCCGCTTGGCAATCACGTAGTTCTTATCCCAGAACGGCTTCTTCAGCGTATCAATGCTCACCGACTTCCCGCGACGCGGCGCGTGGATAAAGCGGTCATTGCCCAGGTAGATGGCAACGTGGTTAACCTGGCGGCTCTTGAGCTTGAAGAACAACAGGTCGCCCGGCTTCAAATCCTTGCGATCAACCTTCTGCCCGTGGCCGGCGGCCATGGCGTTGGAGGTGCGTGGCAAATCCACCGCAGCGACGTTGTTAAATGCATATTTCACCAAACCGCTGCAGTCGAACCCTTTACTTGGGCTGCTGCCGCCCCAACGATAAGGAGTACCGAGTACGTTCACGGCGCGGCTGAGGACGTTGCTGCTCTGCTTGGTGTTTACACCCACAAGCGCTGCGCTGCCGTGGGCCTTGCTCACTTGAGTCGGGCGGTTGACGGTCAGCTTTACCGATTTGGCGGTGCTTGGCGTGCTGTGGACTTTAGGGGTGAAACCGTTGACGTTAGGAAGACGTTGCTCACGATTGGTGGCGTGGGCGGCCAGTGGCATTAGTAGGCAGATGGTTAGCCATGTCTTGAAAAATGGTCGCATTAGGCGTGGCTCTTATGGGTTTGCGCGCAACTTTATAACAGCTTTTTGTGTCGTTCTCAGGCCGTTTGTCGACTGAACCTTGACGTCAAAATCAGGAAAAATGCGACAAATCGTCACAATTGTCCTACACAAGGCAGGTGGCATAAGGCTTTCAGGGCAGGGAAGATACCATTGACCGTACGTCGGGCGCCTGTAAAAAAGTCACAAAGAAAGTGAAAAAATTTATCTATCGAGGCAAAAGAGGTACGCGATGAACACCTATCAACAGATTGGCCAGCAGCAAGACACCCACAGCAAGGTGATCGGTTACCTGCTCTGGATTTTCGGTTTTACCGGCGCGCATCGCTTCTATTACGGCAAACCCGTGACCGGCACGATCTGGTTTTTCACCCTCGGCTTGCTGGGTATCGGCTGGCTGATCGACCTGTTCCTGATCCCGGCCATGGACCGTGAAGCCGACCTGCGTTTTACCGCCGGGCCTATCGAATACAACATCGCCTGGGTGCTGTTGGCGTTCCTGGGGGTATTCGGCGTGCACCGCATGTACCAGGGCAAATGGATCAGCGGCCTTATCTACCTGCTGACCGGTGGCTTGTTCCTGGTTGGGGTGCTGTATGACTTCTGGACGTTGAATACGCAGATTTCGATTCGTAATGCGCAGCGTAACGGCGGCCGCTGAGTCTCTCTAGCCACATAGAGATGCAAATGTGGGAGGGGGCTTGCCCCCTCCCACATTTTTTACTGTGCCCGCTTTAGGCCTGGTAGCTGATACGGCCGTCTACCAAGGTGTAACGCACCGTCGCCGGCAGGCTATGGCCGATGAACGGGCAGTTCTCACCCTTCGACAGCCAACGCTCCCCGGCAACCGTCGAACTGGCTGGGTCAAACAACACCAGGTCCGCCGCCGCACCCACCGCCAATTTGCCCGCCGGCAGGCGCAAGGCATCGGCCGGGCCGGCGCTGAGGCGCGCCAGCAAGGTCGGCAAGTCGAGCAAACCGTCTTCCACCAAGGTCATCGCCAATGGCAGCAACAGCTCCACGCTGCTGATGCCCGGCTCTGTCGCGCCAAACGGCGCCAGCTTGGCATCGCGCTCGTGGGGCTGGTGATGGCTGGAAATCGCCGACACCACTCCGGATTTGACTGCCGCGCGCAAACCCTCGCGGTCGGCCAGAGTACGCAGCGGCGGCTGCACGTGGTAGAGGCTGGAGAAGTCGATCAACGCCTCATCCGTCAGAATCAACTGATACAGCGCCACATCCGCCGTCACCGGCAAACCACGGGCCTGGGCCTGGGCGATCAGCGCCACACCGCGTGCGCTGGTGAGCTGGCTGAAGTGCGCGCGTACGCCGCTCTGCTCCACCAGCAACAGGTCGCGAGCCAGGGCCACGGTTTCGGCGGTTTCCGGGATGCCCGGCAGGCCGAGGAAGCTGGCCACGGCGCCTTCATGGGCCAGGCCGCCTTCGGCCAGGTCGCGGTCCTGGGAGTGGAAGATCACCGTCAAGTCGAAGGTGGCCGCGTATTCCAGGGCGCGGCACAGCGTGCGGGTGCTGCGGAAACTCTCCAGGCCGTTGCCGAAGGCCACGCAGCCGGCGTCGCGCAGGGCGATCAGCTCGGCGAGTTGTTCGCCTCCCAGGCCTTTGCTCAGGGCGCCGATGGGGAACACTTTGCAATTGCCGGCTTCACGGGCGCGGTCGAGGATCAGCTCGGTCACCGCGGAGGTGTCGAGAATCGGCTTGGTGTGCGGCGGGCAGCACAGGCTGGTTACGCCACCGGCGGCCGCGGCGCGGGTTTCGCTGGCGATGGTGCCTTTGCGGCTATAGCCCGGCTCGCGCAGGGCGACGTTCAGGTCGACCAGGCCAGGCGCGGCCACCAGGCCTTTGGCGTCGATGCTTTCAGTCGGGGTGAAACCTGCGGGTGCGGCGCCGATGGCAATGATCTTGCCGGCTTCCAGATGCAGATCGGTAACTTGATCCAGGCCGCTGGCCGGGTCGATAACGCGAGCGCCAAGAATGCTGAGCTTCACTGGGCGTTCTCCTGCTCGAATTGACGTTGCGCGGTTTGCCCGCTCATGGCCATGGACATCACCGCCATGCGTACGGCGATGCCGTAGGTCACCTGGTTGAGAATCACCGACTGGTTGCCGTCGGCCACCGCCGACTCAATCTCCACCCCGCGATTTATCGGGCCCGGGTGCATCACGATGGCGTCCGGCTTGGCGCCGGCCAGGCGCGCGGTGGTCAGGCCGAACAGACGGTAGAACTCACCTTCGCTCGGCAGCAGGCCACCGGCCATGCGCTCGCGTTGCAGGCGCAGCATGATCACCACGTCCACGTCCTTGAGGCCTGCGGCCATGTCGGTGTAGACCTTGACGCCATACTGCTCGATACCGATCGGCAGCAGGGTTTTTGGTGCGATCACGCGGATGTCCGGGCAACCGAGGGCCTTGAGGGCCAGCATGTTCGAGCGTGCTACCCGCGAGTGCAGGATGTCGCCGACGATGGCCACCGAGAGGTTTTCAAAGCTGCCCTTGTGCCGACGGATGGTAAGCATGTCGAGCATGCCCTGGGTCGGGTGGGCGTGGCGGCCGTCGCCGCCGTTGATGATCGCCACCTGCGGGCACACGTGCTCGGCGATGAAGTGCGCGGCGCCGGAGTCGCCGTGGCGTACCACGAACATGTCGGCGGCCATCGCTTCGAGGTTGCGCAGGGTGTCGAGCAGGGTCTCGCCCTTGCTTGCCGACGAGGTCGACACGTTCAGCGTGATCACGTCGGCCGACAGCCGCTGGGCCGCCAGTTCAAAGGTGGTGCGGGTGCGGGTGGAGTTCTCGAAGAACACGTTGCAGATGGTCTTGCCGCGCAGCAGCGGGACCTTTTTAACCGCGCGGCCACCGACTTCAAGAAACGAGTCGGCGGTGTCGAGGATTTCGGTGAGCAGTTCGCGGGGCAAACCGTCGAGGGACAAGAAGTGTTGCAACTGACCCTGAGCATTGAGCTGCAGCGGGCGCTTGGCATCTAGAGGCGTCATCGCGGGGACTCTTTACAAGGCGGTTTAAAGGGCAAGGTCTTGCAGTTCGAGTTCGAGCGGCGTGGGACCGGACAATTTTACCCGTTGCTGGGGTTGCAGCGACAGGGTGGCGCCGACCACATCCGGGCTGATCGGCAGTTCGCCGGCGTCCAGGTCCAGCAGGCAGACCAGCGTGATGCTGGCCGGGCGGCCGTAGTCGAACAGTTCATTCATGGCGGCGCGGATGGTGCGCCCGCTCATCAGCACGTCGTCGATCAGCACCAGGTGCTGGCCTTCGACTTCGAACGGCAGCGCCGAAGGCTGCACTTGCGGGTGCAGGCCGTTCTGGCTGAAGTCGTCGCGATAGAAGGACACGTCCAGGGTGCCCAGCGGCGACTCGCTGCCCAGCGCTTCCAGCAACGCCTGGGCCACCCACACGCCGCCGGTGCGAATGCCGATGAAACGTGGCTCGCTGATGGCGCGGTGTTGCAGGTGGGCCGTCAGGCTCGTCGCCATCTGGCTGATCAGTTCGGCGGGATTGGGCAGGCTCATGGGTGCTCCTTCTAGGTCTCGCGCAGGCAAGATCCGGGCTCAAACGTAAAAAGACGCGGCAAGCCGCGTCAGTCAGGATTCAAATAAAGCGGTGTTTTCATCCAGCCAACCCTGCAACAACAAGGCGGCGGCAATGGCGTCCACGGGGTTGTCGCGGTAACTGCCCTTCTGCCCGCCACGGTCGCGGCGCTCACCCTTGGCTTCAAAGGTGGTCAGGCGTTCGTCGTGGGTATAGAAGGGGATGTTGTAGCGGCCATTGAGGCGACGGGCGAATTTTTCGGCGCGCAGGCACATGTCGCTCGGGGTACCGTCCATGTTCAGCGGCAGGCCGACCACCACGGCGTCGGGCTTCCACTCCTTGATCAGGGCCTCGACCTGGTTCCAGTCCGGTATGCCGTTCTGGGCCTTGAGGGTGCACAGCTCGCGGGCCTGGCCGGTGATGACCTGGCCGACCGCAACGCCGATCTGTTTGGTGCCGTAATCAAACCCGAGGATCAGACGCAAAGCCATCAGGCGTGCCCCGCCTGGCTGGTCAGCAGGCTGAGGTTGACCCGCAGCTTGGCCGCCGCCGCTTCCAGGCGCAGCTCACTGGGGGTGTTGAACAGGATGTCGGCGTCGAACGGGCACGTCAGCCAGGCATTGCTGGCGAGTTCCGCCTCCAGCTGGCCCGCGTCCCAGCCGGCATAGCCGAGCGTGATCACGCTGTGCTCGGGGCCTACGCCGTCGGCGATGGCGAACAACACGTCCTGGGAGGTGGACAGTGACACGCCGTCCAGGTCGACCGTGGCCTGGAACTTCGGCCCGGTGGGGTGCAGCACAAAACCGCGATCGGTCTGCACCGGCCCGCCGATGTAGATCGGCACGTGCTGGCAGCGGGCCGGCGGGTCGATTTCGGGGCGCAACTGCTCAAGAATGTCCGCCAGGTTCAGCTCCTGCGGGCGGTTCACCACCAGCCCCATGGCACCATTGGCCGTGTGCTCGACTATATAGGTCAAGGTCTGCGCAAAGTTCGGGTCGGCCATGTGGGGCATGGCGATCAGGAATTGGTGCTTGAGGTAGGTCGGGCTGACATTTTTCATGTCCGCTAGTGTGGCGTTGGAGGGGCGAACTGACAAGCTGGGGATGTGTGGCAAGGGGTAATTGTCATCAATTGCTCGACAAGCGATCGCCCTTGGCGAACTTCCAGGTGCGGATGATTTCCAGGCGGTCGATGTCGTTCAGGTCGCCGGTAAACGGCGCGAAAGGCGCAGCCAGGCGCACGATGCGCTGGGCGGCCTGGTCCAGCAATGGCTGGCCGGAGGACTCCAGCACCTGCATCTCATAGAGCGAACCATCGCGGTTGATCGACACCAATAGACGCAAATTACCGTAGATCTGCTGGCGCCGGGCCTCGTCCGGGTAATTGAGGTTGCCGATGCGCTCGACCTTCTTGCGCCACTCGTCCTTATACCAGGCGCCTTTGTCGCGCATGGTCGAGGCTGCGTTCAGCCGGTAGATGCGCGGGCGCTTGGCGTACAGCTGCTGTTCGTTGGCCAGTTCGGCTTCCAGGCTGGAAATTTCGTCGGACAGCGTTGAGCTGTCGAACGTCGGCGCAGGTTTCACTGGTTCGGGCTGCGGCTCGGTCTTGGTCTTTTCGCGCTGGGTCGGGGCCTTTTGCGGCTTGGGCGCGACGGTGGTAACTGCGGCCTTGGGCGCTGGCTGCTTGACCTCGGGCTTGGGCGCCGGCGGCGGCGTGACTTTATTGATCTTGTTGTCCTGGAACGGCGCCACTTCGGTGGTCTTGGGCACCGCTTTCTTGTCGAGGGTGCCGCTGCCCTGCTGGTTGTCCTGGGCGAGAAAGTCGGCCTGCTCGGGCGCTTTTTCACTCTTGAACGTGGCGAGGGTGATTTCCAGGGTTTTGGTGATTTGCTTGGGCTCGACCATGGTGAAGCCCAGGCCGAGGATCAACGCGAGGTGCAGCAGTGCTGCCAGGAACAGGGTAAAACCGAGTCGATCAGCCGGGCGCACGCCGCTGTGGGAGAGTTCGGGGGGCAGATCGGACGGGAGTGTCATGACAAGAAAACCAACATCGCGCGTTTCACAGGTGGCGCATGATAACGCAATGTTGGTTTGTGTCCGGCTGTTCTATGTCACTTGGCTTGTAGCTTGCGCTCAATGGCGGCCATCAGCATTTCGCCGATGTTGGTGCCAAACGCGTTGTCGATCTCGCGGATACAGGTCGGGCTGGTGACGTTGATTTCGGTGAGGTTCTCACCAATTACGTCTAGTCCTACAAATAGCAGGCCTTTTTCCCGCAGGGTCGGGCCGACCTGAGCTGCGATCCAGCGATCCTTGTCGGTCAGCGGGCGTGCTTCACCACGACCACCGGCCGCGAGGTTGCCACGGGTTTCGCCGGCTGCCGGGATGCGCGCCAGGCAGTAATCCACCGGCTCGCCGTCGATCATCAGGATGCGCTTGTCGCCGTCCTTGATCGCCGGAATGTACGCCTGGCCCATGATCTGCTGGGTGCCCAGCACGGTCAGGGTTTCGAGGATCACCGACAGGTTCGGGTCGCCGGCGCGATGACGGAAAATCGAGGTGCCGCCCATGCCGTCCAGCGGCTTGAGGATCACATCGCCGTGCTTGGCGGCAAATTCACGCAACACATCGGCGCGCCGGCTGACCACGGTTGGCGGCGTGCACTGTGGGAACAGGGTGGCGAACAGCTTTTCGTTGCAGTCGCGCAGGCTCTGCGGCTTGTTGACGATCAGCACGCCGGCGCGCTCGGCCTGCTCCAGCAGGTAGGTGGAGTAGACGAATTCCATGTCGAACGGCGGGTCCTTGCGCATCAGGATCACGTCCAGATCGCTCAGCGGGCTGTCGATCTCGTCTGAAAGCTCGAACCACTTCTCAGGGTTGGCAAACACCTGCAGCGGGCGCATGCGTGCGCGGGCCTCGCCGTCGCCCTGGTAAAGATCCGGCTGCTCCATATAGAACAACGTCCAGCCGCGGGCCTGGGCGGCCAGGAGCATGGCCAGCGAGCTGTCCTTTTTATAGGAAATGCTGGCGATAGGGTCCATGACAATGCCGACGCGAACGCTCATGGGGGATTTCCTCTAGCAAATTAGGGCGCATAAAAGTGGCGTCAGAGTGGCGCTGTGGCTGTTGTGGGTCAAGGAAAAACCACCTGGCGGGTGCCTCGATAGATTGCACCCCAAGACTGTGCTAAAAAGACTGCCACGGCGCAGCAGCCCTTGAATTCCAAGGCTTCTAGCGCTCATCCTGTGCAACATCAGGCAGTACACACCGAAAACCGATTCGCTGTGGCGATGGTAGAGCAGATATGGAACAGCATTCCAACGCCTTGAGAGTGATGGTGATCGACGATTCGAAGACGATCCGCCGCACCGCCGAGACGCTGTTGAAGAACGCGGGGTGCGATGTCATCACGGCCATCGACGGTTTCGATGCCCTGGCCCGGATTGTTGATCATCACCCGCACATTATTTTTGTCGACATCATGATGCCGCGCCTGGATGGCTATCAGACCTGCGCCCTGGTGAAGAACAACCCGGCGTTCAAGTCGATCCCGGTGATCATGCTGTCCTCCAAGGACGGCCTGTTCGACAAGGCCAAGGGGCGCATCGTGGGCGTCGATCAGTTTTTGACCAAGCCTTTCAGCAAGGAAGAACTGCTGGGTGCGATCAAGGCCTACGTGCCTGCCTTCGCCGCAGTAGAACAAGCACACTGACGCCGCCTCACAAGGGCCGGCGCCGACCAATGTAGTGGGGAAAACCATGGCACGCGTTCTGATCGTCGACGATTCGCCGACTGAAATGTACAAACTGACCGGCATGCTCGAAAAGCACGGCCACCAGGTCCTTAAAGCCGAAAACGGCGCGGACGGCGTGGCCCTGGCCCGCCAGGAAAAACCCGACGCCGTGCTGATGGACATCGTGATGCCGGGCCTCAATGGCTTCCAGGCCACGCGCCAGCTGTCCAAGGAGCCGGAAACCAACGGCATCCCGATCATCATCATCACCACCAAAGACCAGGAAACCGACAAGATCTGGGGCGCGCGCCAGGGCGCCAAGGATTACCTGACCAAGCCGGTGGATGAAGACACCCTGATCGCCACCTTGAACAAGGTGCTGGCCGGCTGACGGCACGCGATCATGACCGAGTCGCACACCGCCTTCGAGCTGCTGCTGGACATCGACCGCCGCTGCCGCCTGCTGGCCGCCGACCTGCCGTCCCAGGAAACCCGCCAGCAGCGCTGGAGCGGGATCGGCTTTCGCCTGGGGCAGCATTGGTACGTAGCGCCCATGGGCGAAGTCGCCGAAGTCCTGCATGAGCCGCGCTGCACCTTGATGCCCGGGGTCAAACCCTGGATCAAGGGCGTGGCCAACCTGCGCGGGCGCTTGCTGCCGGTGATGGACCTGGGCGGGTTCCTCGGCATGCCATTGTCCAAGCCGCGCAAGCAGCGGCGGGTGCTGGTGGTGGAATATAACGACCTGTTTGTCGGGCTGCTGGTGGACGAGGTGGTGGGGATGCAACATTTTGCACAAGACGCACTGCTGGCCAGCGCCAACCCCGGCGCGGCGTTTATCCAGGGCCAGTTCGACGGCGACCCGCTGTGGCAGGTCTTCAGCCCCTTCGCCCTGGCCCAGGCCCCAGGCTTCATGGATGTTGCCGCATGAGCACCGCCCCCACGCCCAAACCCCAGGCCGGCTCGCGCAGCCGCTCGCAGATCATCGTGCTGTTTATTGCGCTGATCGTGTTCATCATGCTGTTGTTCGCCAACTTCGCGTACCTCAACACCCAGTCCACCTACGACAAACAGTACATCGGCCACGCCGGTGAGCTGCGCGTGCTGTCCCAGCGCATTGCCAAGAACGCCACCGAAGCCGCCGCCGGCAAGGCCGCCGCGTTCAAACTGCTGGGCGATGCGCGCAACGACTTTGCCCAGCGCTGGGGCTACCTGAAAAAAGGCGACCAGGAAACCGGCCTGCCCGCCGCGCCCAACGCGGTACGCGCCGAAATGCGCGCGGTGCAGACCGACTGGGAAGCGTTGCTGAAAAACACCGACGCGATTCTCGCCAGCGAGCAGACCGTGCTGTCCCTGCACCAAGTGGCCGCAACCCTGGCCGAAACCGTGCCGCAGTTGCAGATGGAGTCGGAAAAGGTCGTCGACATCCTGCTGCAACGCGGCGCCCCGGCCAGCCAGGTGGCCCTGGCCCAACGCCAGTCGTTGCTCGCCGAACGTATTTTGGGCGCGGTGAACACCGTGCTGGCCGGCGACGAAACCGCCGTGCAGGCCGCCGACGCCTTTGGCCGCGATGCCAACCGCTTCGGCGTGGTGCTCAACGGCATGCTCAACGGCAACCCGGGCCTGCGCATCACCCAGGTCGAAGACCGCGACGCCCGCGCGCGGCTGGCGGAAATCGCCGAGCTGTTCGAGTTTGTGTCCGGCTCGGTGGATGAAATTCTCGAAACCTCGCCGCAGCTGTTCCAGGTACGCGCCTCGGCGAGCAATATTTTCAACCTGTCGCAAACCCTGCTCGATGAAGCCTCGCACCTGGCCACCGGCTTTGAAAACCTCGCCAGCGGGCGCAGCTTCGACACCATCGGCGGCTACGTGCTGGGCTTGCTGGCGCTGACCTCGATCATCCTGATTGGCCTGGTGATGGTGCGCGAAACCAATCGCCAGCTGCATGAGACCGCCGAGAAGAACGAGCGCAACCAGAACGCGATCATGCGCCTGCTGGATGAAATCGAAGACCTGGCCGACGGCGACCTCACCGTGACCGCCTCGGTTACCGAAGACTTCACCGGCACCATCGCCGACTCCATCAACTATTCCGTCGACCAACTGCGCGACCTGGTGGCCACCATCAACCTCACCGCCGGGCAAGTCGCCGGCGCGGTGCAGGACACCCAGGCCACCGCCATGCACCTGGCCCAGGCCTCGGAGCACCAGGCCCAGCAGATCGCCGAAGCCTCCACGGCGATCAACCAGATGGCCCAGTCCATCGACCAGGTGTCGGCCAACGCCGCCGAGTCCTCGGCCGTGGCCGAGCGCTCGGTGGAAATCGCCAACAAGGGCAACGAGGTGGTGCACAACACCATCCATGGCATGGACAACATCCGCGAACAGATCCAGGACACCGCCAAGCGCATCAAGCGCCTGGGCGAGTCGTCCCAGGAGATTGGCGACATCGTCAGCCTGATCGACGACATTGCCGACCAGACCAACATCCTCGCCCTCAACGCCGCGATCCAGGCGAGCATGGCCGGGGATGCCGGGCGCGGTTTTGCGGTGGTGGCCGATGAAGTGCAGCGGCTGGCCGAGCGCTCGTCGGCAGCCACGCGGCAGATCGAAACCCTGGTGCGCGCGATCCAGGCCGACACCAACGAAGCCGTTATTTCCATGGAGCAGACCACCACCGAAGTGGTGCGCGGTGCGCGGCTGGCCCAGGACGCCGGGGTGGCGCTGGAAGAGATCGAAGGCGTATCGAAAACCTTGGCGGCGCTGATCCAGAGCATCTCCAATGCGGCGCAGCAGCAGACGTCGTCGGCGGGGCAGATTTCGTTGACCATGAACGTGATTCAGCAGATCACCACGCAGACGTCGTCTGGCTCCACCGCCACGGCGGAGAGCATCGGCAATCTGGCGAAAATGGCCAGCCAGTTGCGCAGGTCGGTGTCGGGCTTCACCCTCCCGCCACCCAAACAGGCAGATGATTGAAATGCATTCCAAATGTGGGAGGGGGCAAGCCCCCTCCCACACTAGATCTCCATTGGCTTTTGAGATCCAAGCAACCCACGAATTCTAAGCGGAGCAGTTATGGTTGACCGGCACGACTACGTGGCCCTCGAATGGGTCAAGGGCGACATTGCCGACACCCTGAAACAGGCCCGTTCGGCGCTGGATGCGTTTGTCGAAACCGCCGACGGCGATGCGCTCGGCGAGTGCCTGGCCGGCATCCACCAGGTGCATGGCGCGCTGCAAATGGTCGAGTTCTACGGCGCGGCGCTGCTCGCCGAAGAGATCGAAGAACTGGCCCTGGCGCTCCAGGCCGGGCAAGTCAGCCAGCGCGACGAAAGCATTCGCCTGCTGCAACAGGCTCTCGGCCAATTGCCGCTGTACCTGGACCGCATCCACAGCGCGCGCCGTGACCTGCCGTTGGTGGTGTTGCCGCTGCTCAACGACCTGCGCAGTGCGCGTGGCGAAAGCCTGTTGTCGGAAACCAGCCTGTTCAGCCCGCAACTGCTGTCGATTGCTCCCTTGCCGGATGAGGCCTTGGCGCAACGCGCGCAGCCCGACCTGCACGAACAACTGCTGCAATGGCACCAACTGCTGCAACAGGCCCTGGCCGGGTTGCTGCGCGAAGACCACGGCCCGAGCAACCTGGAAGACATGGCGCGGGTCTTCGCGCGCCTCGAAGCCCTGTGCCAGGGCGCGCCACTGCTGCCCTTGTGGCAAGTCACCTCGGCGCTGGTCGAGGGCATGCTCACCGGCGTCATCGCCAACAGCCCGGCGCTGCGCAGCCTGCTCAAGGCCAGCGACAAGCAACTCAAACGCCTGCTGGCCCAAGGCATTGGCGGCATCAACCAGTCGGCGCCGGATGAGCTGCTCAAGAGCCTGCTGTTCTACGTCGCCAAAGTCACCCGGCCGACGCCGCGCATGCAAAGCCTCAAGGAACGCTATGGCCTGGACGAAGCCCTGCCCGACAGCGCCGTGGTCGATGCCGAACGCGCGCGCCTGGCCGGGCCGGACCGCAATGCCATGGGCTCGGTATTGGGTGCGTTGTGTGAAGAACTGGTGCGGGTTAAAGAGCGCCTCGACCTGTTCGTGCGCAGCGACCGCCAACACACCAGCGACCTCGACGCCTTGCTCGCGCCGCTGCGGCAGATTGCCGATACCCTGGCGGTATTGGGGTTCGGCCAGCCGCGCAAAGTCATCATCGACCAGCTCGCCGTGGTGCTGAGCCTGGCCCAGGGCCAACGCGAGCCGAATGACGCGGTGTTGATGGACGTTGCTGGCGCCTTGCTCTACGTCGAGGCGACCCTGGCCGGCATGGTCGGCACCGTCGAGCCGGAAAGCCGCGAAGAGAGCCGCCTGCCCACCACGGATTTAACCCAGATCCACCAACTGGTGATCCGCGAATCCTGCCAGTGCCTGCGCCAGGCCAAGGAACTGGTGATCGATTGCATCGAAGCCGACTGGGACCGCCAGCGCCTGGAATCCCTGCCGGAGCTGCTGAGCCAGGTGCGCGGCGCCCTCGCGATGATTCCGCTGCCCCGCGCCGCGAGCCTGATGCGCGGTTGCACCGATTATGTCGACGAACAGATGATGAGCCACGACAGCCCGCCCTCCGAGGCGCAGCTGGCGCATTTCGCCGACGTGATCAGCAGCCTGGAGTACTACCTGGAACGCATGCTCCAGGACCCCGACGCCGCCGGCGAACGGGTGCTGGAATTGGCGACCCAAGGCCTGGCCGCGCTCGGCTACCTGCCTGCCGAGAAACCCTGGCGCCAGGCCCTGGTAGCGCCGGACGGTGCACTCGCCACCGAAGAAGCGCCGAGCCAATCCCAATTCGACGCACTGGCCAGCCCCACCTCGCGCCTCAACCCGCCCGCGTTGCAGCGCCCCGGCAGCCTGCTGCCGCCGCCGGCCGATGAAGAACCCATCGACGACGAACTGCGCGAAGTCTTCCTCGAAGAAACCGACGAAGTGCTGGAGGTGCTGCACCGCCACCTGCCCAACAGCGCCGACAAAACTGCCCAGGGCGAAATGCGCCGCGCCTTCCACACCCTCAAGGGCAGTGGCCGCATGGTCCGCGCCCTGGTGCTGGCCGAGCTGGCCTGGGCTGTGGAAAACCTGCTCAACCGTGTGCTGGAACGCAGCGTCGCCCTCGGCGCCGAGGTGCAGCAGGTGCTGGACGAGGCCGTCGCGCTGCTGCCGGAGCTGATCGCCGATTTCGCCATCGACGACCAACGCCAGCGCGATGAAGTCGACGCCCTGGCCGCCCGTGCCCACGCCCTGGCCAGCGGCACAGCGGCCGCCGAACCCCATGACCCGATGCTGCTGGAGATCTTTCGCAACGAAGCCCAGAGCCATCTGGACAGCCTCAACCACTTCCTGCAACAGGCCGCCGAACACGTGCCGCTGCAAGTCAGCGATGAACTGCAACGCGCCCTGCACACCCTCAAGGGCAGCGCGTATATGGCCGGCGTGTTGCCGATCGCCGAACTGGCGCGCCCGCTGGACCACCTGACTCGCGAGTACAAGGCCCATCGCCTGCCGCTGGACCTGGACGAAGTGGAGTTGCTGCTGGAGGCCGAGGCCTTGTTCCAGCGTGGGCTGCGCCAGTTGGACAGCGACCCGCTGGTGCCGATAAAAGGCGCGGCGGACTTGATCGGCCGCACCCAGGCCCTGCTCGATCATCAGTTGCAAGCCATGCTCGACGCGCCGACCACCGGCCTGCGCATCAAGCGTGACCCGCAGCTGATCACCAACTTCCTGGCCCAGGGCATGGACATCCTGCTCGACGCCGAAAGCCTGTTGCGCCGCTGGCAGCAACACCCCGGCGAGCGCCAGGAACTCACCGCGCTGCTGGATGAATTGACCACCCTGGGGGAGGGCGCGCACATCGCCGACCTGCACCCCATCGATGAACTCTGTGAAGCCCTGCTAGACCTGTATGGCGCCGTGGAAGAAAGCAGCCTGGCGGTCAGCGAGCAGTTTTTCCATGAGGCCGAGCAGGCCCATGAAGCGCTGATCAGCATGCTCGACCAACTGGCTGCCGGGCAGGAAATCAACCCGGCGCCGGCACGCGTCGAGGCACTGCGCGAGCTGCTGGATGAAGCCCTCGACCCGTCGGCCACCGGCCTGATCAAAAGCGATGGCAGCCGCGCGCTGAGTATCTCGGAACTGGGCGCCGCCACCGCGCAGTTGGACCAGGAAACGAGCATGGACGACGAGATCGTCGAGATCTTCCTCGAAGAAGCAGTTGATATCCTCGACAGCGCCGGCCAGTCCCTCAAGCGCTGGTTGCTGGAGCCCGAGAACGCGGCGCCGTTGTCGTCACTGCAGCGCGATTTGCACACCCTCAAGGGCGGCGCGCGCATGGCCGAAATCGGCCCGGTGGGCGACCTGGCCCATGAGCTGGAATGCCTTTATGAAGGCCTGGTAGACCGCCGTTACAGCTACTCCACGGAGCTGTCCCAAGTGCTGATGGCCAGCCACGAACGGCTGGCTCTGCAACTGGAAGAACTGCAACACCACCAGCCCCTGAGCGACAGCGCCGAGCTGGTCGCCAAGCTGCGCGCGTTGCGCCAGAGCAGCACGCCGGCCGCGCCGGTTGCCGCACCGCCAGCCTCGGGCGCCGACCCTGAGTTGCTGGATATCTTCCTCGAAGAAGCCGCCGATATTCTCGACAGCTCCGGCGCCGCACTTCTGCGCTGGCAGGCCGAGCCGAACAATCGCCAGGAAGTCGAAACCTTGCTGCGCGACCTGCACACCCTCAAGGGTGGCGCGCGCATGGTCGAGATCGGGCCGATTGGCGACCTGGCCCATGAGTTGGAATTTCTCTACGAAGGTTTATCCGCCGGCTTGCTCGCGCCGTCCGCCGAGCTGTTTGCCCTGCTGCAAGGTTGCCATGACCGCCTGGCGCAGATGATCGACGCGGTAGCCGATGGCCTGCCGGTGGGCTCGGTGGACAAGCTGATCGAGCGCATCAAAAGCCTGGTGCATCCCAGCGCAGAGCCTGTAGCGCCGGTGGCCCTGCCGGCGGGCAAGGCTGAAGCGGCGGTGGACCCTGCCGCCGACATGGTGAAAATCTCCGCCGACTTGCTCGATGACCTGGTCAACCTGGCCGGCGAAACCTCGATCTTCCGCGGGCGTATCGAACAGCAGGTCAACGACGCGCGCATCGCCCTCACCGAGGTGGAAACCACCATCGAGCGGATGCGCGACCAACTGCGCCGTCTCGATACCGAAACCCAGGGCCGCATCCTCAGCCGCCAGCAGGCCGAGGCCGAGCGCCTGGGTTATGAAGAATTCGACCCGCTGGAAATGGACCGCCATTCGCAGTTGCAGCAGCTGTCCCGCGCGCTGTCCGAATCGGTCTCCGACCTGCTCGACCTCAAGGACACCCTCGACCGTCGCAATCAGGACGCCCACGACCTGTTGCAGCAACAGGCGCGCATCAACACCGAGCTGCAGGAAGGCCTGATGCGCACGCGCATGGTGCCGTTTGAACGCATGCTGCCACGGCTTAAACGCATCGTGCGCCAGGTGGCGCAGGAGCTGGGCAAGGACGTGGAATTCATCGTTGGCAATGCCGAGGGCGAGATGGACCGCAACGTGCTCGAACGCATGGCGGCGCCACTCGAACATATGCTGCGCAACGCCGTCGACCATGGCCTGGAATCCCGCGAAGCGCGGTTGGCGGCGGGCAAACCCGAGAAGGGCCGCATCAGCCTGGACCTGACCCACGAAGGCGGCGATATCGTCTTCGACATGCGCGACGACGGCGCCGGCGTGCCCCTCGATGCCGTGCGGCGCAAGGCGATCAAGCGCGGGCTGCTCGCGCCTGAGCAGGAGATCAGCGACCGCGACGTGTTGCAATTCATCCTGCAGCCGGGCTTTTCCACCGCAGAAAAAATCACCCAGATTTCCGGGCGCGGCGTGGGCATGGACGTGGTGCATGAAGAAGTGCGCCAGCTCGGCGGCTCGATGTTTATTGAGTCGACGCCGGGGGAGGGCGTGCACTTTCGTATTCGCCTGCCGTTCACCGTGTCGGTCAACCGCGCGCTGATGGTGCAATGCGCGGACGACCAATACGCGATCCCGCTCAACACCATCGAAGGCCTGGTGCGCGTGCTGCCCCATGAGCTGGCCGGGCACTATCAGCAAGACCCGCCGCGCTATGAATACGCCGGCCAGCGCTACGAATTGTTTTACCTGGGCGACCTGCTGCACACCGTCGGTCGGCCTAGATTATTGGGTCAATACCAACCCGTACCGGTGCTGCTGGTGCAATGCAACGAGCGGCGCGTGGCGATCCATGTGGATGCCATGGCCGGCACGCGGGAGATCGTGGTCAAGGGCCTGGGCCCGCAGTTTGCCGGAGTGCAGGGTTTGTCCGGGGCGACCATCCTCGGCGATGGCCGCGTGGTATTGATCATTGACCTGCTCGCGCATATTCGCGCGCGCCAACCGGCCTTGCCGGCGCAGCGGGTCGACGCGCCGTTGATCCTCAACGACCCACTGAAAAAGCGCCCGTTGCTGGTGCTGGTGGTCGACGACTCGGTGACCGTGCGCAAAGTCACCAGTCGCCTGCTGGAGCGCAACGGCATGAACGTGCTCACCGCCAAAGACGGCATCGACGCCATCGCCGTGCTCGAAGAACACACGCCGGACCTGATGCTGCTCGACATCGAAATGCCGCGCATGGACGGCTTTGAAGTGGCCACCCAAGTGCGCAACGACCCCCGGCTGATGCGCCTGCCGATCATCATGATCACCTCGCGCACCGGCCAGAAACACCGCGACCGCGCCATGGCCATCGGCGTCAACGAATACCTGGGCAAGCCGTACCAGGAGTCGGTGCTGCTGGACAGCATCGCCTATTGGAGCAAGTCCCATGCTTGACCACCGCACCAGCCAACTCACCGGCTTGCTGCTGCCCCTGGCTGATCGTCACCTGGTATTGCCCAACGTCGCCGTGGCCGAGTTGATCGACTTTCAACGCGGCGAACCGGCCAGCGATGCCCCGCCGTGGTATTTGCGGCAAGTGACCTGGCGCGATTGGCAAATCCCGCTGGTCAGCTTCGAAGCCGCCTGCGGCGAAGCCAGCGTCACCGGCGAGCGCTCGCGGATCGTGGTATTGAATGCGCTGGGCGGCCGCCCGACCTTGAAGTTCATTGCGCTGGTGATCCAGGGCATTCCCCGCTCGTACAAGCTCGACAGCGAATTGAGCTACGTGGACGTGCCGCTGTGCCCGCTGGAACTGGCGGCGGTGCAAGTGGGCGAGCATGTGGCGAAGGTGCCCGACCTCATGGGGCTCGAAGCCCTGCTGGTAGAGTCCGGCCTGGCCTGATCCTAAGCCTTGCAAAAATCCAGTGTGGGAGGGGGCTTGCCCCCTCCCACACTGATTCGTGCCTCAATCAATCCGCGCAAACCGCTCAATCACCGGCTGCTCCCGATGCTCGGCCTGCCACAAGTCATAGGCACTTTGCATCGACAGCCATAGCCGCGCAGTACTCACGCCAGCCCGTTCAAGCCTCACGGCCAGATCCGGGCTGACCGGTGCACGGCCATGCAAAATCCTTGAAAAAGTCTCACGGGCGAAACCAAGGCGTCGTGCCATTTCGGTGATGGTGATGCCCAAGGCAGGGACCACATCCTCAAGCAGGATTTCGCCGGGGTGAGGTGGGTTGTGCATACCCATACTGGGTTTGGCGATTGAATTCATGCTGGCCGCTCGTACCGAGATTCGGACCGAAAAGGCTAGAGAGGCCGGTTCCGAGCAACAACCTGAAAACCCTGTCGGAATATTCTCTGTGATGAACACGCTTTGAGGGCGCTTCGGATTTTTCCTGCAGGATTTTGGGCTGTGCATGAACTTGTCGCGGGCAGTCGGGGCGCCTAGTCTTTGTTCCGTCATCGGAAAAAACGGTGACACGGACGTGCAAGTCCGACGAAACTGTTTAGGCGTACAAACGCCCAGCCAACCAACGGGCGTTTTTTGTGCTCGCTGCTTTATGGCGGCTGCGCGCAGGAGGTCTTCGGACCTGCTGGGTGTCCTAAACAGGCCCGGTCTTGCACACCTGCGCACGGTCGCCACCCTCATTTGCGTGCAAGCGAACGGTGGCGCTCCTTACTGACTGTTTAGGAGTTTCATCATGATCAAACCTACCCCTAATCCGCCCCTCTTCACCGTAAACCCTCATCAGGACAGCGAAACCCTGCTGGTCAACGCCAGCGAAACCCTGTCCTCCCTCAACGCACTCACCTGCAACCTAGCCTTCGACCTGGACACCTCCCAGCGCGCAATCATGCTTGGGATCCAGCAAATGGCGGAGTTGGGGCAGTTACTGGTGGATAGAGCGCTCGAACAGATTTCCCCCGCGCCGGCGCCTTAAAACTTGATCGTTCCCAAAAAGGGACCTATCGTTCCCTTTTTGGGACTTATCGGCCATCGCCATGCACACCTTGCCCCTCAGCACTGCGCTCTTCACAGTCACCCAGCAAAAAGTCCTGGGCTTGCTGTTTGCCAAGCCCGAGCAGAGCTTCTTCACCAATGAAATCGCACGCTGGGCTCAAGTGGGAAAAGGCAGCCTCACACGCGAGCTGGAGCGGTTGCAGTTGGCGGGCATCTTGACCATGAGCCGTCAGGGCAACCAGATCCACTATCAAGCCAACCCTGAATGCCCGATCTACTCGGAATTGCTGGCCATCGTGCGCAAGACGCTGAGCCTGGATGAACCCTTGCGCACTGCACTGGCACCCTTCGCCGCGCAGCTGACTTGGGCTTTTATCTACGGCTCCATTGCCAAGGGCGAGGCGCACTCATCCAGTGACATAGATCTGATGCTGATCGGCGAAAGCCTCAACTACAGTGAAGTCATGGAGCAGCTCATGCCGCTGGAAGAGCAACTGGGCCGCACCATCAACCCGACGCTTTACACCCCGGCAGACTGGATCGGCAAATGGAATGCCGGGAACAGTTTTGTGCAGCGGGTCGTGCAGCAGGACAAGATCAACCTGATGGGGGCCAACCCCCTGGAATCCACGGATGGACAACAAGGTAAACTTGGAGAATCTGCAACGTAGTGGCGGCCTGAAGACTGAGCCTGCGGATCGCAAGGAATGTGATGGGCTGATGCGTTCAGCCCGGGACCGCTTGAGGGATGCGGGTAATTCACAACTATCGTTCGCCAGCCGTTTCGACCTGGCTTACAACGCCGCCCATGCCATCGCCCTCACGGCCTTGCGCCTGCGAGGCTACCGCTCTGACAAACGCTATCTGGTTTTTCAATGCCTGCTTCACACCACTAACGCAAGCAAGGTGGAAGTGAGGCTATTGGCGCTGTGTCATGAGCGCCGGAACCTGGCGGAATATGAGGGGTATATGGATGAAGACGACGCGATGTTGGGGCAGTTGATGGGTAGCGCGACGGCTCTGCTGAGCCAAGTGGAAGGCCTGTTAGCTGATCATGAATGGACATAACGCAGTTTTTTCTAACACCACATGAACAAATGTGGGAGGGGGCTTGCCCCCGATGGCGGACTGCCAGTTGATGCAGCTGCACCTGACCCACCACCATCGGGAGCAAGCCCCCTCCCACAGGTAATTTGTTCTGTATTGGAAAACTGCCACCCATCATGCCGCCCCTTGCCACCGTAAAGATCCCCACCCCACTGCCGATAGCGAGGGGAGTTTTTCGACAGAAGTATCGACGCAATGTGGCTTTTGGACGGGTTTGCCTGGCTGTACAACCTCAATAGTTTTACCGGCGTGCTGCTGATGTGGTTTGCGGTGCTGGTGCTCACGGCGGCAGTGACCATGAACGTGCAGTCCAACCGCGGCAAGCTGTGGGGCTTCATGATTACCTCGGCCGGCGCGGTGTTTATTCTGGTGTATCTGGAAAGCCTGAATCTCATCGGCGCGGAACAGGCTATCAAAGGCGTAATGAGCAATTTCGTGGTCATGACCCTGGGTGGGCTCGGTTCAGGCCTGCTGGCCGTGGCGATAACCGAGAAGCCGACCGCGGATGAAGAAACACAGGCCCGAAGGTTCATCCGGGATCGCCTGCTGGATGCCCTGGAATATGCCTTCGTATTTTTCGCAATTTGTTCGCTCACCCTGCTTGCGTTTGGCCTGCTGTTTAACTGGCTGGGCTTTCCTCCCATCGATGAACATGACCTGCTAAGCCTGCTGATCGTGTGCCTCGGCGCACTGCTGGGCTACGCGATCGCCTCCCGTGTCAGCCGCTTGAAAAATTGGGAGCAACTGGGTGCCGGCGCGCTGGTGGCGCTGCTCTTGCTGCTGCTGCCGGTTTACGCGCAAGCCCTGGCAGGCCTGTGGGATTGGAGCGCGCCGGCAGTGCTGGGGCTGCACGTTTTTGCGGCATTGGCGCTGCTTCGGACCATCTGGTTCCATCGCCTCGAATGGCGCAACGCCTGAATCCCCGTGTTCATTGAGCCATCATTAACCTGGGCGTAACAGTCCAACGCCCAGCTTGATTGATGCCCCTCGCTTTCACTCCTAAGGTAAGCCCACGACAGCAAACCCCGTGGAGCGACCATGACAACAACAACTACCCCCGACTCGCGCTGGACGCGGCGGCGCGACGAGAAGCAGCGGCGCCTCGGGCTGGTCAAAAAATACGCAGACGGGGCCGTGCTGCCCAGCGACAAAATCGTCGAAGCCCTGGAAGCGCTGATCCTCCCCGGCGACCGCGTGGTGCTGGAGGGCAACAACCAGAAACAAGCCGACTTCCTCTCGCGCTCCCTGGCCAAGGCCGACCCGGCCAAGCTCCACGATTTGCACATGATCATGCCCAGTGTCGGGCGTTCCGAGCACTTGGACCTGTTTGAAAAGGGCATCGCCCGCAAGCTGGATTTCTCCTTCGCCGGCACCCAATCCCTGCGCATCAGCCAGCTGCTGGAAGACGGCCTGCTGGAAATCGGCGCGATCCACACCTACATCGAACTCTATGCGCGGCTGGTGGTGGACTTGATCCCCAACGTGGTGCTCTCCGCCGGCTTCATGGCCGACCGCGCCGGCAATATCTACACCGGCGCCAGCACCGAAGACACCCCGGCGTTGATCGAGCCCGCCGCCTTCAGCGACGGCATCGTCATCGTGCAGGTCAACCAGTTGGTGGATGACGTCACCGATTTGCCTCGCGTCGACATCCCGGCAAGCTGGGTGGATTTTGTGGTGGTGGCCGACAAGCCGTTCTACATCGAACCGCTGTTCACCCGCGACCCGCGCCATATCAAGCCGGTACACGTGCTGATGGCGATGATGGCGATCCGTGGCATCTACGAAAAACACAATGTGCAGTCGCTCAACCACGGCATTGGTTTCAACACCGCTGCTATTGAATTGATCCTGCCCACCTACGGCGAATCCCTCGGCCTCAAGGGCAAGATCTGCCGTAACTGGACCCTCAACCCGCACCCCACGCTGATCCCCGCGATTGAGAGCGGCTGGGTCGAAAGCGTGCATTGCTTCGGCACCGAGCTGGGCATGGAAAACTACATCGCCGCGCGCCCGGATGTGTTCTTCACCGGCCGCGACGGCTCGATGCGTTCCAACCGCATGTTCTGCCAACTCGCCGGCCAGTACGCCGTGGACCTGTTTATCGGCGCCACCCTGCAAGTGGACGGCGACGGCCACTCCAGCACCGTGACCCGGGGCCGCCTCGCCGGTTTCGGCGGCGCGCCGAACATGGGCCACGACCCGCGCGGCCGTCGCCATGGCACCCCGGCGTGGCTGGATATGCGCCACGACGATGCACCAGAGGCGCTGCTGGAGCGCGGTAAAAAACTCGTCGTGCAAATGGTCGAGACCTTCCAGGAAGGCGGCAAACCCACCTTCGTCGACACCCTCGACGCCGTGGAAGTCGCACGCAAAAGCGGCATGCCGCTGGCACCGATCATGATCTACGGCGACGACGTGACCCACCTGCTCACCGAAGAAGGCATCGCCTACCTGTACAAGGCGCGCTCCCTGGAAGAACGCCAGGCGATGATCGCCGCCGTCGCCGGGGTCACCGCCATCGGCATGCGCCACAACCCCAAGGACACCGCGCGCATGCGCCGCGAAGGCTTGATCGCCTTGCCCGAAGACCTCGGCATCCGCCGCACCGACGCCACCCGCGAGCTGCTGGCCGCCAAGAGCGTGGCCGATCTGGTGGACTGGTCCGGCGGCCTGTACAACCCGCCCGCCAAATTCAGGAGCTGGTAAATGCGCGCCCTTAAATTGCATGAACTGAGCCTGGCCGATCGCCTGGCGGATATGGCCGTCGACGCGTTGATCGATGAGGCTGACCTGTCGCCCAAGCCTGCCCTGGTGGACCGACGTGGCAACGGCGCCCACAGCGATTTGCACCTGGGCCTGATGCACGCCTCGGCGCTGTCGCTGTGGCCGATGTTCAAGGAAATGGCCGAAGCGGCGCTTGAATTCGGTGAAGTCGGCTTGCCCCTGCGCGAGGCCCTCGGCCGCATCGGCCGTGAAGGCGAGCAAGCGATGCTCGCCACCACCGGCGGGGTGAACACCCATCGCGGCGCAATCTGGGCCCTCGGTTTGCTCACCGCTGCGGCGGCTTTGGAACCCCGCGCTATCACGCTGACCGCCGCCCGGCTGGCCTTGCTCAATGACCGCTACGCCCCGCAACCCCTGAGCCACGGCGCCCAGGTCGCGCAACGCTACGGCGCACGCGGCGCCCGTGAAGAAGCGCAGCTCGGCTTCCCCTCGGTGATGCAACGCGGCCTGCCGCGACTGCGCAAAAGCCGCGAGCAAAACGCCGGCGAACAGAACGCGCGCCTGGATGCCTTGCTCGCGATCATGACCGACCTGGCCGACACCTGCGTGCTCTATCGCGCCGGCACCGAAGGCCTGCAAGCCATGCAGCAGGGCGCCCAAGCCGTGCTCGACGCCGGCGGCAGCGCCACGCTCGCCGGCCGCCGCCAACTGCACGCGCTGGACCAGCAACTGCTGGCCCTGAATGCCTCCCCCGGCGGCGCCGCCGACCTGTTGGCCGCCTGCCTGTTTATCGACCGCCTCGACGGAGCGCTGTGATGGAAACCTTATCCTTTGAATTCCCCGCCGGGCAGCCGCCCAAAGGCCGTGCGCTGGTGGGGTGCGTCGGCTCCGGCGACCTCGAAGTGCTGCTGGAACCGGGCACGCCCGGCACGCTGACCATCCAGGTGCAAACCTCGGTGAATGGCGCCGAGCAACGCTGGCAGCATCTGTTCGAACGCATCTTCCAGGAGCAGACGCCGCCGGCCTTGAACATTGATATCCACGATTTCGGCGCCACCCCCGGCGTGGTGCGTTTGCGCCTGGAGCAGGGTTTCGAGGAGATCGGCCATGACTGACTTGCTGAGCAAACACAGCTTTGTCGAACTCGCTGCACGCCAGCGCGCCAAGTCGTTGTTGGACGCCGACACTTATCGCGAACTGATCGACCCGTTCCAACGCGTGATGTCGCCGTGGCTCAGCCGCCAGGGCGTGGTGCCGCAAGCCGATGACGGCGTGGTGATCGCCAAGGGCAGCATCGCCGGTTTGCCGGTGGTGGTGGCGGCGATTGAAGGCAACTTCCAGGGTGGCAGCCTCGGGGAAGTGGGCGGCGCGAAAATCGCCGGTGCCCTGGAACTGGCGGCCGAAGACAACCGCAACGGCATTCCGACCCGCGCCGTGTTGCTGCTGGAAACCGGCGGTGTGCGGTTGCAGGAAGCCAACCTGGGCCTGGCGGCGATTGCCGATATCCATGCGGCGATTGTCGACCTGCGCCAGTATCAGCCGGTGATCGGTGTGGTGGCGGGCAGCGTCGGTTGCTTTGGCGGCATGTCCATCGCGGCCGGGTTGTGCAGTTACCTCGTCGTTACCCGTGAAGCGCGCTTGGGGCTGAACGGCCCGCAAGTGATCGAACAGGAAGCCGGCCTGGAAGAATACGACTCCCGCGACCGGCCTTTCATCTGGAGCCTTACCGGCGGTGAGCAGCGTTTCAATAGCAGCTTGGCCGACCGGTATGTGGCGGATGATGTGGCGCAGATTCAGCAGACGATTACGGCGTTATTGCAGCAAGGCCTGCCCGCTCGGCAACGCAGCCAACAGGCCGACTATTACCTCGCGCGCTTGAGCGAGCTGGACGCCACGCCGCAAATCGACCCGGCCACGGTTCGCGATCTGTATCAGGGAGAACGCTCATGAGAGGCTTGCAATGGTTTAACGCATTGAGCGCCGGTGCCACGCCTGTGGAAGGCTTGCCGGCCTCGCTGAAAGTCGCCGACGGTGAACTGGGGCGTTTTATCGCCGTGGTCACCGACGCACAAAACCGCTTCCCGCGTGCGCGCAATGGCGAAGTTGGCCTGCTGGAAGGCTGGGGCCTGGCCAAGGCGGTGGATGAAGCCATCGCCCGTGGCGACAAGCGCCCGATCATCGCCATTGTCGATGTGCCGAGCCAAGCCTATGGCCGTCGTGAAGAAGCCCTCGGCATCCACCAGGCCCTGGCCGCCGCCGCTGACAGCTACGCCCGCGCCCGGTTGGCAGGGCACCCGGTGATTGCACTGCTGGTGGGCAAGGCCATGTCCGGTGCGTTCCTCGCCCACGGCTACCAGGCCAACCGCCTGATCGCCCTGCGCGACCCCGGTGTGATGGTGCACGCCATGGGCAAGGCGTCGGCCGCGCGGGTGACCCTGCGCAGCGTCGAGGAGCTGGAAGCCCTGGCCGCCAGCGTGCCGCCGATGGCCTATGACATCGACAGCTATGCCAGCCTCGGCCTGCTGTGGGAAACCTTGTCGGTCAGCCAGATTGAGCAGCCGACGCCGGACGACGTGGCACGGGTTCGCGAGTGCCTGGTGAGTGCGATCAAGGACATCGCCAGCACCGACTTGAGCGGGCGTCTCGGCGCGACCAATCGCGCCGCGTCCAGCCATGTACGCCAACTGCTGCGGGCGCAATGGTGAACGCCCACGATTTGCTCTGGGGCATGACCCCGGCGCATCTGCCTGCCGACGCACCCGCCTGGGCGGTGGACGCGCTCAGCGCCGGCCACCCGGTGGTGGTGCGCCGCGCCGTCGCCAAGCCTGGTTATGTGGCGGTCGGCGTGCGCGGGCGGTTGCGTGAGCAGCGCTTTGCGGCAGTGATGCCTGTAGCGGCCGTGCTGCGGCGTGTGATTCCGGAGGCGCTCGGCAGCGTCGTCTCGCCTCGGGATTTGCCTGCCTTGCAGGCATTGGCTCAACTGCGTGCGGTGCTGGCACAGGAAGCCTGGGGCGTCACTGGCAGTGCAGGTTTTGAGTTGGCCACTGGCATTGAAGCGCTGCATGCCCAGAGCGATCTGGATTTGATCCTGCGCGCGCCGCAGCCGATGACCCGCGTGGATGCCGAAGATCTTTTGGCGATGCTTGATACGGCGCCGTGTGCCGTGGACCTTCAACTACAAACCCCGTTTGGCGCCGTCGCCCTGCGCGAATGGGCAAGCGGTTCCCGTCGCGTACTGTTGAAAACCTCCAGCGGCGCGCACCTGGTACTCGACCCCTGGCAGGCCGTGGCATGAGCAGCCTGCTGGTGTTTCCGGGGCAGGGCGCCCAGCGCACGGGGATGCTCCAGGCGCTGCCGGCCGCTGTGCTGGACGAAGCCAGCGATGCCTTGGGCGAAGACGTGCGCGCCCTGGATACCGCCCAAGCGCTAGCCAACACTCGGGCTGTTCAGCTCTGCCTGTTGATTGCCGGTGTGGCACATGCGCGGCTGTTGGAACACATCCCGGATTATGTCGCGGGCCTGTCCATCGGCGCCTACCCGGCGGCGGTGATCGCCGGTGCGCTGGGCTTTGGCGACGCGATCAAACTCGTCAGCCTGCGCGGCGAGCTGATGCAAAATGCTTATCCACAAGGCTTTGGCATGACCGCGCTGATCGGCCCGGAGTTATCCACCGTCGAGCAACTGCTGGCCGACATCCACAGCCCCGACACCCCGGTGTACCTGGCCAATATCAACGCCGATAACCAGACCGTGATCGCTGGCAGTGACGCGGCCATGCAGCAGGTCGCGCAACGCATCAAAGGCAACGGCATCGCCAGGCGCCTGGCCGTGAGCGTGCCGTCCCACTGCGCGCTGCTGGAAGAACCGGCCCAGGCATTGGCGGATGCGTTCGTTGCACTCAAAGCCCCGCGCATCACCTACCTGAGCAGCACTCGCGCGCGGCCTATCCACAACCCTGAGCAGCTGCGCGACGACCTGGCCTTTAACATGTGCCGCATCGTCGACTGGCGCGGCACCGTGCAAAGCGCCTACGAGCGCGGCGTGCGCCTGCAAATCGAACTGCCCCCGGGCGCCGTGCTCACCGGGCTGTCGCGCCGGGTGTTTGAACAAGGCACGGTGATCGCCTGCGAAGGCGCGCGCCTGGACACCTTGCAGGCCTTGCTGCAAGAGGAGGGTCGCCGCCACCGATAAAGCACCACCCAAGGCTTTCGAAGCACAAAAACAACAATTTCGATCGAGCACTTTGAGGACAACAACAATGATTATTTACGGTGTGGCATTGCTGGCGATCTGCACGCTCGCAGGCGTGATCATGGGCGACATGCTTGGCGTGTTGCTGGGGGTCAAATCCAACGTGGGCGGGGTGGGCATCGCCATGATCCTGCTGATCTGCGCGCGCTTGTGGATGCAAAAACGCGGCGGCATGACCAAGGAATGCGAGATGGGCGTGGGCTTCTGGGGCGCCATGTACATCCCGGTGGTGGTCGCCATGGCGGCGCAGCAAAACGTGGTCACGGCCCTGCACGGCGGGCCGGTGGCGGTACTCGCGGCCATTGGTTCGGTGGTGGTGTGTGGCTGCACCATTGCGCTCATCAGCCGTACGCATAAGGGCGAGCCCTTGCCCGCCGAAGAGCCGCTGATCGTTCCAGTGGGAGGCCGCTGATATGTGGGACCTCATCGAAAAAGGCTTGGAACATAACGGCCTGATCACCGCGTTTGCCTTTGTGGGCGTGGTGATGTGGATTTCTGTGGTGCTGTCCAAGCGCCTCACGTTCGGGCGCATCCATGGTTCGGCGATTGCCATCGTGATCGGCCTGGTGCTGGCCTGGGTCGGCGGCACGATCACCGGCGGGCAAAAGGGCCTGGCCGACCTGGCGTTGTTCTCCGGCATCGGCCTGATGGGCGGCGCCATGTTGCGTGACTTTGCCATCGTCGCCACGGCGTTCGAGGTGCAAGCCACCGAAGCGCGCAAAGCCGGGATGATCGGCGTGATTGCCTTGCTGCTCGGCACCATCCTGCCGTTTATCGTCGGCGCGAGCATGGCCTGGGTGTTTGGTTATCGCGATGCAATCAGCATGACCACCATCGGCGCCGGTGCCGTGACTTACATCGTTGGGCCGGTGACCGGCGCGGCGATTGGCGCGACCTCGGATGTGATGGCGCTGTCGATTGCCACGGGGTTGATCAAGGCGATTCTGGTGATGGTCGGCACGCCGGTGGCGGCGCGCTGGATGGGCTTGGATAACCCGCGTTCGGCGATGGTGTTTGGTGGGTTGGCCGGGACGGTGAGTGGGGTGACGGCGGGGCTGGCGGCGACGGATCGGCGGTTGGTGCCTTATGGTGCTCTGACGGCTACGTTCCATACCGGGCTTGGGTGTTTGCTGGGGCCTTCGTTGTTGTACTTCATTGTGCGGGGGCTGGTGGGCTAGCTTTGGGCGTTGTGTTGGCTGGTAGGGCCTCATCGGGGGCAAGCCCCCGATGACGGTCTCAGGCCTGCCGATTGGCGTACATCCGACATTCAGCCAACAAAGCGAGCAAATTCGGATCCCGCTCCTTGGCCTTCAAAAACACCACCCCAATGTGCTGCTGCAACCGGTACCTGGCTTGCAGCGGTATCAGCTTCACGCGGTTCTCGTACACCGCCGCAATTCGCCCCGGCAGCAACGCATAACCCACCCCCGAGCTGACCATGCTCAGCAGCGTGAAAATGTCATTCACCTGCATCGCCACCTTCGGTTCGAACCCCGCCTGCTTGAACACTCGGTTGCCGTCCTGGTGGGTGGCGAAGCCCTGGGTGAGGGTGATGAAGGTGGCGTCGCGCACGTCGGCCAGGTCGATTTCCTGTTCGCGGTCGAAGGGTGAATCCGCCGGTGTGGCGAGGAAGATATCGTCGGAGAACAGCGCTATCTGCTCGCAGTCCGGGTCGTTGGCGTGCTCGTCGAGGGAGATGAGGATCGCGTCCACTTCCATGTTCTTGAGCTTGTAGAGCAGGTCGAAATTGGAGCCGAGGATCAGGTCGATATTGAGTTCGCTGCGGCGGATCTTTAGGCCCATGATCAGCTGCGGCACGGTCTTGACCGTGAGCGAATACAACGAGCCGAGCTTGAAGCGCTCGGCGGAAAAGCCGGCGGCTTCGCGCGTGAGGCGCACGCTGTCGACCACATCGGCGACCAGTTTCTGCGCGCGCTCTTCGAGTACGTAGGCGCTTTCCAGCGGGGTGAGGTTGCGCCCTTCGTGTTTGAACAGCGGGCAGCGCAGGGCGTTTTCCAGCGAGTGGATGGCGCGGTGCACGCTGACGTTGCTGGTTTGCAGCTCGGCGGCGGCGCGGGCCAGGTTGCCGGTGCGCATGAACGCCAGGAAGATTTCCAGTTTCTTGAGGGTGAATTCTTCGTCGATCAGCATGGCCGTGGCTCTTGTTCGAATGCCGTCGATTGTGCCCGCAAAACCACGCGGCGTCGCCGGAACGTCACACGCCGCTTGCACTCTGATGCGCAAGGCCGGAGGCTTACCGGCCGGTTCTCAAGGGTTACAGGAGGTCAGTGGCAGATGTATCACGGGGAACGATTCAACGCCTGGAGCCATTTGCTCGGGGCGGTTGCGGCCTGTATTGGCGCGGTCTGGATGTTGGTGGTGGCGAGCCTGGACGGCAGCCCCTGGAAGATTGTCAGCGTGGCGATCTACGGCTTTACCTTGATGGTGCTGTACAGCGCGTCCACCGTTTACCACAGCGTTCGCGGGCGGCGAAAAGAGATCATGCAGAAGGTCGATCACTTTTCGATCTACCTGCTGATCGCCGGCAGCTACACGCCGTTTTGCCTGGTGACGCTACGCGGGCCATGGGGCTGGACGCTGTTCGGGATTGTGTGGGGGCTGGCGGTGATCGGCATCCTGCAGGAGATCAAGCCGCGCTCGGAGGCGCGCATCCTGTCGATCGTGATCTACGCGGTGATGGGCTGGATCGTGCTGGTGGCGGTCAAGCCGCTGCTCGCCGCGCTGGGTACGGCGGGGTTTACGTGGCTGGCGTCGGGCGGGGTGTTGTACACCGTGGGCATCATCTTTTTTGCCCTGGAGGACCGGTTGCGCCACTCCCACGGGATCTGGCATTTGTTTGTGATCGGCGGCAGTTTGCTGCATTTTGTGGCGATCATGCATTACGTGCTGTAACAGACAACTCGGTCAAAATGTGGGAGGGGGTTTGCCCCCTCCCACATTTTGATTGGGTTTGCAAAGAGAGGGGTTAGAAGTCGCCCCAGAGCTGTTGGGCGACGGCCAACGCCACTACGGGTGCGGTTTCGGTGCGCAGTACGCGCGGCCCGAGGCGCGCAGCATGGAAACCGGCGTCCTGGGCAGTTTCGACTTCCCCATCGGTCAAGCCACCTTCGGGCCCGATCAGGAACGCCAGGCTCGCTGGCTTGGCATGGCTGACCATCGGTTCGGCCACGGGGTGCAGCACCAGCTTCAGATCCGCTTCGGCCTGCTTCAGCCAGTCCGCCAACAGCAGCGGTGGATGAATCACCGGCACCGTCGAACGCCCGCATTGCTCGCACGCGCTGATCGCCACCTGGCGCCAGTGCAGCAGGCGTTTGTCGGCGCGTTCGTCTTTGAGGCGCACTTCGCAGCGGTCACTGAAAATCGGCGTGATTTCGTTCACGCCCAATTCAGTGGCTTTCTGGATCGCCCAGTCCATGCGCTCGCCCCGGGACAGGCCCTGGCCGAGGTGGATGTGCAGCGGCGAATCGGTTTGGCCGGGGAAGCTCTCAGTCAGTTGCACGCTGACGCGCTTTTTACCGACTTCCAGCAAGCTGCCGCGAAACTCCTGGCCGGAGCCGTCGAACAGTTGCACGGCATCGCCTTCGCTCATGCGCAACACACGGCTGATGTAGTGCGCCTGGGCTTCGGGCAACTCAAAGTCGCCAATGCTCAGCGGGGTGTCGGTGAAAAAGCGGGACAGTCTCATTTCTGTTCTCTGGAAAAAATGTTGTGGGCAATCAACCCGGATCACGGAAGCCTGGGTGAAAATCTTCTGGCACGGCGACGCTGACTTTGCTGTTGGTGGCGATATCAATGCCTTCACTGGCCACTTCAGCCAGGAAGTCGATCTGCTCCGGAGTAATCACATACGGCGGCAGGAAATACACCACGCTGCCCAACGGGCGCAACAGCGCGCCGCGTTCCAGGGCGTGCTCGAACACCTTGAGGCCACGGCGTTCCTGCCACGGGTAGGCGGTTTTGGTGGCTTTGTCCTGGACCATCTCGATGGCCAGCACCATGCCGGTCTGGCGCACTTCCGACACGTGGGGGTGGTCCACCAGGTGCGCGGTGGCGGTGGCCATGCGCTGGGCCAGGGCCTTGTTGTTTTCGATCACGTTGTCTTCTTCGAAGATATCCAGCGTCGCCAACGCCGCCGCGCACGCCAGCGGGTTACCGGTGTAGCTGTGGGAATGCAGGAAGGCGCGCAGGGTGGGGTAGTCGTCGTAGAAGGCGTCGTAGACATCATCGGTGGTGACCACCGCCGCCAGCGGCAGGTAGCCGCCGGTGAGGGCCTTGGACAGGCACAGGAAGTCCGGGCGGATGCCGGCTTGCTCGCAGGCGAACATGCTGCCGGTGCGGCCGAAGCCCACGGCGATTTCGTCGTGGATCAGGTGCACGCCGTAGCGGTCGCAGGCTTCACGCAACAGCTTGAGGTACACCGGGTGGTACATGCGCATGCCGCCGGCGCCCTGGATCAGCGGTTCGACGATCACGGCGGCGACGGTGGCGTGGTTCTCGGCCAGGGTCTGTTCCATGGCCAGGAACATGTTGCGCGAGTGTTCTTCCCAGCTCATGCCGTCGGGGCGCAGGTAGCAATCCGGGCTCGGCACCTTGATGGTGTCCAGCAGCAGCGCCTTGTAGGTCTCGGTAAACAGCGGTACGTCGCCCACCGACATCGCGGCGATGGTTTCGCCGTGGTAGCTGTTGGTCAGCGTCACAAAGCGCTTTTTGTTCGCCAGGCCACGGTTGAGCCAGTAGTGGAAGCTCATCTTCAGCGCGACTTCAATGCACGACGAGCCGTTGTCGGCGTAGAAGCAGCGGGTCAGGCCCTCGGGCGTCATGGCAACCAGGCGCTCGGACAGCTCGATCACCGGCTGGTGGCTGAAACCGGCGAGGATCACGTGTTCCAGCTGATCAACCTGGTCCTTGATGCGTTGGTTGATGCGCGGGTTGGCGTGGCCAAACACGTTGACCCACCAGGAGCTCACGGCGTCGAGGTAGCGCTTGCCTTCGAAGTCTTCCAGCCACACGCCTTCGCCGCGTTTGATCGGGACCAGCGGCAGTTGCTGGTGGTCTTTCATCTGGGTGCAGGGATGCCACAGCACCGCGAGGTCGCGTTGCATCCACTGGTTGTTCAAGCCCATCGGTGATCTCCTCGAAGCGGTCCCGCGACTGGCGCAGGTAAAACAGTCGCGCAAGCCTATGCAATGGGCGGCTGTGTCACAACCCATTACGGATGAATTGGCGGTAAACGCAGGACGGTCTGTCACGTTTCTCAGGAATAGTCCTTAATCCATCGTTAACGTACTGTGCATACTCTCAAGATCGTATTTCTCGATATTTCAAAGCGAAATTTTCGGCTTTAATTCGATAGGTAAATCGCTAGTCTTGGGCACAGTTCTTATAGGATCTTAGGAATGCAGCTACAGAACTCTCCGTCCCGCTATGGTTGGATAAGCGTTATTTTGCACTGGGGCGTGGCCTTGGTGGTGTTCGGTCTGTTTGCCCTAGGCTTGTGGATGGTCGGTCTCGACTACTACAGCGCCTGGCGCAAAGAAGCGCCCGACCTGCACAAGAGCATTGGCATCACGCTGTTCGCCATCATGCTGGTGCGGATTGTCTGGCGCCTGATCAGCCCGCCGCCACCGCCGCTGGCCACTTACAGCCGCATGACCCGTATCGGTGCCGCGTTTGGCCACGCGTTCCTCTATGTTGGGCTGTTTGCCGTGATGATCGCCGGTTACCTGATTTCCACCGCAGACGGTGTCGGTATCCCGGTGTTTGGCCTGTTTGAAATTCCTGCCGTGGTTGCCGGGCTACCGGACCAGGCAGACAACGCAGGCCTGGTGCATCTGTACCTGGCCTGGGTATTGGTGGTCTTCGCCGGTTTGCACGGCGTGGCTGCGCTGAAACACCACTTTATCGATCGTGATGCGACCCTCACGCGAATGCTGGGGCGCAAAGCCTGATGTTCAACCTCGACTCACAAGGAATAGAAAGCATGTTGAAAAAGACACTCGCTGCTCTGGCACTCGGTACTGCCCTGCTGTCCGCAGGCCAAGTGATGGCCGCTGACTACAAGATCGACAAGGAAGGCCAGCACGCCTTCATCGACTGGAAAATCAGCCACCTGGGCTACAGCTTCATCCACGGTACCTTCAAGGACTGGGATGGTTCGTTCAGCTGGGATGCCGCCAAGCCTGAAGCCAGCAAAATCGCCGTCGACGTGAAAACCGCCAGCCTGTGGTCCAACCACGCTGAGCGTGACAAGCACATCGCCAGCAAGGACTTCCTGGACGTCGCCAAGTTTGCCGATGCCAAGTTCGTTTCCACTGCCGTTAAATCCACCGGCGAAAAAACCGCTGACGTGACCGGCGACCTGACCTTCCACGGCGTCACCAAGCCAGTGGTGTTCAAGGCCACTTTCAACGGTGAAGGCAAGGATCCATGGGGCGGCGAACGTGCTGGCTTCAACGCCAAGACCACGCTTAACCTGAATGACTTCGGCATCAAAGGCCCAGGCCCGTCCTCGCAGACTGTGGACCTGGACATCTCGCTGGAAGGTGTGAAAGCGAAGTAATTTTCGCCGCGCACAAAAAAACCGGATCGCGAGATCCGGTTTTTTTATGCCTGCTCGCTCGCCACAGCAACAAAAATGCCCCGCATCTTTCGATGCGGGGCATTTTTTATGCAGCTTTGAAACTCAGCGGTTGCGGGTCAGCAGCGCTGGTTTTTCACCACGAGGACGGCCTGGCAGTTGGTCCAACTGCTCGGGTGTCGGGAAGCGATCCGCTTTCGACTCCTTGTGGATGATTTTCGGCGCCGGGCCACCGCGCGGGTTTTGCACCGCTGGCTCGGACAGGCGTGGCTGGTCGTCACGGGCTGGGCGACGGTTGTTGCTGCGCGAGTCTTCGCGACGCGCCTGGCCGTCACGCGGTGCACCATTGCGCGGGCCGCTGCGCTTGGCAGGCGGGGTACCGGTGGTGCCGCCGCTGCTGTTGCGCGGGCCGTTTTGACGACCGCCCTGCGGCTGGCCGCCACGTGGTGCGCCGGTAGCGGCGCCGGCGCCCTGTGCGGGAGCACCTGGGCGACGGCCACGGCCTTGGGCCGGTTTGGCCTGGGGCACGTAGTCGACGCGGTTACCGAAGTTGTCCACGTCGTCGTCGAGGAACTCGTCCGGGGCGCGGTCGGCAGCGGCGCGTGGCGCCTGGGTCGGCTGGCGCTGTTCGCGGGCCGGGGTGCCTTCACGTGGCTTCTGCTCGCGGGCCGGGCGTTCGCCACGGCCGTTGGTTGGGGCCTTGTCCTTGCCGCCTTTGTCCTTGCCCTTGTCGCGACGACCACCGCCACCACCGCCGCCGTTCGGGCCATCGCCCTTCGGACCGCGTGGGTTGCGTGGGTTGCGCACGTCCGGACGCTCGCGCGCCTCAGGCTTCTCGGCCTCCACGGCGCTGGCATCGAAGCCCATCAGGTCGCCGTCGGCGATTTTCTGCTTGGTCATGCGCTCGATGCTTTTCAGCAGTTTTTCTTCGTCCGGAGCGACCAGGGAAATGGCCTCACCCGAACGCCCGGCACGGCCGGTACGGCCGATACGGTGCACATAGTCTTCATCGACGTTCGGCAGCTCGAAGTTGACCACGTGTGGCAGTTGGTCGATATCCAAGCCGCGCGCGGCGATATCGGTGGCGACCAGGATGCGCACAGTGCCGGCCTTGAAATCGGCCAGGGCTTTAGTGCGCGCGTTCTGGCTCTTGTTACCGTGGATGGCGACGGCGGTGAGGCCGTGCTTGTCCAGGTACTCGGCCAGGCGGTTGGCGCCGTGCTTGGTGCGGGTGAACACCAGCACCTGTTCCCACGCGCCGTGGGTGATCAGGTGCGCCAGCAGCGAGCGCTTGTGGCTGGCGGCCAGGCGGAAGACGCGTTGCTCGATACGCTCGACCGTGGTGTTCGGCGGCGTGACTTCGATGCGTTCCGGGTTGTGCAGCAGCTTGCCGGCCAGGGCGGTGATGTCCTGGGAGAACGTTGCCGAGAACAGCAGGTTCTGACGTTTGGCCGGCAGGCGGGCGAGGACCTTTTTCACGTCATGGACAAAGCCCATGTCGAGCATGCGGTCGGCTTCGTCCAGCACGAGGATTTCCACGTGGGACAAGTCGACGCTGCCTTGGCCGCACAGGTCGAGCAAACGACCTGGGCACGCTACCAGCACGTCAACACCACGGGACATGGCCTGAACCTGTGGGTTCATGCCGACGCCGCCGAAGATGCAGGCGCTGACGAACTTCAAGTCGCGGGCATACAGCTTGAAGCTGTCGTGCACCTGGGCGGCGAGTTCGCGGGTTGGGGTCAGGACCAGTACGCGCGGTTGGCGCGGGCCGTGACGCTGGGATTTGTCCGGGTGACCGTTGGGGAACAACCGCTCCAGAATCGGGAGGGCGAAGCCGCCGGTTTTACCAGTACCTGTCTGCGCCGCGACCATCAGGTCGCGACCTTGCAACACGGCGGGAATGGCCCGCTGTTGCACCGGAGTAGGCTCGGTATAGCCCGCTGCCTCGATGGCGCGGACTAAAGCCTCGGAGAGACCGAGGGAAGCAAAGGACATGAGTAATCCTGTTTTAGTTAGGGCTTGGCCCAAAGGGATAATCTTGCCGGGCGCGAATGACGCTTAGGGGAGCGCAATCCCGTCCGGTCCTGCTGCGTCTGGCGGGCACTCCACCAGCTCGCGCGGGGCTGAAAGCTGCGCAGTAGCGGGGTTGGGTGCCTTTTTCAAGACCTCAGCGGCCGGGCGTAAGCCTGGCGGAAAGGCCGGAGTATAACAGAGCAATCACTGCGCGCTGCTTTCCTGGCGCTCAACGGTGTCTTCTGTGGCCGTAATGGCTTGGATTCCACCATATTTGGCGCTCAACGCGGCGTAGGCCGGCTCTTGTTTGAAGCGTTTGAGTTCGGCGGCAAAGCGCTGCACCAGCAGGTCCATGCCGGCGCCACGGCGTACCGCCAGAAACTGCGGCTGGCGGCTGACCACCAGCGGCGCCTGGCTGACCTTGCCTTGCAGGCCCATCGCCGCGATCACATGCTGGCCCACGCGGCGGTCGGTGATTACCAGGTCAATGCGCCCGAGCATCAATTTGCCGAAGTTGGCTTCGTGGCTGGGCGCCGCTTCGCGGTTGAACAGGCTGGAATCGCTGAAAGGCTCGCCATACAGGTAGCCCGGCGAGGTACCTACGGTCAGGCCGCGCAGGTCATCCAGGCGTTGCGCGGGATGCGGTCGCTCGTTGGCGTAGAACAGCGCGAACTCAACTTGCGACAACGGCTCGCTGGGGTAGAGCAGCAAGGCGTCGCGGTCGTGGCTGTGGAAAATATCCAGCGCGCCGTCGGCCTGGCCCTGCTCAAGCATGGCCAGGCAGCGCTTCCAGGGCAGGAATTGCCATTGCACCTCCACCCCCAGGCGCTGGAACACGATCACCGTGGTTTCGTAATCCAGCCCGCGCATGGCGCCGTGTTCGTCATACACATAGGGCGCCCAGGGCTCGGTGACAATGCGCAGTTTCTCGCCATAAGCGGCCAGGCTCAGGCAAGTGAAGAGGGCAGCAGTCAACAGCTTCAGAGTGACGGGCATGCCCTGAGATTACGACGCTCCTGTCTTAAAGAGAAGCTCTGGCACAGGTATCTGCGGGGTGCGCTAGTTTGTTTGCGAGCTCATCAGGTGTTCGTAGATGGCTGCGCGCCGCTCGCCGAGAATCAGGCGCACGACAGGGTTGGCGAACCAGTGCTCCAATTGGTGCGCGTCCACCGGGCATTTCTGGCGTTGTTCCTGATTCTGCTTGGCCTTGTCCCACCAAACCGGGCCACACGCCTGGTCGAACTCATTTTCGTGTTCGTAGCAGCCGTAGAGAATCTCGCGGATGAACTGTTGCTTGCGCTTGGGCAGGGCCAGGGTGATGAGCTTGTACATCAGGCGCTGCAGGCGCGGTGGGCGCGGCAGGTGGGCGGAGACCTTGCGCGTGTCGGCCAGCGCATGGGTGCAGGTGGGGGCGGCGCCGTGCTTGGCCACCCACGCCTTGACCTTGGCGCGGAACAGCTGCTTGCGGCTCCAGTAGTGGTGGATCAGGTCAGGGCACTGGCGCACGTTGAGGGTGCGGTACGCCGCCACCGACAGGCAGAACTCTTCGAGGGTGTAGGCGCCGTTGGCCAGGGGGAACAGCTCGTCCATCAGCTCGATCGAGCGGTCGAGCAGGTGCGCGTCCTGTCGGGCCATGCCCATTACGCCGGAGTTGAGCAGCCACATATTGTCGTCGGCCAGGCCGCGCTCGGCCAGGTACTTGGACAAGGCTATATGCAGCACGCTTTCGCGGTTGTCGCCGTACTTGGCGTGGAAGGCGTTGCACAGCAGGGTGCCAGGCGCGACGCGCTCGAACAGCGCCATGGGCGAGTCGTGGAAAAAAGTATCGGTGTCGATCAGCAGTGCGCGTTCGGCAGTTTCCAGCACTTTGCGTAACAGCACGTGTTTGGTGCGGAAATGGTAGCCATGGGGCTCGCTCCAGGCCTTGCGCGTGGCGTCGTCCAGGGTGTGGACGTGCACCGGCAGGTCGGCGTAGGGCGCAGGGTTGTCACTGAATACCTGGATGTCCAGCGGCATGTCCTGGGGGCCGCCCAGGTGGGCCAGGGCGCTGGCGATGCTGAATACCGCTTCCTGATGGTAGGTCTCGGCGCCGAATACCAGGTAAACCAGCTGCGGGCGGGGAGTCGGGGACGCTGTATTCATGTACTGCTGGCTTCCATTCCGGGATGGGTAGACAAAAAAAGCCCCCGTATAAACGAGGGCCTGGTGCTGCTTGAACAGACCTCAGCGCGGCAGCTTGAGGTTGTTCCAGATTGCGAGGCTCGGCTCAGCCTGGTTAAGGGTATAGAAGTGCAACCCTGGCGCGCCACCTTGCAACAAATCTTCACACATTTTGCTGATGACCTGTTCGCCGAACGCCTGGATGCTCTTGACGTCGTCGCCATAGGCTTCCAGTTGTTTACGTACCCAGCGTGGGATCTCAGCGCCACAGGCGTCAGAAAAACGTGCCAGCTTGGCGTAGTTGGTGATCGGCATGATGCCCGGCACGATCGGGATGTTTACGCCCATCGCCCGTACGCGCTCGACGAAGTAGAAGTAGCTGTCGGCGTTGAAGAAGTACTGGGTGATCGCGCTGTCGGCGCCGGCGTTGGCCTTGCGCACGAAGTTCTGCAGATCGTCTTCGAAATTGCGCGCCTGGGGGTGCATCTCCGGGTAAGCCGCCACTTCGATATGGAAGTGGTCGCCGCTTTCTTCACGGATGAAGCTCACCAGGTCATTGGCGTAGCGCAGCTCACCGCTGGCCATGCCCATGCCGGACGGCAGGTCGCCACGCAGGGCGACGATGCGCTTGATGCCGGCTTGCTTGTATTGGGTCAGCAGGCCGCGCAGGTCGGCCTTGCTGTCGCCCACGCACGACAAGTGCGGAGCGGCGGGAACTTTGACTTCGCTTTCCAGCTGCAACACGGTGTTGATCGTGCGATCACGGGTCGAGCCGCCGGCGCCGTAGGTGCAGGAAAAGAAGTCGGGGTTGTAGCTGGCCAACTGCTTGGCAGTCGCCATCAGTTTTTCATGCCCAGCATCGGTCTTGGTCGGGAAGAACTCGAAGCTGTAGCGACGGTCTTGGGACATGGTAATACCTATGGAAACTCATCAAGCTAGAAGGCGTACACCGTCAATGTGGGAGGGCGCTTGCCCCCGAGAGCGGAATGTCAGTTAACAAATATGTCGGCTGATACATCATCATCGGGGGCAAGTCGAATCGTCGCACCGCCCTCCCACATTAGAAGCCCGCCCTCACAAGGACGGCGGGTGGTAGGCATATCAGTAGCGGTAAGCGTGCGGCTTGAACGGGCCTTCGACGGTCACGCCGATGTAGTCGGCCTGGGTCTTGGTCAGTTGAGTCACGACGCCGCCAAAGCCGCGGACCATTTCCAGGGCCACTTCTTCGTCGAGTTTCTTCGGCAATACTTCTACAGTCAGGCGCTCGGCTTTCTGGGCTGGCGACAGGTCGGCGTATTTCTGGCCGAACAGGAAGATCTGCGCCAGAACCTGGTTGGCGAACGAGCCATCCATGATGCGGCTTGGATGGCCAGTGGCGTTGCCCAGGTTAACCAGACGGCCTTCAGCCAGCAGGATCAGGTAGTCGTCGTTCTGCGGGTCGAAATCGCCAGCGCCGGTACGGTGAACCTTGTGTACCTGTGGCTTCACTTCTTCCCATGCCCAGTTCTTGCGCATGAAAGCGGTGTCGATTTCGTTGTCGAAGTGGCCGATGTTGCAGACAACGGCGCGCTTCTTCAGGGCTTTGAGCATGTTCGCGTCGCAAACATTTACGTTGCCGGTGGTGGTCACGATCAGGTCGATCTTGCCCAGCAGGGCTTTGTCGATGCTCGCTTCGGTGCCGTCGTTCTGGCCGTCGATGAACGGCGAAACCACTTCGAAACCGTCCATGCAGGCTTGCATGGCGCAGATCGGGTCAACTTCGGAGACTTTAACGATCATGCCTTCCTGACGCAGGGACTGGGACGAACCCTTGCCCACGTCACCGTAGCCGATCACCAGGGCTTGCTTGCCCGACAGCAGGTGGTCGGTGCCGCGCTTGATGGCATCGTTGAGGCTATGACGGCAGCCGTACTTGTTGTCGTTCTTGCTCTTGGTCACCGAGTCGTTGACGTTGATGGCCGGGATTTTCAGCTCGCCCTTGGCCAGCATGTCCAGCAGGCGGTGCACGCCGGTGGTGGTTTCTTCGGTCACGCCGTGGACGCGGTCCAGGATTGCCGGGTATTTCTTGTGCAGCAGCTCGGTCAGGTCGCCGCCGTCGTCGAGGATCATGTTGGCATCCCAAGGCGCGCCATCTTTGAGGATGGTTTGCTCCAGGCACCACTCGTACTCTTCTTCGGTTTCGCCTTTCCAGGCGAATACCGCGATACCGGCGGCAGCGATGGCGGCAGCGGCCTGGTCTTGAGTCGAGAAGATGTTGCAGGACGACCAACGCACTTCGGCACCCAGGGCAACCAGGGTTTCGATCAGCACGGCAGTCTGAATGGTCATGTGAATGCAGCCGAGGATCTTCGCGCCTTTGAGCGGCTGCTCAGCGGCGTACTTGCGGCGCAGACCCATCAGGGCAGGCATTTCGGATTCGGCGATAAAAGTTTCGCGACGGCCCCAGGCGGCGAGGGACATGTCGGCGACTTTGTAGTCGGTGAAATCTGCAGGCGTGTTGACAGCGCTCATGAAGAGCCTCCATTCGTAGTGTGCGAATGGGCGCCGTTGTGCGTTTAGTATCCGGCCGGGTAATCAGGCCAGACAACGCCCCATCCGAGCCTGACAGGTTGAACCTGCTGCAGCGCCCCTCGGACAGGTGGCGGGAGAACGGTATCAATTGAAGATGACCGTTTTGAAGCGGAGGCGATTATAGCCGTGTGCGCCGCACTTCCCAAGCCTTTCTGTCGGCCAAATGAAGATCGCGCATGGGCCTGATAGGCAATGGCGCATAGAGCTTGGGCCCGGGCTCTGCCATGATGGCGCCCATCATTTCGCAACACGCTTTGGAGTGAACATGAACTTCCACACTCGCAAATGGGTAAAACCCGAAGACCTCAACCCCAACGGCACCCTGTTCGGCGGCAGCCTGCTGCGCTGGATCGACGAAGAAGCGGCGATTTACGCGATTGTGCAACTGGGCAACCAGCGCGTGGTGACCAAATACATCTCCGAAATCAACTTCGTCAGCGCCTCGCGCCAGGGCGACATCATCGAACTGGGCATCACTGCCACCGAGTTTGGCCGCACGTCCATCACCCTGACCTGCGAAGTGCGTAACAAGATCACGCGCAAAAGCATCCTCACCGTGGAAAAAATGGTCTTCGTCAACCTCGGCGAAGACGGTTTGCCGGCGCCCCATGGCCGCACCGAGATCAAATACGTGAAGGACCAGTTCCAGGAAGACGGCATCCAGGAATAATCCTGCTCCGGGCCAGTGAACGCTCTTGATTGGCCATAGGTCGTACCTGAACACCGCCCCCTCGTTCAGGTATCACCATGGCCACGCAAGCAGACGGCAAGACCCCCAACCTGTCCCAGGAAGAACAGCACGACGTCGACAAGAACCAGCCGCCCCGCGCGGCGGTGCTGCATGAAATCATCCGTACCCAGGGCGACCAGGAACTGGAGCGCAATGTGGCCGCCTTGTGGTGGTCGGCGCTGGCTGCCGGACTGACCATGGGCTTGTCGCTGATGGGCATGGGGTTGCTCAACTCTCGCTTGCCGGACGGTGAGGGATTCAAAGTCATCGCCAGCTTCGGCTATTGCGCGGGCTTTTTGGCGGTGATCCTCGCGCGCCAGCAACTGTTCACCGAAAACACCCTGACCGCCGTGCTGCCGGTGATGAGCAAGCCGACCCTGGCCAACGCCGGGCGTCTGTTGCGGTTGTGGACGGTGGTGCTGGTGGGCAACCTGTGCGGCACCTTGCTGGTCGCCTACGTGATGCTGCACCTGCCGATTTTCGACACCAAGACTGACCTGGCCTTCCTTGAAATCGGGCGCAAGGTCATGGAAAACGACCCCGGCCAGATGTTCGCCAAGGGCATTATTTCCGGTTGGATGATTGCCACCATGGTGTGGATGATCCCGTCCATGGAAAGCGCCAAGATGTTCATCATCATCCTGATTACCTACCTGATGGCGCTGGGGGATTTCACCCATATCGTGGTGGGCTCGGCGGAAGTGTCCTACCTGGTGTTTGCCGGCGAGCTGCCGTGGAAGGACTTCTGGCTGGTGTTCGCCGGCCCGACCCTGGCGGGCAATATCATTGGCGGCAGCTTTATCTTTGCGCTGATCAGCCACGCACAGATCCGCAGTGAAAGCAGCCTGCCGGGTAAAAAGCCGGCGGACCCGAGGCATCCGCCGTTGGTCAAAAAGGATCAGTGATGTTCAGGCGCAGCCTGGGGTTCGCCCCGGGTCACGTGCTTGACCAGCTTGCCGATGCTCAACCCCTGCAACAGGATCGACGACAACACCACGATGTAAGTGATGCTCAGCAACAGGTCGCGTTCCGGGCCCAACGGCAGGGCCAAGGCCAGCGCCACGGAAACCCCGCCGCGCAAGCCGCCCCAGGTGAGGATGCGGATGGTGCCGCGCGGCACGCTGCGCCAGCGCCGCAGCAACAGAATCGCCGGGGCCACGGTGAGCAGGCGTGACAGCAGGATCGCCACCGCCAGCAAACTGGCCGCGAAGATATGCAGCCAGTTGAATGGCAACAGCAGCAGCTCCATGCCGATCAGCGCGAACAGCAGGGCATTGAGCATGTCATCGAGCAATTCCCAGAAGCCATCCATGTAGCGACGGGTCATGTCGTTCATCGCCAGCTTGCGCCCCAGGTTGCCGATGATCAGCCCGGCCACCACCATCGCAATCGGTGCGGAGACGTGCAGTTCGGTGGCCATCGCCGAGCCGCCGATGACCAGGGCGAGGGTCAGCATCACTTCGATCTGGTGCTGCTCGATGCTCTTGATCATCAGGTACACCAGGTAACCGATCAGCCCACCGAACACCACGCCGCCAATCGCCTCATGGGCAAACAGCATGGCGGTAGCGCCGACGGTGGGAGTTTCCCCCAGCTGCGCGATGCCCAGCAACACGGTAAACACCACGACGGCGGTACCGTCATTGAACAGCGACTCGCCGACGATGGTGGTCTTCAAGGGCTTGGAGGCATTGGCGGTACGCAGTACGCCGAGTACCGCAATCGGGTCGGTGGGTGAGATCAGCGCGCCGAACAGCAGGCAGTAGAGGAAGCTCACGTGCCAGCCAAACAGGGCAAAGATGTAGTACGCCAGGCTGCCGATCACCACGGTGGCGATCAGCACGCCGAAGGTCGCCAGCAGGCCGATGGGCCAGCGGTAACTGCGCAGGTCGCTGAGGTTGACGTGCAAGGCGCCTGCGAACAGCAGGAACGACAGCATCCAGTTCATCAGCAGGTCGCCGAAGTCGATCTGGCCGATCAGTTGCTGGATACGTTCCTCGAGGCCCGGGTAGCCGAGCACGCTCAGGCCTTGCAGGATCAGGGAAAACAGCAGGGCCGTGACCATCACACCGATGGTGGGCGGCAGGCCGATAAAACGGAAGTTAACATAGGTGAGCAGAGTGGTGAGGCAAATGAAGGCGGCGACAAGTTCAAGCATCCGGGGTCCTTGGAAGTGGGGGAGTGTTGGTTAGTGGGTGCATGGACCGCAGCAGCGGCCCGATGTTGCAAGGTGTGCGATAGAACCTTTGGCTGTGCCGTGGCTCAATAGTGCGGTCTTACATGTTTAGTGCTAAAACTCTAATTTCTGCTTGAGACAACAAAAAGGAATCCATGATGACGGCTGCTTTCTGGTGTGTGTTGATCGCAATTTTCCTGCCTTACCTGTGCACGGGGGTGGCCAAGTTCAGCCAGGGTAAATTCGGGCCCCGGCAGAACCACGACCCGCGCGCCTTCCTGGATGGCCTCGACGGGTTTGCCAAGCGTGCCCACAGCGCGCAGCTCAACGGCTTTGAAGTGACCCCTGCGTTTGCGGCGGCGGTGATTATCGCGCACATCGCGGGTACGGCATCGCTGGTGACCATCAATGTGCTGGCGGTGCTGTTCGTTACCAGCCGCCTGCTGTACATCATTTGCTACCTGGCCGACTGGGCGATTTTGCGTTCGCTGGTGTGGGCGGTGGGGATGGCGCTGATTGCGAGTTTCTTCTTTGTCTCGATCTAAGTCCTGACACAGTTCCCTTGTGGGAGGGGGCTTGCCCCGATTGCTGTGTGTCAGTTAATGGATATGTTTGCTGACACTCTGCTATCGGGGGCAAGTCGAATCGTCGCACCGCCCCTCCCACATTTGATCTTCAGTGGCCTTCAGAGCACCTCGGGCACCTGAGGCAGCGCCGCACCCTTGGGCCACAACATCCAGATCTGCCCCTGCTGCTTCATGTTCCCGGCCAGCTCCCCGGCCGCATCGCCGGTGCCCCAGAACAGGTCCGCACGCACTTCACCGATGATTGCCCCCCCGGTGTCCTGTGCCGCGACCGGCCGGGCAATCGGCGAACCGTCCGGCTTGGTGGTGGACAACCACAACAGGCTGCCCAGCGGAATCACCTTGCGATCCACCGCTACGCTGTAGCCGGCGGTCAAGGGCACGTTCAGCGAGCCGCGCGGGCCTTCATTGCTGTCGGGACGGGCGCTGAAAAACACGTAGCTCGGGTTGCTCGCCAGCAGCTCGGGAATGCGCTGCGGGTTGGCCTTGGCCCAGGCGCTGATAGCGCCCATGGTCACGTCTTCTTTCTTCAGCTGCCCTTGCTCCACCAGCCAGCGGCCGATAGGGCGATAGGGGTAGCCGTTCTGGTCGCCATAACCGACCCGCAGCTGGCGCCCGCCTTTGAGTTGAATCCGGCCCGAGCCCTGGATCTGCAGAAACTGCAGGTCCATCGGGTCTGTCAGCCAGGCAATCGGCTTGGCGGTGGAGCCCTGGCCGTTGATCGCGCTGGCGTCGTCGTAGGGCTTTAGCACGCGTCCTTCCAGGCGACCGCGCAGGCGCTTGCCCTTGAGCTCAGGGTAGATGCTTTCGAGGTTGACGATGATCAGGTCATCCGGCACGCCGTACACCGGAACGTTGGCGGTGGCGGTTTTGGTCAGGCTGCCGGGGTAGACCGGCTCGTAGTAACCGGTTATCAAGCCATTGGGCGTGTTGTCGGCAGAGCGCAGCCCGAACACGTCCAGGCGCTCCTTGAGAAACCCGCGCACGGCCACGGCATTGCCCGGCACCGTGGTGGCGGCGGCGCAGGTTGCGCCCCACACCGGGTCGGCCTTGAGGCGTTGGCAGGCGCTGCGCCAGGATTCAAAGCCGGCCAGCAGGTCGCTGTCGGACACGGCCGGCAGGGCTTCCCACGGGGCGCTGACATAGGTGGCCACCGCGTGGGGTTTTTCCGGCTCCGGTTTAGCCGCGTCTTTGCCGGGATCTTTGCCCGCATCACAGCCGGCCAGCAGCGCGATCATCGGCAAGGCCCACGCCAGGCGGCGGCCCCAGGGGTTCAAAAAGCTATTCATGCACACAATTCCTGAAGCGATTGCCCGCGCATCAATGCAGCCGGGCAACCCTTATTGTTAATAGGGCTATTGGTCTTTACGGGCGGGGCGAGGATACTGGCCGCCGTTTCCCGTGACCCTAAGCCACCATGACTTTTAAAAAACTGACGGTTGTATTGCTGGCCTGCCTGAGCCTGTCCGCCTGTGGCGGTGTCGATCCAAATTCCCCGCTGGGTCAGCGCAAGGCGATTTTCAAACAGATGCTCAAGACCGGCGAAGACCTGGGCGGCATGTTGCGTGGGCGCATCCCGTTCGACGGCGCAAAATTCGCTGAGGGCGCGGTCAAGCTGGACGCGCTGTCCCATGAGCCGTGGAAGCATTTTCCGAGCGTGCGCGAAGAGGACCACACCAGCGCCAAGGACGATGTGTGGCAACAACAGGCACGTTTCCAGGAGCTGGCGCGCAACCTTGAAGCGGCCACCGGTGAGTTGGTGATCGCCAGCAAAGTCCAGCCTTACCAGGCCAGTCGTCTCGCGCCTGCGGTGCAGAAAGTCGAAGATGCCTGCAGCGCCTGCCATAAACAGTTCCGGGACCACTGACCGGTCTTACTGGTCGAGTTCTTCCACGGCGTCCTGCAGTTCTTTGCGTGATTGCGCGAGCTTGTCCTTGCGCTTGTTGATCTTGTCGGCGTCGCCCTTTTTCATGGCCTTGTCGAGGTCGGCCTGACGGCGGCTGACTTCGTGCTTGGCGTCGAGCACCTTGTTCTCGCGTTCCTTGCGCAAAGAGGCGTCGGTGCAGTTGGCGGTGACTTCACTCAGGGCTTTCTCCAGGCCGGCCTGTTGCGCGCTGTTGCCGTGGGCCTTGGCCTGTTCGATCTGGGTGCTGATGGCTTGGCGCTTGGCGGCGCAGCCGGTGAGTGGCGGGGCTTCTTCAGCTGCCAGCAACGGCGTGGCCATGAAGCTTGCGACGGTCAACAAGGCAAAAGGGGCTAGAAATTTCATAGGGAAATCCAAGGTCACAATCTGATGGCAGGGTGAATTCTGCCGTTGTTCAAAGGTGGTTGAGGCCGGTTCAAAAACCGTCGACCCCGGCCACGTGTAGTGTTTGCGCCAACGCCTGGACATGCGGGTCGCGAAAAAAGGCGCTCAGTTGCGCCGCGCGGCCCGGGCCGATGCCGTCAGTGGCCAGCCAGGCTTGGGTGTCTTTGGCGGCCAGCGTCTGCCAGTCGCCTTGCAGGTCGTTGCGCGCCGCCGGCGGTATGCCCAAGGCCTTGAGCCATTGGGCGAAGGGCCTTTGCCGCGCGCTCTGGAGGCTGTCGAGCAGCCGTGCACGGCTGCGCTCGCCGAAGCCTTCAATGTTAGCAAGCTCTGCCGCATCCAGGGTTAACCAATCAAGAAAGCCTGCGATTAGACCGGCCTGGATCAAACTGTTCCAGGTTTCGCGGCCTATTTGCGGCAAGGCCAACCCCTGGCTGCCGCTCAACCAGGTGAGGCGCGCCAGCAACTGCTCCTCGCAGCCGGGGTCCAGTTGCCAGCAACTCAAGGCGTGGAAGTCCAGCGGGTCGGGTACATGTAGCTCGGCCCGAGTGGGCGTGCGCAGAACCACGGCATCCAGATGTGGGATCACCTGGCCCGCCAGGCTGATGGCCACCTGGTCGCCCGGGCGGATATCCAGCGTTTGCCAGCGTTTCAGCGAGCCGACGCTCACGCGGCTGATCTGCCGGTCATCCAGCCGTACCGGCTCGAGTTCCAGCATGGGAGTGATACGGCCGGTGCGGCCGACTTTGAAGTGTATGTCGCGCACCAGCGCCAGGGCCTTGGCGGCCGGGTACTTCCAGGCCACGGCCCAGTAGGCTGTGCCGACCTGCCAGCGCTTCGCCGGAGTGCGCCGGGCCTGGTGCAGTACCACGCCGTCACTGGCAAAAGGCAGCGGATGGTTGTACCAGTACGTGCGCCAGTGCGCAGCCTGGGTAATGTCCTGGATGGGCTGGCTGTAGCGCTGGCTGTCGGTGAACCCCCAGCGTGCAAGGCTGGCCAGGCGTTCGGTAAATGACTCGGGGCCTTCAGGCCAGGCCCACACGAACAGGCCGATATGAGCGGCGTCGGCGTCGCTGAGATGGTGACGGTTCATCAAGCCGGCCACTTTGCTGCGTGCATTGAGCCCGCCGCGTGCCGATTGCACATGGTCGTCCAGGCGCCAATAGAGTTCGCCTTGCAGCACCAGGTCGACAGGCTCCGGCAGGTGCTGGACGACACCGGGGAGCTTGCGCGCGGTGGCTGACCAGTCCTGGCCGAGTTCGCCATCGCCACGGCTGACGACTTGGCTCAACCGACCCTGGCGATACACCAGGGTCACCGCCACGCCGTCGACCTTGGGTTGGATCCAGATCTCCTGGCGCTCGCCCAGCCAGGCGCCGACCGCCTGCTCATCCGGCAGTTTTTCCAGGCCGGTGTGGGCGATAGGGTGAGGCAGGGTGCCCCGCGCGCTGGCCAGTGGGTTGTCCGGCACCGGTGCGGTTTGGGGGAAGCATTCACGCCATCGCGCAAGGCGTTGGCGAGCCTGGTCGTAGAGGTCGTCGCTGACGGGGGATTGGCCGAGCCGATGATAGCTGCGGTCCCACTGGTGGATCTGTTCGGCCAGGGCGTCGACCTGGGTTGGGGTGTCCTCCGGGCAGCCTTGCGCCCACGTCCAAAGGGGTAACGCACTGAGTAGCAGAGCAATCAATAAACGCATCATGAGCATCCTTGCCCGAAAAGGGTGCCCAGCCTAAATGATCCATGCGCCCACAAAAAAGCCCCGGCAGGGCGGGGCTTTTTACCGGGTGTTTCCAGTTACTTGAACAGACCGCCCAGAGCTTTCACGGCATCGGGCTTATCAGCCTTGGCTTCCTGTGTTTGCTGCTTGGCGTCGGCTTTGGCCTGGGCTTGGGCAAGTTTGTCACAACCTTTGTTGATCTGGTCTTGCGCGGCTTTGAAGGCCTTCACTTTCAAGGTGTCTTTGCTGGCTTCGGCCGCATCGATCTTGGTTTGCAGGTCAGCGGATTGCTTCTGGCAGTCGCCGGAGTTGCCGCCACCCAGTTGGGAGGTCAGGCCGCTCAGTGCGCTCAGGTCGGCGGAGTGGGCCGGCAGGGCGAACAGGCTGAGCAGCAGGGCAGCGGGGGCGAGCGTGGAGATGCGCATGAAAAACCTCAATGTTCGATTGCCTGCGCGCGTGTCTGTCTCGGGCTGGCGCAGGGCAATATCCAAATAAGGTAGAGGGCCCGAGAGGGCGCGGATTCTAGTGGGCCATTATTTGGCCTGCAAGCATTGGATCCAAAAATTGTGAGCGCTGCCGCGAATCTCCAGGCAATAAAAAGCCCCGCCGGGCGAACCCGGCAGGGCTTTTGGTGACGCGAGCGATTACAGGCCGGCGGCAGTACGCAGGTCGTTGGCGCGGTCGGTTTTTTCCCAGGTGAAGGTGGTGAAGGTGTCGTCGCCGACAGTCTTCTGCACAGGGGTACGACCGAAGTGGCCGTAGGCTGCGGTTTCCTGGTACATCGGGTGCAGCAGGTCGAGCATGGTGGTGATCGCGTAAGGGCGCAGGTCGAAAATCTCGCGCACCAGTTTTACGATCTTGTCATCGCTGATCTTGCCGGTGCCGAAGGTGTTCAGCGAGATCGACGTAGGCTGGGCCACACCGATAGCGTAGGAAACCTGAATCTCGCAGCGCTCGGCCAGGCCGGCAGCGACGATGTTCTTGGCCACGTAACGACCGGCGTAGGCGGCCGAACGGTCAACCTTGGATGGGTCTTTACCCGAGAACGCGCCACCGCCGTGACGGGCCATGCCGCCGTAGCTGTCGACGATGATCTTGCGACCGGTGAGGCCGCAGTCGCCCACGGGGCCACCGATGATGAACTGGCCAGTCGGGTTGATGTGGAACTGGGTGTCCTTGCTCAGCAGTTCGGCCGGCAGCACGTGCTTGACGATCAGCTCCATCACGCCTTCACGCAGGTCGGCGTAGGAAACGTCCGGGTTGTGCTGGGTCGACAGTACTACGGCGTCGATGCCGACGACTTTGCCGCCTTCGTAACGGCAGGTCACCTGGGACTTGGCATCCGGGCGCAGCCACGGCAGCAGGCCGGATTTACGCGCTTCGGCCTGGCGTTGTACCAACTGGTGCGAGAAGGTGATCGGCGCTGGCATCAGCACGTCGGTTTCGTTGCTGGCGTAGCCGAACATCAGGCCCTGGTCGCCGGCGCCCTGGTCTTCCGGCTTGGCGCGGTCGACACCCTGGTTGATGTCGGGGGATTGCTTGCCGATGATGTTCATCACGCCGCAGGTCGCGCCGTCGAAGCCGACGTCGGAGCTGGTGTAGCCGATGTCGGTGATCACGTCACGGACGATCTGCTCCAGGTCAACCCAGGCAGTGGTGGTCACTTCGCCAGCGATGATCGCTACACCGGTTTTCACCAGAGTCTCGCACGCCACACGGGCGAACTTGTCTTCAGCAATGATGGCGTCCAGCACCGCATCAGAAATCTGGTCGGCGATTTTGTCCGGATGCCCTTCAGACACGGACTCGGAGGTGAAAAGGGAGTATTCGCTCATCTCGATGTTTTCCTGATATTTACCGATGGTGAGTGTCGCCAGCCGGCCGCTGAAAATGGCGGACCTGGATCTGGAAACCATTACGTAAACCTACATAGAGGCTTTCCCCGGGGACGAGCCCCGCAGCGGTGGCCCAACGGGCCAGATCGTCCTGTTCAAAACCCAGCCAGAGATCACCGCAGGCCTCCTTGGCCCAACTCTGGTTGTGGCTGCATAAATCTGTAACCAGCAGGCTACCGCCGGGGTGCAGCAGCCCGGCCATTTGCTTGAGGGCGTCGGCGGGGGCGGCGAAATGGTGCAAGACCATGTTCAGCACCACGCAGTCGGCCCGCAGGCTGGTGTCATTCAAGGCGTCCGCCAGCTGCAGGCTGACGTTGCCCAGCGCCTCGCGCTCGCACAGCTGGCGCGCCAGTTCGAGCATCGCCGGGCTGTTGTCCAGTGCCGTGACCTGCTGGAAGCGCCGCGCCAGGTCCGGCAGGAAGCCGCCATCCCCGGGGCCGACTTCCAGCGCTGTGGCCTCATCACTGAAGCTCAGCTTGTCGAGCAGCGCCAATACGCTGTCGCGGTATTGAGGCAGGCCGGCGATCAGGTCCTGTTGCGCGCGAAACTTCTCGGCAACCCGTGCGAAGAAGTCCTGGCTCGCTGCAGCGCGTTGACCGTGGACCTGGTTGATGCGCGATTGCACGTCATCGGGCAGGCTCAGGCCGTCCACTTCGTCGAGCAGGGAGGCGTGCAGCTTGCCGCCGAGCAGGTCGGTGTGGGGCAGGGCGCGGCGATAGAAAATCGCATTGCCTTCGCGGCGGGTGGCCACCAGGTCGGCCTGGGCCAGCACCTTCAAGTGGTGGCTCATGCCGGACTGGCCAATGGCGAAGATCTGCGCCAGTTCCAGTACGCCGAAGGAATCGTTGGCCAGCGCGCGCAATACGTTCAGACGCAACGGATCGCCAGCGGCCTTGCACAAGGCTGCCAGGTCATCGCCGTCGTCGGGGCGTACGGAGGGCATGGGTAGATTCATAAGGCCAGCAGTCTAGAGACGGGTGGAAATCCCTGCAAGGCCAATATCAAAAAGTTTTGATATTGATCGATAAGTGGCGGTTATAAGCAGCCGCTATAACCTTTAGACGAACACGTGGCCGATTTCTGCAGGGGATTGGCGCGCAAACCAGAGGAAAAACACCTCCAAGTGACTATCTGTCATTGCCCGCAGGCGGTGGCTGAGGGAAAATGCCGGTCCTTTTTTGCGTTTCTTTTTATTCACTCTCTATTCAATATCCTCAGGAGATCAGCGATGCCCAGCCGTCGTGAGCGTGCCAACGCCATTCGTGCCCTCAGCATGGATGCCGTGCAAAAAGCCAACAGCGGCCATCCCGGTGCCCCGATGGGCATGGCGGATATCGCCGAGGTACTTTGGCGTGACTACCTGAAACACAACCCGAGCAACCCGTCGTTCGCCGACCGTGACCGCTTCGTGCTGTCCAACGGCCACGGCTCGATGCTGATCTATTCGCTGCTGCACCTGACCGGCTACGACGTCACCATCGATGACCTCAAGAGCTTCCGCCAGCTGCACAGCCGCACCCCGGGTCACCCGGAATTCGGCTACACCCCAGGCGTCGAGACCACCACCGGTCCCCTGGGCCAAGGCCTGGCCAACGCGGTTGGTTTTGCGCTGGCTGAAAAAGTCCTGGGCGCGCAGTTCAACCGTCCTGGCCACAACATTGTTGACCACCACACCTACGTGTTCCTGGGTGATGGCTGCATGATGGAAGGCATTTCCCACGAAGTCGCTTCCCTGGCCGGCACCCTGGGCCTGGGCAAGCTGATCGCCTTCTACGATGACAACGGCATCTCCATCGACGGCGAAGTCGAAGGCTGGTTCACCGATGACACTCCGAAGCGTTTCGAAGCCTACAACTGGCAAGTGATCCGCAACGTCGACGGCCACGATCCGGAAGAAATCAAAACCGCCATCGACACCGCGCGCAAGAGCGAGCAGCCGACCCTGATCTGCTGCAAGACCACCATCGGTTTCGGCTCGCCGAACAAGCAAGGTAAAGAAGACTGCCACGGCGCCCCACTGGGTGACGCGGAAATCGCCCTGACCCGCGAAGCGTTGAAGTGGACCCACGGCCCGTTCGAAATCCCGGCCGACATCTACGCCGAGTGGAGCGCCAAGGAAAAAGGCCTGGCCGCCGAAGCCGAGTGGGACCAGCGTTTCGCTGCCTACTCCGCCGAATTCCCGGAGCTGGCCAACGAACTGGTACGCCGCCTGGCCGGTGACCTGCCTGCCGACTTCTCGGAAAAAGCCTCGGCCTACATCGCCGAAGTCGCGGCCAAGGGCGAGACCATCGCCAGCCGTAAAGCCAGCCAGAACACCCTGAACGCCTTTGGCCCGCTGCTGCCTGAGTTCCTCGGCGGTTCGGCCGACCTGGCCGGTTCCAACCTGACCCTGTGGAAAGGCTGCAAAGGCGTGTCGGCCGAAGACGCCAGCGGCAACTACATGTACTACGGCGTGCGCGAGTTCGGCATGAGCGCCATCATGAACGGCGTGTCCCTGCACGGCGGCCTGGTGCCTTACGGCGCGACCTTCCTGATGTTCATGGAATACGCGCGTAACGCGGTACGTATGGCGGCGCTGATGAAAAAGCGTGTGATCCATGTGTACACCCACGACTCCATCGGCCTGGGCGAAGACGGCCCGACGCACCAGCCGGTCGAGCAACTGACCAGCCTGCGCACCACGCCGAACCTGGATTGCTGGCGCCCAGCCGACGCGGTGGAATCCGCGGTGGCCTGGAAGCACGCCATCGAGCGCAAGGACGGCCCTTCGGCGCTGATCTTCTCGCGTCAGAACCTGCAGCACCAAGTGCGTACCGACGCGCAGATCGCCGACATCAGCCGTGGCGGCTACGTGCTCAAGGACTGCATCGGCGAACCGGAGCTGATCCTGATCTCCACCGGTTCCGAAGTGGGCCTGACCGTTCAGGCGTATGACAAGCTGACCGAGCAAGGCCGCAACGTACGCGTTGTGTCCATGCCGTGCACCAGCGTGTTCGAAGCCCAGGACGCCGGCTACAAGCAATCGGTCCTGCCGTTGCAGGTCAGCGCGCGTATCGCCATCGAAGCGGCTCACGCCGACTACTGGTACAAGTACGTGGGCCTGGAAGGCCGCGTGATCGGCATGACCACCTACGGTGAGTCCGCGCCGGCGCCAGCGTTGTTCGAAGAGTTCGGTTTCACCCTGGAAAACATCCTGGGTCAGGCTGAAGAGCTGCTGGAAGACTAAGTCAGTCTGCGTTGTCTGCACTGGCGCTATCGCGGGCAAGCCCGCTCCCACATTTGGATCGCGGTCTAATGTGGGAGTGGGCTTGCCCGCGATGGCGTCAGAGCATTCAACACCGAACTAACCTTGATCGAGAACCCCATGCCCCAACCGCGTCCCTACAAAGTTGCACTCAACGGCTACGGCCGCATTGGTCGTTGCGTCTTGCGTGCGCTGTTCGAGCGAGGGGCGGCGGCCGGGTTTGAAATTGTCGCGATCAACGATCTGGCTGACATGGCCAGCATCGAATACCTGACACGCTTTGACTCCACCCACGGCCGGTTCCCCGGCGAAGTGCGGGTTGAAGACGATTGTCTGCATATTAATGGCAACTGCGTGCAGGTCCTGCGCAGTGCCACCCCCGAGGGCATCGACTGGAAAGCATTGGGCGTTGACCTAGTGCTCGAATGTTCCGGTGTCTACCACACCCGTGCCGACGGCCAGCGTTTTCTCGACGCCGGCGCGCCGCGTGTGCTGTTTTCCCAGCCGATGGCCAGCGAGGCGGATGTCGACGCCACCATCGTCTACGGCATCAACCAGGATTGCCTGACCGGCGCCGAGCTGCTGGTGTCCAACGCCTCCTGCACCACCAACTGCAGCGTGCCGTTGCTGCGCCTGCTGGATCAGGCGATTGGCATCGATTACGTGTCGATCACCACGATTCACTCGGCGATGAACGACCAGCCGGTGATCGACGCCTATCACCACGAAGACCTGCGCCGTACGCGTTCGGCGTTCCAGTCAGTGATTCCGGTGTCCACCGGCCTCGCCCGTGGTATCGAGCGACTGTTGCCGGAACTTGCCGGGCGAATCCAGGCCAAAGCCGTACGGGTGCCGACGGTGAACGTGTCCTGCCTGGACATCACCATGCAAACCGTCAGCGACACTGACGCCATGGAGGTCAACCGCATTTTGCGCGACGCCGCCACCAGCGGCCCGCTCAAAGGTTTGTTGGCGTACACCGAGTTGCCGCACGCCAGTTGTGATTTCAACCATGACCCGCATTCGGCGATTGTCGATGCCAGCCAGACCCGCGTTTCCGGCCCCAGGCTGGTGAATATCCTGGCTTGGTTCGACAACGAATGGGGGTTTGCCAACCGAATGCTGGATGTTGCGGAACATTATCTGCACATCGCCTCTAAACAACCTCAACAGTAATTCAGGAACTGCGACCCATGACCGTGTTGAAGATGACCGACCTCGATCTGCAAGGTAAGCGCGTACTGATTCGCGAAGACCTCAACGTCCCAGTCAAGGACGGTGTTGTCACCAGCGATGCGCGAATCCTGGCCTCGCTGCCGACCATCAAGCTGGCCCTGGAAAAAGGCGCGGCCGTGATGGTCTGCTCCCACTTGGGTCGCCCGACCGAAGGTGAGTTCTCCGCCGAAAACAGCCTCAAGCCTGTAGCCGACTACCTGAGCAAGGCCCTGGGCCGCGACGTGCCGCTGGTGGCGGATTACCTGGGTGGCGTCGACGTTAAAGCCGGCGACATCGTGCTGTTCGAAAACGTGCGCTTCAACAAGGGCGAGAAAAAGAACAGCGACGAACTGGCCCAGCAATACGCGGCCCTGTGCGACGTGTTCGTGATGGATGCGTTCGGCACCGCTCACCGCGCCGAAGGCTCGACCCACGGCGTGGCCAAGTTCGCCAAAGTTGCTGCGGCTGGCCCACTGCTGGCGGCTGAACTGGATGCACTGGGCAAGGCCCTGGGCGCGCCGGCGCAGCCGATGGCGGCCATCGTGGCTGGCTCCAAGGTGTCGACCAAGCTGGACGTGCTCAACAGCTTGAGCCAGATCTGCAACCAACTGATCGTCGGCGGCGGCATTGCCAACACTTTCCTGGCCGCAGCCGGCCACCCGGTGGGCAAGTCCCTCTACGAGCCGGACCTGCTGGACACCGCCCGCGCCATCGCCGCCAAGGTCAGCGTGCCGCTGCCGGTGGACGTGGTCGTCGCCAAGGAATTCGCTGAAAGCGCCGAAGCCACCGTCAAGCTGATCGCTGACGTGGCCGCCGACGACATGATCCTGGATATCGGCCCGCAAACCGCAGCCAACTTCGCCGAACTGCTGAAAGCCTCCCAGACCATCCTGTGGAACGGCCCGGTCGGCGTGTTCGAGTTCGACCAGTTCGGCAACGGCACCAAAGTACTGGCCAAGGCGATTGCCGAAAGCTCGGCGTTCTCCATCGCCGGTGGCGGCGACACCCTGGCGGCTATCGATAAATATGGCGTTAGCGATCAGATCTCCTACATTTCTACCGGTGGCGGCGCGTTCCTGGAATTCGTCGAAGGCAAAGTACTGCCGGCCGTTGAAGTGCTGGAAACCCGGGCCAAAGGCTGAGGCTTGTGATCCGGAAAAGGAGCATTCCCATGATCAAGTCGTTGGCACTGATCCTCGCAGTGGGCCTGTTGGCCGGCTGCGGCAGCACGCCAAGCGCAACGCCTGCGGCCGGGAAACCAACCTCGCAGCAGCAGAAAAAAAGCTGCTATCAGGCCGACTGGCAAGCCGAGACCATGCCGGTGATCAACAAGCGCATCGGCAACGAACGGCTGGAGAAATACGACGCCGCGCCCAACGGTCAGGAACAGGGTTGCCCTTGACGGGTCTGATCAACTAACCGACAGCAATGCAGGCTCTCAGGGCCTGCGTTCGAGGATTGGCAATGAAAGGCGTTTTCGCCCTGGCAGCCCTGGCCCTACTGGCCGGTTGCAGCAGCATGAACATGTTCAACAGCAAGGCGCAGCCTGCTGACAAGTGGACCACCTGGACCTGCGACAGCAAGGCCGAGGTCAACTGGCGTTTTGCCAACCAGGCCAAATCCGAGGTGGATGTACGCCTTGGTGGCTCGGACCAGGTTTATCGCCTGAAACAGGACGTTGCCGCCTCGGGCGTGCTGTACAGCAACGACCAGTTGGCGTTTCACACAAAAGGTGAGGAAGGCCTGGTTTACTGGGTCGCCACCGATGATTTGATCGGGCGGGGCTGCAAGGCCCAGTAAGTGCGATCACTGAAGATCAAATGTGGGAGGGGGCTTGCCCCCGATAGCGGTGGTTCAGTCAACAGATTCATCACTGACAGATTGCCATCGGGTGCAAGCCCCCTCCCACATTAAACTCGGTTTCAGATTGGAATTTGAGTCGGCCACATCAGCAATAACGATTCAGCAAGCCAGGCATGCAAAGCCTGACCTGCAATAACTTGAATAGCAGCCGCCGCTACGGCAGGCTTGCACGATTAACGACCCTCGACCGGGAGAGACAACACAATGGCACTTATCAGCATGCGTCAAATGCTGGACCACGCAGCCGAGTTCGGCTACGGCGTCCCAGCCTTTAACGTCAACAACCTTGAGCAGATGCGCGCCATCATGGAAGCCGCTGACAAGACCGACTCCCCAGTGATCGTCCAGGCTTCGGCCGGTGCGCGCAAATACGCTGGCGCCCCGTTCCTGCGTCACCTGATCCTCGCGGCGATCGAAGAATTCCCGCACATCCCGGTGTGCATGCACCAGGACCACGGCACCAGCCCTGACGTGTGCCAGCGTTCCATTCAACTGGGCTTCAGCTCGGTAATGATGGACGGCTCCCTCGGCGAAGACGGCAAGACCCCGACCGACTACGAGTACAACGTGCGCGTCACCCAACAAACCGTGGCCATGGCTCATGCCTGCGGCGTGTCGGTTGAAGGCGAGCTGGGCTGCCTAGGTTCCCTTGAGACCGGTATGGCCGGCGAAGAAGACGGCATTGGCGCCGAAGGCGTGCTCGATCACAGCCAGATGCTGACCGACCCGGAAGAAGCTGCCGACTTCGTCAAGAAGACCCAAGTGGATGCACTGGCCATCGCCATCGGCACCAGCCACGGCGCCTACAAGTTCACCAAGCCGCCTACCGGCGACGTGCTGGCCATCGACCGCATCAAGGAAATCCACAAGCGCATCCCCAACACCCACCTGGTGATGCACGGTTCTTCCTCGGTACCGCAAGAGTGGCTGGCGATCATCAACCAGTACGGCGGCGACATCAAAGAAACCTACGGCGTACCGGTTGAAGAAATCGTCGAAGGCATCAAGTACGGCGTGCGCAAGGTCAACATCGACACCGACCTGCGCCTGGCATCCACCGGTGCGATGCGTCGCCTGATGGCCACCAACCCGAGCGAATTTGACCCGCGCAAATTCTTCGGCGCTACCGTGACCGCCATGCGTGACGTGTGTATCGCCCGTTACGAAGCCTTCGGTACCGCAGGCAACGCTTCGAAGATCAAGCCAATCTCGTTGGAAGCGATGTACCAGCGTTACTTGAAAGGTGAGTTGAACGCCAAGGTGAACTAAGCCTTAGTCGTTTGAACAGAAGCCCGCAGCGATGCGGGCTTTTTTGTGGCTGGAGTTTGATCAGGCGACGCGACCAACACTGAATCGTCTGCCTACACAGAACAAATGTGGGAAGGGCGGTGCGACGATTCGACTTGCCGCTGATGGGAGTGGGTCAGCCAGCTTATCTTCAGCTGAACCGCCGCCATCGGGAGCAAACCCCCTCCCACATTCACCGGGGTTTATCGGACAAGCCCTACACACTCAGTCGTGATCAATATCCAACTTCGCAAACGTCACCCGCGCACCTTCCTTGCTATCCCCGCTGTTGTCCTGCACATACGCGCCGGCCTTGAAGTACAGCGGCTTGGCGCCCCATGCCGCGCCAATGCGCTCGTTCCACTCACCGTCGGCGGCGTAAACGCTGAGCAAGCCGGCCTTGTTGAGGTTGATCACGTAGGTAAAGGTCTTCTCCAGCGGTACATTGGCGGCGACGATAATCACGCGGCCTTCGTCCTCGTCCGGGCGCATGCGCACTTTGGCGACGATGTTGCCGGTCTGGGTTTTTTCCTTGAATTGGTATTCCAGCTTGATCAGCGGTTTCTGGCTGTCGTAGGCGTGAATCTGGCCGATGACGATCTTGCCGCTTGAGGGCACCTGGTTGACGGCCAGGGTGGCGCGCAGGAAGTTGTCGGCGTCGGGGTAGGTCCAGTTGCGCAGGCGCCCGTCGGCGTAGGTTTCGCGCAGTTCGCTGCGTGGGTAAACAGCGTTTTCGGTGCGGGTGCCGGTTACCGGTGTCCAGAATTGCACGTTACTGCCTTCGGCCTGGAAGTATTGGTCCTTGAAGCCGCTCAGCAGTTTGGGGGTGTCGATGGTCGCGGGGGGCGAGCCAACGGGAATGCTCAGGTTCCAAGTGGAGAGGTCAATCATGGCGTAGGCCTTTTTACAGAGGGGTGTAGGCTATGGCCCTGGGGCCAGACAGGTTCTTTATAGGCGGTAGTCACCTGCTTGTTAATTAAACGATGGCAAATTCTTGGCGCCAAAGGAATGTCAAAAAGCCACGTTTCCCATGAACCGTGGCCTCCAGGCACTGACCGTTAGTCGGCTTCCTGGACTTTGGCGCAATGATGGCACCGACGTTACTTCTGATTTTTCGGAACCGGGGCTAGAGTGAGGCCTCAGTGTTTGTCCGGGTTTTTTCTCAGAAGTGACCGGAGTGGCTCCTAAGGAAGAGATGCAGCATGGAATGCGCTCCACACCCCGGCGATAGCAGTTCGGTTCTTCTGGTGGTCGATGACTACCCGGAAAACCTGCTCAGCATGCGCGCACTTTTGCAGCGCGAAGACTGGCAGGTGATCACCGCCGGCTCCGGCCTGGAAGCCCTCGAATTGCTGTTGGTGCATGACGTCGACCTGGTGCTGCTGGACGTCAAGATGCCCGGCATGGACGGCTTTGAAGTCGCCCGTCTGATGCGCGGCAGCCAGCGTACGCGGATGACGCCGATCATCTTCCTGAGTGCCAACGCGCAGTCCCCAGCCGCCGTGCTGGAAGGCTACGCCAGCGGCGCCATCGACTACCTGTTCAAACCCTTCGACCCGCATATCCTCAAGCCCAAGGTCCAGGCGTTGCTGGAGCACCAGCGCAATCGCCGGGCGTTGCAGCGCTTGAGCCATGACCTGGAATCCGCGCGCGCCTTCAATGCCTCGGTGCTGGATAACGCCGCCGAAGGCATCCTGGTGGTCAGCGAGGACGGTGTGATCGAATACGCCAACCCGGCGATCTCGCGCCTGCTCAACGCCACGACCCATGAGTTGCACGGCCAGGAATTCCTCGGTTTTCTGCAAAAGCCTCACGTGCCCGCCTGGCTGGATTCGCAGATGTACGCGGCGTATCGCAAGAGTGAAACCTGGCGCCTGCATGACGCGCTGTTGCGCACCGGGCGCGGCCAGCAAGTGCCAGTGGCGTTGTCGTGCGCGCCGCTGCCGGCGGAGCAGAAGGCCATGGTGGTGACGGTGCTGGACATGTCCGAGGTGCGCCACCTGCATCAGCAGTTGGAGTTCCAGGCGGTCACCGACCCGCTGACCGGCCTGCTGAACCGGCGGGGTTTCTATCAGGCGGTCGAGAATGTCTTGCTGCGCAGCGAGCGTGGCGACCCGGCCCTTGTGTTGCTGTACCTGGACCTGGATGGCTTCAAGCGGGTGAATGATTCCCTCGGTCATGATGCCGGCGACCGAGTGCTGCGTTGGGTCTCGGAGCAATTGCAGGGTTGCCTTGGGTCCGGCGACATTCTCGGGCGCATGGGGGGGGATGAATTTACCGCGTTGCTGGAGCTGGAATTTGCGGAGCAGGCGGCCAAGGTTGCGGAAAAACTGATCGAGCGCGTGTCGGTGTGCCAACAGGTGGAAGGCCTGGATGTGATGCTCGGCGTCAGCATCGGCATCGCCACCTTCCCGGACTGTGGTTCGGACCTGAATGGCCTGCTGCGCGCTGCCGACATCGCCATGTACGAAGCCAAGCGCGCGGGTCGTCAGCAATATCGCTATTACGACCAGGAAATGAACGGCCGCGCCCGCTCGCGGCTGATGCTCGAAGACAGCGTGCGCACGGCGATTCAAAACAAGGAATTCACCCTGGTGTACCAGCCCCAGGTGTCCCTGGAGGACGGCCGTTTGCGTGGGGTCGAAGCGCTGTTGCGCTGGCAGCACCCCAGTGTTGGTGATGTGCCGCCGGGGCTGTTTTTGCCCTTGCTGGAAGAAGCGCGTTTGATCAGCCAGCTCAGCGCGTGGATCTACCAGCAGGTCGCCGCCCAGCGCCAGGCGTGGCAAACCACCTTCGATGATGAGCTGGTATTGAGCGTGAGCTTGAGCAGCAGCCAGTTCAACATGCCCAACCTGGCCAACCAGCTGACGCAGGTGCTCGAGCGATATGGGCTGCAGGCGCGCCAACTGGAGGTGGAAATCGGCGAAGACTGCCTGATGAGCAACCTGGAAGAGTCCGCCAAGCAGCTCAAGTTGCTGCGCCGGATCGGCGTGCGCATCGCTTTGGATGACTTTGGCATGGGCCAGTGTTCCCTGGCCCATCTGCGTGACCTGGCGTTTGATACGCTCAAGCTCGACCCACAGTTGGTCGCGCGCCTGCCGGGCTCGGCACGGGATGCGGTGATGGCGCGGAGCATCATCGAACTGTGCGGGCATTTTGATGTGCTGGTGGTGGCCGAGGGCGTCGAAACCCAGGAGCAAGCCCAGTGGCTCAAGGCCAATGGCTGCCCGTATATCCAGGGCTCCTGGGCAGCCGAGCCGTTGATGGCCGAAGAAGTCGCCAACTGGTCACGCGCCCGCCTGCGCTGAATTCGCTACACTGGCGGCCATCCGAATCCTGTTGCAGACCCCATGACCGCGCTGAAATACCTCCAGGCCTACCCCGCAGCCCTTCAAGAGCAAGTGCGCCAGATGATCGCCAAGGATCAACTGGGCGCCTATCTGGAGCAGCGCTACCCCAAGCGCCACGCGGTGCAGAGCGACAAGGCGCTGTACGCCTACGCCCTGGCCTTGAAACAGGAACACCTGCGCAACGCGCCGGCCATCGACAAAGTGCTGTTCGATAACCGCCTGGACCTGACCCACCGCGCCCTGGGCCTGCACACCACTATTTCGCGAGTGCAGGGCGGCAATCTCAAATCCAAGAAAGAGATTCGCATCGCGTCACTGTTCAAGGACGCCGCGCCGGAATTTCTGCGCATGATCGTGGTGCATGAGCTGGCGCACTTCAAGGAATCGGACCACAACAAGGCGTTCTATAAACTCTGCGACTACATGATGCCCGGCTACCATCAGGTGGAATTCGACCTGCGGGTGTACCTCACGTATCGCGACCTGCAGGGCAAACCCTGACCGCACAAGGCGACCGACCATGGATGTGAGCAAAACCAAGAGCAGCTTCTACCGCCGCCTGTATGTGGCCTACCTGATCGACAGCGGCCAGGCCAGCAGCGTGCCGGCACTGACCGACGCCACCGGCATGCCAAGGCGCACGGCGCAGGACACGATTGCGGCGTTGGCCGACCTGGATATTGTGTGTGAGTTTGAGCAGGAGGATGGTGCCCGCAACCATGCGGGGCACTATCGGATTCGCAGTTGGGGGGCGATTGATCGGCGGTGGATCGAGGCGAACCTGGCGGTGGTCAAGCAGGTGTTGGGATATCCCTGAAGGCTTGCAGTGACTTGCCCCCGATGGCGGCTTCAGACGCGCCGCATCCCAATATGCGGAATGTCATCCTCCAGGTATTCCTCACCCGCCACCACAAACCCATACCGCCCGTAATACCCCTGCAGATGCGCCTGGGCTGACAGAAATATCGGCGTCTGCGGCCAGATATCGTCAATCTGCTTGAGCGCCTCGTCCATCATCTGATGCCCCAGCCCGGTACCGCGCGCCACGGGCGCCACAACCACCCGGCCGACCACCACGTCGCCGCCCTGGGACTCCGGGTCCAGCAGGCGCAGATAGGCCACCAACTGGTCGTCCTGCCAGGCCATCAGGTGGTGGGTGTCGCCTTCCAGATCCTGCCCGTCGAGATCCTGGTAAACGCATTTCTGCTCGACAACAAACACCTCGTTGCGCAGGCGCAGGATGGCGTACAACTGCTCCTTGCCCAGGTCATCGTGATGCTTGCAGACCCATTCGACTGTCATGGCGTGTTCTCTTATAAATGTCTGTGCCGGATAGTAAGCGCAGCGGGCGACTCTGTCTAAATCAGCTATTTTTGTGAGTGAAATCAATTTGCCATCATTGAGTGCGTTCGCCGGCCGTTTCTTTGTGTAATCTGAGCTACTGTTACAGCCTCAGGCCCCGCCTGAGTTAAGGCCAACGCCCTGCCTGCCAAGGACTTTGAGCATGCCGCGATTCTCTCGTGCCGTTGCTTTGATTGGAGTGTTGTTGCTGTCCATGCCGGTGTTCGCCCAGCGCCTGCGCCTGGTCGCGGATGCCTGGCCGCCCTTTACCGATTCCACCTTGATCAATGGTGGGTTGGCCACCGATATTGTCAGCACCGCCCTGGCCCGTGCGGGCTATGCCAGTGATTTCGAGCAGGTGCCCTGGGCCCGGGCGTTGATGGGTGTGGGCGACGGTCGTTATGACGTGCTGGTCAACGCCTGGTACGACAATGCGCGTACGCAGCTGGGGCAGTTCTCCGGCGAATACCTGGTTAACCGCGTGCGTTTCATCAAGCGCCGCGATGATCCCATCGAGTTCCAGAACCTTGAGCAGTTGCACGACTACCCCATCGCCGTGGTGCGCGGCTATGCGTATTCGGCGGCGTTCGATGGAGATGCGCAGTTACAAAAAGTCCCTGTGCACAACTTCGCCATGGCCGTGCGCATGCTCGCGGCGCAGCGGGTGCGGCTGACGGTGGAGGATGAATATGTGGCGCGTTATTACCTGGCGCGCGAATCGCCGCGGGTGCGCAATTCGGTGGAGTTTCTGCCCAAGCCGTTGAGTGAAAACAGCCTGCATATTCTGGTTAGCCTGAAGAATCCGCAGCATGAGCAGATTGTGGCGGGGTTTGATCGGGAGATAGCCAGGATGAAGGCGGATGGGAGTTATGCGCGGTTGATGAAGGCGCATGGGATGTAGTGGTCTTTAGGGCCTCATCGGGGGCAAGCCCCCTCCCACACTTGGAATGCGTTCCCCTGTGGGAGGGGGCTTGCCCCCGATAGCGATTCAAGCCGCGCTGGTATCCTTGATCAAATGCGCCGCCAACGTGCGCAACGGCCCCAACTGCCGGCAAATCAACCCCAGCTGTGTCTGCACCAGCCGCTGCCCTTCATCGATCTCATCCGGCATCTGCTCCAGGTCCGCCGCCAGGGCTTCCTCGGCATCACTCTGAATCGCAATCGGCTGCTTGTTCGCCAGCCCCGTGGCGATTTCATCGATGCTCGCTGCCAGGGTATTGCCTGCGCCGTCGATCAAATGTTCACGCACCTCGGCCGGCAATTGGGTTTCGCGGTGTGCACCCAGGCCAGACAAGTAGCTGAGCAAGGTGTGTGACAAGACCAGGAAGCGGAAGCCCACATCCGCCTCCTTACGGAAATGCCCCGGTTCCATCAGCATGTTCGCCAGGGTGGTGGACAGCGCCGCGTCGGCGTTGTGGGCATTGCGCCGGGCCAGGCGATACGCGAGGTCGTCGCTCTTGCCGGCGGCGTATTGCTGCATGATCTGGCGCAGGTAGATGCTGTTGCAGGTCAGGGTATTGGCCAGCACTTTGTTCAGGCGCCGACCTTGCCAGTCCGGCAGGAACAGGAATACCGCGAGGCCCGCGATCAAGCTGCCCAGCAAGGTATCGAACAGCCGCGGCAGGAACAGCCCGTAGCCATCGCCGACCTGATTGAAGCAGAACAGCACCATCAGCGTGATGGCCGCCGTGGCCAGGGTGTAGCGGGTGGTGCGGTTGATAAAGAACACCAGGCCGGCGGCGATGGCGAACATCGATTGCACCAGCGGGCTTGGGAACAGGTCGAACAGCGCCCAGGCCACCGTCAGGCCAATGGCCGTGCCGATGATCCGCTGGCCGAGTTTGCGCCGGGTTGCGCCGTAATTCGGCTGGCACACAAACAGCGTGGTGAGGATGATCCAGTAACCCTGGGACGCGTGGATCGCGTGCAGCGTGCCGTAACCGATGGTCAGCGCCAGCGACAAACGCAAGGCGTGGCGGAACAGCAGCGACGTCGGCGTGAGCTGGGTGCGCAGGCGCGTCCACATTTCCTTGAGGTTGCGCGGCGCACGGTCCAGCAGGTTGCTGTCGGTGGCGTCGGCCAGGGCGTCGGGGTTGCTGGCGTCGCCGAGCAGGCGGTCGAGTGTCGACAGGTTGGCCGCCAGGGCGCGCAACGAGCGCAGCAGGCCGCGCCAGGCCGGGTTGCTCTGGATGCGCAGGTGTTCGAGGGAGGCGTTCAGGTCACTGAGGGCTTCGGCGAAGCTGTCGTCATAGATGAACGGCTGGCGCAGTTGGATCGACTCGGCCAGGGCCTGGCAGGCCTTGCCTTGCTGGCGCAGCAGGCGCTGGCAGCGGAACAGCACGTCGCTGTGGAAGAACGCATCGGCCAGGGCGTTGTAGGGATAGTGGGAGGAGCTGGCGCGTTCGTGGATGTCCTGGGCCAGGAAATACAGCTTGAGGTAGCGGCTGACCTTCGAGCCCGGCCGCCCATTGCCCACGCGGTGCAGGATGATTTCCTTCGCGGCATTCAGCGCCGCCACTACCCGGCCATTTTGCTGGGCCAGTTCCAGGCGGCGTGCTTCCACATCCAGTTGGCGGATCGGTTCGAACAGTGACGACTTGAGCTTGAGGTAACGCCCCAATTCGCGAAACAACCGCGCGAGGCTCTGCTGCACCGGCTGGTTGGAAAACAACGCCTGCCACAGCACCGAAAGCACGCCGTACCAGGCGGCGCCGGCCACCAGCAGCAGGGGTTCATGCCAGAAATCGGACACCGCGCCACCGCGCTGGTCCACGCCGATCATGGTGTAGACCGACAGAATCAAGGTGGCAGAAGCAATTGCGCCGTAGCGTTCGCCCAGCGCGCCGAGCATGGTCAGGCAGAAGCTGGCGAGCGCCAGGGCAATCGCGAAAATCCAGGGGTAGGGGAATAGCAGCTCCACCGACAGCGCGGCGATGCTGAAACACACCAGCGTCACCGCCAGGGCATTGAGGCGGCCTTGCCAGCTGTCGTCCGTCTCGGCCAGGGCGCTGGCGATAATCCCCAGGAACAGCGGGATCAGCAGCGTCATTTCATCCTGATACCAGCACAGCGCCATGCTGCCGGTGAGGGCGATGAATACCCGTACGCTGTAACTGAATTTATCCAGCGCCCACAGGCGCCGCATGGACTGCTTGAACGAGGTCGATGACATGAAGGCTGGAGTCTTCCGGGACGATGCCGCTAAATTGAGGCATCAATGACGTCACGGCAAGGGTGGTGAGCACATCTGAGAGCAAATTATTCCCAGGCACATTTTGATTGAGTACATCCTTTGGTCAGGCGTACTGAGCCGCCGCGTAGCCCGACGCCCACGCCCACTGAAAATTGAACCCGCCCAAGTGCCCGGTCACATCCAGCACTTCACCAATAAAGTAAAGCCCCGGGCTTTTCAGCGATTCCATGGTTTTGGACGACACTTCCCGCGTATCCACCCCGCCCAGCGTCACCTCGGCCGTGCGGTAGCCTTCGGTGCCTGCCGGTATCAGCTGCCAGCTGGACAGCTTGGCGGCGATGTCGGCGATTTCGGCGTGGGTGTACTGCTTCATCGGCTTGGACACAAACCAGGTTTCCGCCAGCAGGTTGGCCATCTTCTTGGTGAAGATTTCACCCAGCAGGGTTTTCAATTCGCTGTTGGGTCGCTCGACCTGTTGCTCCTGTAGCCATGAATGGGCGTCATGGTCGGGCAGCAGGTTGATTTCCACGGTGTCGCCGGATTCCCAGTACGAGGAAATCTGCAAAATCGCTGGCCCGCTGAGGCCGCGATGGGTAAACAGGATGTTCTCGCGAAAGCTCTCGTCGTTGCAGCTGACCAGGCAATCCACCGAAGTGCCCGACAGCTCGCCGCACAGCTCCTTGAGCTGGTCGGTGATGGTGAACGGGACCAATCCTGCACGGGTCGGCAGCAGCTCATGACCGAACTGCTTGGCCACCTGATAACCGAAACCGGTGGCGCCCAGGGTCGGAATCGACAGGCCGCCGGTGGCGATCACCAGCGACTCGCAGCGCAGTTCGCCCAAGGTGGTCTGCAACTGATAACCGGCGTCCAGCTTGGCAATCTCCTGGACCGAGGTGTCCAGGTGCATGCTCACGCCGGCCTGGATGCACTCGTCCAGCAGCATGCCAAGGATGTCGCTGGACTTGTTATCGCAGAACAACTGGCCGAGTTTTTTCTCGTGATACGGCACGCCGTGCTTGGCCACCAGCCCGATGAAATCCCACTGGGTGTAGCGCGCCAGTGCCGACTTGCAGAAGTGTGCATTGTGCGAGAGGAAGTTGGCCGGCTCGGTGTACATATTGGTGAAATTGCAGCGGCCACCGCCGGACATCAGGATCTTTTTGCCGGCCTTGTTCGCGTGGTCGATCAACATCACCTTGCGCCCACGCCCGGCGGCGGTCAGTGCGCACATCAAGCCTGCGGCGCCGGCGCCAATGATCACAACTTCGGTCGAGCGCACAGCGATGTCCTCATACAAATTCAGAATTGGAATTCAGTCAAAAATGTGGGAGGGGGCGTGCCCCCGATAGCGGTGGTTCAGTTACACCGCTATCGGGGGCAAGTCGAATCGTCGCACCGCCCCTCCCACATTGGATCTCCAATGGATTGGAGATCGTGTTACAGGATGCGCACGCGCAGCGAGCGGCCTTTGATCTTGCCGTCATTCAAACGCTGCAGCGCCTGCTTGGCGATCCCGCGTTCCACGGCCACGAAGGCCTGGAAGTCAAAGATCGCGATCTTGCCGACCTGCGCGCCCGGGATGCCGGCGTCGCCGGTCAGTGCGCCGAGGATGTCGCCAGGGCGCACCTTGTCTTTACGGCCGGCGGCGATGCACAGGGTGCTCATCTGCGGCAGCAGCGGGCCGCCGCTTTGCGGCTTGAGGTTGTCCAGTTGATCCCAGTTCAGCGGCGACTTCTGCAGTTGCTCGATGGCCTGGGCGCGGTGCGCTTCCGAAGGCGCCACCAGGCTGATCGCGATGCCGGTCTCACCGGCGCGGCCGGTACGGCCTACACGGTGGATGTGGATTTCCGAGTCGCGGGCCAGTTCGACGTTGATCACCATGTCCAGCGAGTCGATGTCCAGGCCACGGGCCGCCACGTCGGTGGCCACCAGCACCGAGGTGCTGCGGTTGGCGAACATCGCCAGTACCTGGTCACGGTCGCGCTGTTCCAGGTCGCCATGCAGGCCGACGGCGGAAATGCCTTTGGAGGTCAGGTGGTCGACGGTTTCCTGCACTTGCTGCTTGGTAAAGCAGAACGCCACGCAGGAGGCCGGACGGAAGTGCGCGAGCACCTTGGTCACGGCGTCCATGCGTTCTTCCGGCGAGATTTCGAAGAAGCGCTGTTCGATCTGGTCGTCGGAGTGGAAGGCTTCGGCTTTAACCTGCTGCGGCGCGCGCATGAACTTGGACGCCAGTTGCTTGATGCTCACCGGGTAGGTGGCCGAAAACAGCAGGGTCTGGCGACGGGCCGGGGTCTTGCTGATGATGTCTTCGATGGCGTCGTAGAAACCCATGTCGAGCATGCGGTCGGCTTCGTCGAGGATCAGCGTGTTCAAGCCATCCAGCACCAGCGAACCTTTGCGCAGGTGCTGCTGGATACGGCCCGGGGTGCCGACGATGACGTGGGCGCCGTGTTCCAGCGAGGCGATCTGCGGGCCGAGGGACACGCCGCCGCACAGGGTCAGCACCTTGATGTTGTCTTCGGCACGGGCCAGGCGGCGGATTTCCTTGGCCACCTGGTCGGCCAGCTCGCGCGTCGGGCACATGACCAGGGCCTGGCAGCCGAAGTAGCGCGGGTTGATCGGGTTCAACAGGCCGATGCCGAAGGCAGCGGTTTTGCCGCTGCCGGTCTTGGCCTGGGCAATCAGGTCCAGCCCCTTGAGGATCACCGGCAAGCTTTGCGCCTGGATCTGCGTCATCTCGACATAACCCAGCGAGTCGAGGTTAGCCAGCATGGCGGCGGAGAGCGGCAAAGTATTAAAAGCGGTGGCGATGGTAGTCACGGGACTGGCTCTGCAAAACAAAATGTCGCGCAGTGTACCAGCCCTGTGGGAATTTCCCCGCAAGTTCTAGACGAGAAGCCCGTTAATGCTCGATATGCTGCTCGGGGCTGGCCACGCGTTTGCCGTCTTTTGGCGACAATTGCAGGAAGATCGCCGCCGCCAGCATCGCCATGATGCCCACGGTGAGGAAGGTCAGCTGGAACGCGCCAAGCACGGTGCTCACGCCGTCGTTGCCGGTTTCTGCGGTAAACCCGCCCAGCAGCGCACCGGCGCAGGCCACGCCCAGGCTCAGGGACAATTGCGCCACCACCGAGAGCAAACTGTTGCCGCTGCTGGCCTGGGCGTCGTCGAGGTCGATCAGGGTGACGGTGTTCATCGCGGTAAATTGCAGCGAGTTGATCGCCCCCAGCACGGCCAGCATCGCCAGCAGCAGCGGGTAGGGCGTTTGCTCCGTGACCAGGCCCATGCTCGCCAGCATGATCCCCAGGGCCAGGGTGTTGCCGGTGAGCACGATGCGGTAGCCCAGACGCTCGATCAGCGGCCGGGCGATGGACTTGGCAAACATCGCCGCCGCCGCCAGCGGCAGCATGCTCATGCCGGCTTGCGATGGCGAATAACCCAGCGCCACCTGCAACAGCAGCGGCACCAGGAACGGCAGCGCGCCGCTGCCCAGGCGTGCGAACAGGTTGCCGAGGATACCCACGGCAAAGGTGCGCGTCTTGAACAGCACCGGCGAAAACAGTGCATTGTCGATGTGCCCGGCACGCAACCAATACGCCGCCAGGCACGCCAGCCCACCGAACAGCAGCAACATCACCCGCAGGTGCGGCAGGTGCAGTTCGCCCAGGCCTTCCATGGCGATGGTGATCAGCACCATCGCCGCGCCAAACAGCAGGAAGCCTGCGCCATCAAAGCGCGTGCGCTCACTGCCGCGCAGGTCGGGGATGAATTTCCACACGGCGTAGCAGCCGATCATGCCCACCGGCAAGTTGATCAGGAAGATCCAGTGCCAGGTCAGGTATTGCACCATCCAGCCGCCCATGGTCGGGCCGAGCAACGGGCCGAGCAGGCCGGGGATGGTAATGAAGCCCATGATTCGTACGAGTTCGGAGCGCGGGTAGGCGCGCAGCACCACCAGCCGGCCGACCGGCAGCATCAGCGCGCCGCCCAAACCCTGGATCACCCGCGCGCCGACCAGCATGCTCAGGCTGCTGGACAGCGCACACAGCAAGGAGCCGATGCTGAACAGCATGATCGCGCCGAAAAAGATTTTCTTGGTGCCGAAGCGGTCGGCGATCCAGCCCGACGCCGGAATCAGCAAGGCGACGGTGAGCATGTAGGCGATCACCACCCCTTGCATGCGCAGCGGGTTTTCCGCCAGGTCCCGGGCCATGGCCGGCAGTGCGGTGTTCAGAATCGTCCCGTCCAGCGATTGCATGAAGAAGGCAATCGCCACCACCCAGGGAAGCCAGCGGGCGGTCTTGGCGTCGAGCGGGACACGATTGGGCATGGGGGACCTTTTTGTTAGCAGGCTATGTGTCGGCGATTATGCGCCATTCGTCGCCCCTTTTCCCACAAGCTGTTCGTCTAATTCCGACACTGTTGCGTGCTCGCCGACCAGGAAATCCAACAGCGCTCTATGCACCGCCAAGGCCGCCTCGCGAGACTCCAGGTCGAGCAAGTGACCGGTGTGCTCGGCGACGGCAAAGCTGCTGCGGCCTACATAGTCCTTGAATAGTCGGGCTTCGGCGGCAGGGGTGTATTCGTCCAGCGTGCCGTTGAGGAAGTGCACCGGCGTTTCAATCTGCCTGAGGGCTGGCAGGTAGTTGCCATCGCCCAGGGCCAGTACCTGGTGGATGTGAAAACGCGCCTGGCGGTACTCGGTGGTGGCCATGGTCGACAGGTGGCGATGGTTGTTGCGCTTGAGGCGCGACGACAGGTATTTGCCCACCGTTTCATTGAGCAAGTGGCCGACGGCGGATTTGTCATCGGCCTCGATCAGCACGCGCACGCGCTCCACATACTCGAGCATGGCCCGGTTGAGGTTGGGCGCCAGGGCCATCACCACCGAGCTTTCGATGGAGGGCGGGTTGTGCGCCAGGGTCAGCAGCGTCGAGATGCCGCCCCAGGAGGCCGACACCAGGTGGTTGACCTCGAAGCGCTCGACCAGGGCGCGCAGGATTTGCACCTCGTCGTCCTTGGTCACCAGGTCCAGGTCGGTGTTGTGTTCGCGCGAGTAGCCGGAGAACGGCAAGTCGAACAGCAACACATTGAAATGCTCGGCCAGGCACTTGCTGGTGCGCGCGAAGGAGCGGGTGGTGGACAACGCGCCGTTGACCATCAGCACGGTTTTTTTGTGGGGATCATTGCCTAGCTGTTCAACATGTACGTTGTAGTGCTTGAACAGCTTGTGTAGGACGAAACTTCCATGGTTCATCGCAGTACTTCCTGTGCGGTGGCGGTATGCCACCAACCTTTATAACGAGGTTTTTTACAGGCGACAACAGGCTGCACGGGGAGAGCTGTGAGATGGGATTTGGCGGTAGGAATTGGTGAAACGAAGTATCAGAAACCAGTGAAGGACAGTGTGGGAGGGGGCTTGCCCCCTCCCACATTAGATCTTCGGTGTTTAGAGGGTCAGCGTCAGGCGTTTTACCAGGGCGCCGGGGAGCAGGTTGGATGACGTGTTGCGCTGGCCATACGTACTGGCCGACAGCAGCAATTCCCGCTCGGCAGTCAGTGCCTCCAGCTGCGAACCCAGCAAGCTATACACACTGTCATCGAAACGCATGGTGCTCACCGGCGCTTTGATCTCGCCGTCTTCCACCCAGAACGTGGCGAAGCGTGTCATGCCGGTCAGGCGGGCGGCGGGCAGGTCGGAGTAGTTGAGGTACCACAGGTTACTGATGTACAGCCCGGTGCCCAATTGCTTGAGGATATCGGCCTGGGCCAGGCTGCCCGCCGCCATCTGCAAGGCGCTGGGGGATTCGTCGCTGCCGGCGCCGTTGGCGCTGAGGCCGTATTCGGCGGCACTGCGCGAGTTCACCAGTTGGCCATCGGCCTTGCCGGCGTTGATCAACGTGACATCACTGCGCGGGTAACCCTCGCTGGAGAACGCCTGGCTCAGCGAACCGCTGATCTGTTCATCGACCGTTACCAGCGGGCTCAAATGCTGCTCACCGGCGTAGAGCTTTTGCAGCGAGCTGCCTTTGCTGGCGATGGACTGCGCGGAAAACCCACCCCAGGTGATGAGGCTGATGATCTCTTCCAGCGCCGCCGGGGCGAGGTAGGCGCGGTACTCGCCGGGTGCCAGCTTGTGCAGCGGGCGGCCGAGGAATTCCAGTTGCTCGCGTGCCAGTTGGACGCGGCGGGCGAATTCGGCGCTGTCCCAGTGGTTGCCGGCGTAGCTGGCTTTTACCGCTTCGCCGTTGGCGTGGAACAGGCTGAAATCGAAATTGAAACTATTGGCCTGGTGCCAGCCGAACGCGCCGTCCGAGCTGGCAAAACCCCGGCTGATCGGGCCGGCGGCGTAGATACCCACCAGGTCTGCGCCGTTGGCGGCCTGGCTGATGTCTTCCAGCACCTGGGCCAGGTCCGGCAGCGGATGGGCCTGTTCGTTTTGGCTTTGCCAGGCGTTGTGGTTGAGCAGCAGGTACGGGTCCTGCGGCAGCAACGGCAAGGTCTCGCGCAACTGTTGCAGGCCGGCGGCCAGGCGCTGGCGGTCCAGTTCGGGCTCACCGGCGAGGGTGATGCTCAGGTCGGCGTGGCGCCCGCCCTCGATCAATTTGAGGTTGAGGCTGGCCTGCTGCACCTGGCCGGCCTGGCGGACTTTGGCGTGGTTGAAGCGCACGAACTCGGACGACTCCGCGGCAAACCCCAAGTGGAACTGTTCTGTCTCGGTGATGGCCTGCTTGAGCCAATCGACCAATGCCTTGAAGGTGTTCATCAGGCATCCCCTCCGAATACATCAATGTTGCTGAATACACAGGCCGGCGAGGCATGGCCCACGCGGATCACCTGGTTCGGCTCACCCTTGCCGCAGTTGGGCGTGCCCAAAACGCGCGAGGTGCCGGCATCGCCGACGGCGCTGAGGTTGCCCCAGAACTGCGCGGAAATCGCCCGGTAGTTGGGGTTTTTGACCACGCCCTTGAGTTCGCCGTTTTCGATCAACTGGCCCCATTCGCAGCCGAACTGGAATTTGTTGCGCGCGTCGTCAATCGACCAGGAGCGGTTGGTGGACATCAGGATGCCGTGCTCGATGCCGCCGATCAGCTGCGCCATGCTCTGGTTGCCGGGTTCGATGTTGAGGTTGGCCATGCGGTCGATCGGCGCGCGGTTCCAGCTGCTGGCGCGGCTGTTGGCCACGCCGCTCATGCCCGAGCGAAATTGCGAGAGCGCGCCGCCCAGTGGTTTAAGCAGCAGGCCGTCGCGGATCAGGAACTGCTTGCTGGCGCGGGTGCCGTCGTCGTCGTGGCTGTAGCTGGCCAGTTGCTCGGGAATGTCCGGGTCGAAGGTCACGTTGAGCAACTTGGAGCCGTACTGCAGATGGCCGAAGTCTTCGGCCTTCACAAAACTGGTGCCGGCGTAATTGCGCTCGTCGCCGAGGATGCGGTCCAGCTCCAGCGGGTGGCCGATGGACTCGTGGATCTGCAGGATCATTTGGTCGGGCAACAGCAGCAGGTCGCGCGGGCCGGTCGGGGTGTTGGGCGCCAGCAGCAATTGCAAGGCGCTGTCGGCAACCTTGGGCGCCGCGCCTTGCAGGCCAAAGCGGCTGATCACGTCGAAGCCGCCTTGCTGGCCGAAGTTGGTGCCACCCAGGGTGCGGGTCTGGCTGTCGTTGCCGTCATAGGCGGTGACGCTTACACCGGGGAACACAAAGCGTTGCGCCTGGCGCAGTTCGGCACCGGCGCTGTTGAGGTAGATCTGTTCAACGTGGGTCAGGCCCAGGCTCACGTCCCAGCTCACCAGGCGCTCGTCCTTGGGCACGGCGGCAGACTCGTCGCCGAGCAATTGGTAGCAGTCGCTCAAGGACGGGAAGGGCTGGCTGAGGTCGGGTGACAGGTAGTCGGCGACGTCACTGGACACCTGCTGGTCGCGCAGGTCGAGCAGGGCGTGGGGCCGTATCTGCCGGGCTTGCTGTTCGGCACGCTCAAGGGCGGCTTGCAGGCCGGACAGGGAAATATCGTGGGTGGCGGCGTAGGCCTCGACGCCGTTGAGGCGCACGGTGAGCATCGCGCCTTCGTCCTGGCTCAGGCTCGGCGGCTCGGCGACGTTCTTGCGTACCGACAGGTATTGGCCGGATTCGCGCACGTAGCGCAGCGAGAAGAATTCAGCGCTGGTGCGCAGGGCACCGAAGTGTTTTTTGAGTGTGGCGTGGTGGTCGAACATGGGGCCTTCCTTGTGGGCGGCTCGGTGCGGGCAGGCGAACAGAGTAGGCCTGGGCTGGGGAGCTGATCAAGGAAAGTGTGGTAGGAGGTTTTTGTGTGTCTGGTAGGGACTCATCGGGGGCGAGCCCCCTCCCACATTTGAATGTATTCACAAATCAAAGTGTGGGAGGGGGCTTGCCCCCGATGAGGGCGCCTCGGTCTATCAGTTACTGCGCAATCTCACGCAGCGGCGTACCCCGCACCGGCGCATCGCCCGCCACGTAGTAATCCGCAGTGCTGCGCGGCAGCGGCTGGCGGCCACGGATCTTGTCGGCGATTTTCTCGGCGATCATGATCGTCGGTGCGTTCAGGTTGCCGGTGGTGATGATCGGCATGATCGACGCATCCACAACGCGCAGGCCCTGCATGCCATGCACGCGGCCTTCGCCATCGACCACGGCCATCTCGTCGGTGCCCATCTTGCATGAGCAGGACGGGTGGAACGCGGTCTCGGCGTGCTCGCGGATGAACTTGTCCAGCTGCTCATCGGTTTGCACTTCAACACCTGGGCTGATTTCGCGGCCACGGTATTGGTCCAGCGCGGGCTGCTGCATGATTTCACGGGTCAGGCGGATGCCGTCGCGGAATTCCTGCCAGTCCTGCTCGGTGGCCATGTAGTTGAAGAGGATGCTCGGGTAGTCCCGTGGGTTCTTCGACTTCAACTGGATGCGGCCACGGCTCGGCGAACGCATGGAGCCCATGTGTGCCTGGAAACCGTGCTCTTTCACACCGTTGCTGCCGTTGTAGTTAATCGCCACCGGCAGGAAGTGATACTGGATGTTCGGCCATTCGAATTCCGGACGCGAACGGATAAAACCGCCGGCCTCGAACTGGTTGCTGGCGCCGATGCCGGTGCCGTTGAACAGCCACTCGGCACCGATGGCCGGCTGGTTGTACCAAAGCAGCGACGGGTACAGCGACACCGGTTGGGTGCAGGCATATTGCAGGTACAGCTCAAGGTGGTCCTGCAGGTTTTCGCCGACGCCAGGCAGGTCGTGGACCACCGGGATGTCGAGGCTCTCCAGCAGTTTGGCCGGGCCAACACCGGAACGTTGCAGCAGTTGCGGCGAAGCAATGGCGCCGCTGCATACCAGCACTTCTTTACGCGCACGCGCTTCAACGCGCTCTTCAGCGGCGCCGATCAGGTAACGCACGCCAACGGCCCGCTTGCCTTCGAACAACACTTTGTCGGTGAGGGCGTGGGTGACGATGGTCAGGGTCGAACGCTTTTTAGCCGTGTCCAGGTAACCGCGCGCGGTGCTGGCGCGACGGCCGTTTGGCGTGACGGTGCGGTCCATCGGGCCGAAGCCTTCCTGCTGGTAGCCGTTCAAATCTTCGGTGCGCGGGTAGCCGGCCTGTACGCCTGCTTCAACCATCGCGTGGAACAGCGGGTTGTTGCCGGCTTTTGGCGTGGTCACGCTGACCGGGCCATCGCCGCCGTGCCAGTCGTTGGCGCCGATGTCCCGAGTTTCAGCTTTTCTGAAGTAGGGCAGGCAGTCCAGGTACGTCCAGTTTTCAAGCCCTGGAAGTTTTGACCAGTTGTCGTAGTCCATGGCGTTGCCACGGATGTAGCACATGCCGTTGATCAGCGAGGAACCGCCCAGGCCCTTGCCGCGCCCGCATTCCATCCGGCGGCCGTCCATGTGTGGCTCAGGGTCGGTTTCGTAGGCCCAGTTGTAGCGGCGGCCTTGCAGCGGGAAGGCCAGGGCGGCGGGCATCTGGGTACGGAAATCGAGACGGTAGTCGGGGCCGCCGGCTTCCAGCAGCAGGACGGTGACGCCTTCGTCTTCGGTCAGACGGGTCGCCAGGGTGTTACCGGCGGAGCCGGCACCCACAATGATGTAATCGTATTCTTGGGACATTGGATGCACCCTCTTTGAAGTGTGGTCAGGTCGGGCCTCATCGGGAGCAAGCTCCCTCCCACATTTGAAGGTATTCACAATTCAAAAGGTGGGAGGGGGCTTGCCCCCGATGGCGGCCTCAAAGGCAACACAAGGCTCGGATTTAGAACACCGAGGCGTAATCGCCCAACTCAACCTGTACCGATTTGATGCGGGTGAAGTTATTCAGCGAGCTGATGCCGTTCTCACGGCCCACACCGGATTGCTTGTAGCCACCGACCGGCATCTTGGCGTCGGACTCGCCCCAGGCGTTGATCCAGCAGATGCCCGCTTCCAGCTGATGAATCACGCGGTGGGCGCGGTTCAGGTCTTTGGTCACCAGGCCAGCGGCCAGGCCGAAGTCGGTGTCGTTAGCGCGGCGGATCACTTCTTCTTCGGTCTCGTAGGTGAGGATGCTCATCACCGGGCCGAAGATTTCTTCACGGACGATGGTCATCTCGTCGGTGCAGTCGGTGAACACGGTCGGGGCCACGAAGGCGCCTTTGGCGAATTCGCCGTCGGTCAGGCGGTCGCCGCCGCACAGGACGCGGGCGCCTTCTTCCTTACCTTTGGCGATGTAGCCGAGCACGCTTTCCATGTGGGCGAAGCTGACCAGCGGGCCGAAGTTGGTGTTGTCGTCCTGCGGGCTGCCGACGCGGATGCGGGCAACGCGTTCAACGATCTTGGCTTCGAAGGCCGCTTGCAGGTGCTTGGGCACAAACACGCGAGTGCCGTTGGTGCAGACCTGGCCCGAGCTGTAGAAGTTGGCCATCATCGCGATGTCGGCGGCGCGGTCGAGGTCGGCGTCTTCGAACACGATCAGCGGCGACTTGCCGCCCAGTTCCATGGTGACTTCCTTGAGCGAGGAGCTCGAAGCGCTGGCCATGACTTTCTTGCCGGTGTCGGTGCCGCCGGTGAACGAGACTTTCTCGATGCGCGGGTGCTCGGTCAGCCAGGTGCCGACTTCACGGCCGCTGCCGGTCAGCACGTTGAACACGCCAGCCGGTACGCCGGCTTCGGTGTAGATCTCGGCCAGCTTCAGGGTGGTCAGCGAGGTGACTTCGCTGGGCTTGAAGATCATCGCGTTGCCGGCAGCCAGGGCCGGTGCGGATTTCCACAGGGCGATCTGGATCGGGTAGTTCCACGCGCCGATACCCGCGACCACGCCCAGCGGCTCGCGGCGGGTGTAGACGAACGAGGTATCGCGCAGCGGGATCTGTTCGCCTTCAATCGCCGGCACCAGGCCTGCGTAGTATTCCAGCACGTCGGCGCCGGTAACGATGTCGACGTACTTGGTTTCGGAGAAGGCTTTGCCGGTGTCCAGGGTTTCCAGGGCGGCCAGCTCGTCGTTGCGCTCGCGCAGGATGTCGACGGCACGACGCAGGATGCGCGAACGCTCCATGGCGGTCATGGCGGCCCAGATTTTCTGGCCTTTTTCGGCGCTGACCACGGCACGTTCAACGTCATCTTTGGTAGCGCGTTGCACTTGGGCGAGAACTTCACCGTTAGCCGGGTTGATGGCTTCGAAGGTGGCATCGCTGCCAGCGTCGCTGTAGCCGCCGTCAATGTAGAGTTTTTGCAGGTCGAAACGGGCCATAAAGTCCTCGCAAGTGCATAAGTGGTTGGCGTTACCCGCCGCAAAGTGGGCCATAAGGGTGTGGCAACACTGAGCGGCAGACGTTCAGGGGTTGAGCGGTTATAGGTGCTCTAACTCACCTGCTTGGCCAATTGGAAATCCATGTATTCGTAAGCGATCCGCTGCGCCTGCTCCGTGTCGAAAGCGTCTCCCGACAGGGCACCGCGCAACCACAAACCGTCGATCAGGGCCGCCAGGCCTCGGGCTGCTTTGCGTGCGTGCGGCAGCGGCAGCGTTCGGCGGAACTGGCAGCACAGGTTGGAATACAGACGTTGATCGTTGATCCGCTGCAACCTGTGCAAAGCCGGGTGGTGCATGCTGGTGGCCCAGAAGGCCAACCAGGTTTTCATTGCCGGGCCGTTGACCTGGCTGGCATCGAAGTTGCCCTCGATGATCACCTGAAGGTGTGCCCGTGGGCTGTCGTCCGTGAGCGCAAGCCTGCGTTCGTGGACGTTCTCGATCAGCGCGTTCATCAAGTAGCGCATCGTCGCTGCAATAAGGCCGTTCTTGTCCTTGAAGTAGTGACTGATGATGCCGTTCGAGACGCCGGCCAAACGGGCGATCAGCGCAATGCTGGCATCTCCCATTCCGACCTGATCGATGGCCGTCAGTGTGGCTTCGATCAACTGCTGGCGGCGTATGGGTTGCATACCGACCTTGGGCATGTTGCACCTCTCCTTAGGCCTGCCGATGGGCGATAAACGTCCGTCGGCTTGAGGGCCAGTCTATTTTGTTTTGATTGAACGTTCAATCAACAAAGAATAAGCTCTGCGACAAATGGTCGCTGCCTACAGGTTTTTCCTACCTGAGAGCAGTGGCCTCTGACACCTGCAAAAACCCTTGAAACAGGCCGTATCAGGGCCTGGCCAGCGCTTCGGCGCGGCTCAAGAATTTTCGGGGTGTCTTTATAACACCCGTCCGTCGACTGCCGATAAATCGATGTCCCGGGATAACCGTTGCCTTGTGTTTCTCTCTCGCACTGCCCGGAGCATCTGCGCCATGAGTTCTGCCTCTCTTATAAAGACCCCGCCGGAAAAGGTCCGGGTCAACGGTTGGGTGTTCTACACCTCCACCGCGCTGATTCTGTTGTTGACTGCCATTCTGATCATCGCCCCGCAGGAGGCCGGGCGCATGCTCGGCATAGCCCAGGCGTGGCTGTCGAAAAGCTTCGGCTGGTATTACATGGTGGTCATCGCCGCCTACCTCGTGTTCGTGGTCGGCCTGGCGTTTTCGTCCTACGGCAAATTGAAACTGGGCAGCAAGGACGACACCCCGGACTTCAGCTACGGCGCCTGGGCCGGCATGCTGTTCTCGTCGGGTATCGGCATTTCGCTGCTGTACTTCGGCGCCTCGGAGCCGCTGGACCACTACTTCAACCCGCCCGAAGGTGCCGCCGCCAGCAATGGCGCGGCACGCCAGGCGCTGCAACTGACGTTCCTGCACTGGGGCCTGCATGGCTGGGCGATTTATGCCCTGGTCGGCCTGGCCGTGGCGTACTTCGCGTACCGTCACAACCAGCCGCTGGCCTTGCGTTCGGCGCTGTACCCGCTGGTGGGTGAGCGTTGGGTGAAAGGCGCGGCCGGCCATGCGGTCGATGGTTTCGGCATGTTCGTGACTCTGCTCGGCCTGGTCACCAACCTGGGGATTGGCTCGATGCAAGTGTCGTCCGGGTTGGAAAACCTGTTCGGCATGCAGCACAGCAACACCAACCTGCTGATCGTGATCATTGTGATGAGCACCGTGGCGACCATCGCCGCCGTGTCGGGCGTGGAGAACGGCATTCGCCGCCTGTCCAACCTCAACATCGTGTTGTTCAGCGGCCTGCTGATCTTTGTGCTGCTGTTTGGCCCGACCCTGCACCTGCTCAACGGCCTGGTGCAGAACACCGGTGACTACCTCAACGGCATCGTGCTGAAAACCTTCGACCTGTATGTGTACGAGGGCGACGGTGAGAAAACCGAGCGCTGGATGGGCCTGTGGACCCTGTTCTACTGGGCCTGGTGGATTTCCTGGGCGCCATTCGTGGGCATGTTCATCGCGCGGATTTCCCGTGGTCGCACGGTGCGTGAACTGGTGGCCGGCGTGTTGCTGATCCCGCTGGGCTTTACCCTGGCGTGGTTGTCGATCTTTGGTAACTCGGCCCTGGACCTGGTGTTGAACCACGGCGCGGTGGAGCTGGGCAAGACGGCGCTTGAGCAGCCGTCCATGGCCATCTACCAGTTGCTGGAGCATTACCCGGCGTCGAAAATCGTCATCGGTGTGTCGATCTTTGTGGGCTTTGTGCTGTTCCTGACCCCGGCGGATTCCGGCGCGGTGATGATGGCGAATTTGTCCTGCAAGGGCGGCAATGTGGATGAAGACGCGCCGCACTGGCTGCGGATCTTCTGGTCGGCGGTAATCACCCTGGTGACCATCGGCCTGCTGTTCGCCGGCAACTTCGAAGCCATGCAAACCATGGTGGTGCTGGCGGGGCTGCCGTTCTCGGTGGTGCTGATTTTCTTCATGTTCGGTTTGCACAAGGCGATGCGCCAGGATGTGGCGATCGAACAGGAGCAGGCGCAATTGGCCGAGCGTGGCCGGCGTGGTTTCAGCGAGCGCTTGACCGCGCTGGACCTGCAACCGAGCCAGGGCACCGTGCAACGCTTTATGGACAAGCACGTCACGCCGGCGCTGGAAGAAGCTGCGAGTGCGTTGCGTGACCAGGGGCTCCAAGTGCAGACGCTGTTGGGCAAGTCCAAGCGCTGCATCGGTGTGCGGATCGAGATGGAAGAGGGCAACCCGTTTGTCTACGAGGTCAGCCTGGACGCTTACTCGGCGGCGCCGAATGACTTGCCTGAAGAAGAACGCACCCGCTACTACCGTGCCGAGGTGTACCTGCACAACGGGCCTCAGGAATATGACCTGATGGGCTTCGCCCAGGAACAGATCACCCGGGACGTGCTCGATCAGTTTGAAAGCCATCGGCAGCTCCTTGGCCGTGTCTATAGCTGATTTGCTGAGCTTGGCAATGCTTTAAATGTGGGAGGGGGCAAGCCCCCTCCCACATTGACCCAGTTTCTTCAGTTGCTTAGCGGTGTCGGCTTAACCCAGGTTTTTGCCTAGCAGAGCATGGTAGAGCTCGCTGTCGCCAAGAATCCCCACCACCTTGTTGTTGTCATGCAACACCAACTTGTTCCCGGTGTGATAACGAATCTGCAGCGCATCGCGCATGCCGATATTCGAGTCCACCAGCGTCGGTACCCGGCCCAAACCTTCCACGGCTTGCCCCGGTGCCCAGTTCTGCAGGTTCATCACCACGCCATTCTGGCGCGCGCCCTGGATGGTGTTGCCTTCGGCCAGGTCCAGCCACGAATCGCCACCCGGATCCAGGCAGACCGAACCGTTCACCCGTGTGCAGTTGTCCAGCGTGCGCATCAGGCTGCGGCCGCACAATACGTTCAGTGGGTTGGTGTGGGCGACGAAGGTACGCACATAGTCGTCCGCCGGGTTCAGCACGATCTCTTCCGGCACGCTGTACTGGATGATCTTGCCGTCTTTCATGATCGCGATGCGGCTGCCCAATTTGAGTGCTTCGTCGAGGTCGTGGCTCACGAACACGATGGTCTTGCTCAGCTTGCGTTGCAGTTCCAGCAGCTCGTCCTGCAAGCCCTGGCGGATCAGCGGGTCGAGGGCGGAGAAGGGTTCATCCATCAGCAAGATATCGGCGTCCATCGCCAACGCGCGGGCCAGGCCGACGCGCTGCTGCATGCCGCCGGAGAGTTCGTCCGGCTTCTTGTTGCGCCACTGGGTCAGGCCCACCAGCTCGAGTTTTTCGTCCACCAGCTTGCGCCGTTCTTTCTCCGGACGGCCCTGCATTTCGAGGCCGAAGCTGATGTTTTCGCGCACCGTCAGCCAAGGCATCAGGGCGAACTTCTGGAACACCATGGCGATGCGTTTGGTGCGCATCATTTTCAGTTCGGCCGGGGTGCACGAAGCGATGTCGATCTGGCGCCCTTCATGCTCTACAAACAGCTGGCCACGGCTCACGGTGTTGAGGCCGTTGATGCAGCGCAACAGGCTCGACTTGCCGGAGCCGGACAGCCCCATCAGCACGCAGATTTCGCCTTTCTGAACATCCAGGCTGGCTTTTTCCACGCCGACGATCTGCCCGGTTTTTTTCAGGATTTCGTTGCGATGCATGCCCTGGTCGAGCAGCTTGAGGGCCTCGCGCGGGTCTTTGGAGAAGATCACATCGACATTGTCGAATCGGATAATGCTCATGCATCACCCCCTACTTTGGCGTCGGGTTGTTTGCAGATGCGGTCGAGCATGATGGCCAGTAATACGATCGCCAGGCCGGCTTCAAAGCCCAGGGCGATGTCAGCGGTGTTCAGCGCGTTGACCACCGGCTTGCCGAGGCCGTCGGCGCCCACCAGGGCCGCGATCACCACCATCGACAACGACAGCATGATGCATTGGGTAATGCCGGCAGCGATGCTCGGCATGGCGTGGGGCAGTTCAATGCGCGAGAGCAACTGGCGACGCGAGCATCCAAAGGCTTTGCCGGCGTCGAGCAACTCTTGCGGTACGTCTCGGATACCCAGGTAGGTCAGGCGGATCGGCGCGGCAATCGCGAACACCACCGTGGAAATCAGCCCGGGTACCACACCCAGCCCGAAGAGGGTCAGGGTAGGGATGAGGTAGACGAAGGTCGGTACGGTCTGCATCAGATCGAGTACCGGCCGCATCATGGTGTAGAACAGCGGTTTGTGCGCGGCAACAATGCCCAGCGGCACACCGATGACCACGCAGACCAGGGTGGCGAACAGCACCTGCGCCAGGGTCTCCATGGTTTCCTGCCAGTACCCCAGGTTGAGGATCAGCAGGAAGGAGGCGATGACGAATACGGTCAGGCCCCATTTGCGTTGGATAAAGTGAGCCAGCAGCGCAATCAGACCGATCAATGCCAGCGGATTGAACCAGGTCAGCGCGAACGTCACGCCGTGAATCATCGTTTCCAGTGTCGATGCGATTGCGTCGAAGTAGTTGGCGCCGTGTTGGGTCAACCATTCGACGAAGGCAGCGATGTACTGGCCTAGTGGGATTTTCTGTTCAGTCAGCATGGTAGTGAATGTCCACATGCGAAGGGGAAAACATCCCGGGCCAGCGCACCAGCCCGGGGTCAGCAGGGATTACTTGGCGAGGTAAGCCTTGACGGCGTCGAGACCCGGTTTGCCATCAACGGTGGTGACACCGGCGAGCCAGGTGTCGAGGATTTGCGGGTTGGCTTTCAGCCAGGCCTTGGCTGCGGCATCCGGCTTCTGTTTGTCATCCAGGACTTTACCCATCAGGGTGCTTTCCATGTTCAGGGTGAACGACAGGTTTTTCAGCAACTGGCCGACGTTGCTGCACTCCTGGGTGTAGCCCTTGCGTACGTTGGTGTAGATGGTGGCCTGGCCGTAGTTGGGGCCGAACGAATCATCACCCCCGGTCAGGTACTTCATCTTGAAGCGGGTGTTCATCGGGTGTGGTTCCCAGCCAAGGAACACAATGGCCTGGCCGCGCTTGGAGGCGCGTTCCACTTGCGAGAGCATCCCGGCTTCGCTGGACTCGACCACTTTGAAGCCGGCGGTTTTCAGGCCGAAGGCGTCTTTGTCGATGAGGGTCTGGATGGTGCGGTTGCCGTCGTTGCCCGGCTCGATCCCGTAGATCTTGCCGCCCAGCTCGTCCTTGAATTTGGCGATGTCGGCGAAGTCTTTCAGGCCCTTGTCATACAGCGCCTCGGGGACCGCCAGGGTGTACTTGGCGTTCTCCAGGTTGGCGCGCACGGTTTCCACGGTGCCGGCATCACGGTACTGCTTGATGTCGTTTTCCATGGTCGGCATCCAGTTGCCGAGGAAGATGTCCATGTTCTTGCCGTCGGCCAGGGACTTGTAGGTCACCGGTACCGAAATCATCGTGGTGCGAGGCTTGTAGCCCAGGCCCTTGAGGACTTCGCTGGTGGTCGCGGTGGTGACGGTGATGTCGGTCCAGCCGACATCGGAGAAGTTGACGGTCTTGCACTGTTCCGGTTCTGCAGCGTTTGCCATCACTGGCAGACTCAGCATGGCGGCCAACAACAACGAGGGTGAACCTTTCATCTGGGTAGACTCCTGTGTTTTTTCTGGCGGCTTTCGCCGCGCTTTATAAGTGTTGCGGTTGGAGTGTGCGGTTAAGCGACGGCACGGTGCCTTGCAAACGAGTCGAGACTGATCATGTACCAGTGAAAATCTGACGCCTACAGGGGGCGTCGTAACCAGTACAGGGATGGTCGTATCCAGTGTCGGTGACGTCGCTTACAGATTTTTCCAACGGCAAAACTGCAGTTTTTGCCCGTCTGCACCGCAAAAAACGGCCAAAACGCCCGTTCGCACGGGGGCGACGCTGGTGAGCATGGGTACGTCGGTGTGAGACGCCGTGAGGGCAAGCAAAAGCTTGATGATGCCGCCATCTGGGCGATCTGAGCGTAGCAGCTCCTTGGTGTCCGGCCTGCTCACCGAGGAGTTACACGTTAATGGCTATCAGCGTTTTCGACCTGTTCAAGATCGGCATCGGGCCTTCTAGTTCTCACACCGTCGGCCCCATGCGCGCCGCGGCGTTATTCGTTCAAGGCTTGCGTGAACGTGAACTGTTGGAACAAGTCAGGCGCGTCGAAGTTCAGCTCTACGGCTCATTGTCGGCCACCGGCATCGGCCACGGCAGCGACACGGCGACCATCATGGGCCTGATGGGCGAGTGGCCGGACGCGATCGATCCGTCGCAGATCGGCGTGCGCATTCACACCCTGCGCGAGACCGACACGCTGCTGCTGGACGGGCGCTTGCCGGTGCCGTTTGTGTGGGCACGCGACATGCGCTTGCTGGATGAAAACCTGCCATTCCACCCCAACGCCATGACCCTGGTGGTGTACGGCGATGACGGCGAGCTGCACCGCGACACCTACTACTCGGTCGGCGGCGGTTTTGTAGTGGATGAAGCCCAGGCGCAAAGCGGCGTGGCAGACATGGACCGCACCGTGCTGCCCTACGATTTTTCCAGCGCGGTAGAGCTGTTGCAGCTGTGCAAGACCCATAACCTGCGCGTCGCCGAATTGATGATGGCCAACGAAAAGGTCTGGCGCTCCGAAGAAGAAATCCGCAGCGGCCTGATGAAGCTCTGGCGCGCCATGCAGGATTGCGTGGAGCAGGGCCTCAAGCACGAAGGCATCCTGCCCGGCGGCCTCAATGTGCGGCGCCGTGCGGCCAAGTTGCACCGCAGCCTGCAGGAGTTGGGCAAGCCGAATGTGATCGGCTCGACGTTGAGCGCCATGGAGTGGGTCAACCTGTTCGCCCTGGCGGTCAACGAAGAAAACGCCGCCGGCGGGCGCATGGTCACCGCGCCCACCAACGGCGCGGCGGGGATCATCCCAGCGGTGCTGCATTACTTCATGAAATTCAGTGAAGAAGTCACCGAAGCCAACGTGGTCGATTACATGCTCGGCGCGGCGGCGGTGGGCATTCTGTGCAAGAAGAACGCCTCGATCTCCGGCGCCGAAGTCGGTTGCCAGGGCGAAGTGGGCTCGGCCTGCGCGATGGCGGCGGCGGGGCTGGCGGAGATTCTCGGCGCCACCCCGGAGCAACTGTGCAACGCCGCCGAAATCGGCCTGGAGCACAACCTCGGCCTCACCTGCGACCCGGTGGGCGGGCTGGTGCAAGTGCCGTGCATCGAGCGCAATGCGATTGCGGCGGTGAAAGCGATCAACGCGGCGCAGATGGCGTTGCGTGGGGATGGCCAGCACTTTATCTCGCTGGATCGGGTGATCCGCACCATGCGCGATACCGGGGCGGATATGCATGACAAGTACAAAGAGACGTCGCGGGGTGGGTTGGCGGTGAGTGCGGTTGAGTGCTGAGACCGAGGTGCGGCTAATTGGGGGCAAGCCCCCTCCCACACTTGAAGGTATTCACAATTCAAAAGGTGGGAGGGGGCTTGCCCCCGATAGCGGTGTTCCGCCAACACTGCGCATAAAGTGAACACCCCAACCAAAAGCGCCACCTTTTAGCGCGTCGCAAACAGATAAGTAGCGTGCGAACGATTCCACGCCTGACCACCCGTCACCCGTGCTTGCGGTGACAGACTCCCCCGCTGCCCGCAAAGCGCCTTCCCACAAGTGCTACCGAACTGCTCACGGCCGTTGAGCAGGCTCGATTTTCAGGCATATCCCGTACGTCGCGCGTGGGCTTATATAGACGCCTCATCAGGTCGTTTTTAGGAGTTATTGGACGGCCATTCAATTTTAGGCATGGCATTTGCTCTATCAATTCAAAGCGTCGCCTTCTGAGGCCGACCGCAATAACAAGAGCCTCGCCTGAGGCCATCACCCGCTTTGTGTGAGGAGATACCGCGATGACGTCGTTCAACTCCGGGGCCCAACCCCAGAACCGTGCGCCTCAATCCATCGGCTTTTTGCTGCTGGACAATTTCACGCTGATTTCCCTGGCGTCGGCCGTGGAACCGCTGCGCATGGCCAACCAATTGTCCGGCCGCGAGCTGTATCGCTGGACCACCCTGAGTGTCGACGGCAACCAGGTCTGGGCCAGTGACGGTCTGCAAATCACCCCCGATGCCTCCATGCACAAAGCCCCGGCCCTGGACACCGTGATCGTCTGTGGCGGCGTGGGCATTCAGCGCACCGTCACCCGTGAACATGTGTCGTGGCTGCAAAGCCAGGCGCGCCAGTCGCGTCGCCTTGGTGCGGTGTGCACCGGCAGTTGGGCGCTGGCCTGCGCCGGTCTGCTTGATGGCTTTGATTGCAGCGTGCACTGGGAATGCCTGGCGTCGATGCAGGAAGCTTTCCCGCGCGTGGCCATGAGCACTCGCCTGTTCACCCTCGACCGCAACCGCTTCACCAGCTCCGGCGGCACCGCGCCGCTGGACATGATGCTGCACCTGATCAGCCGCGACCACGGCCGCGAGCTGTCGGCCGCCATCTCCGAGATGTTTGTGTACGAACGCATTCGCAACGAACAGGATCACCAGCGCGTGCCGCTCAAGCACATGCTCGGCACCAACCAGCCGAAGCTGCAGGAAATCGTTGCGCTGATGGAAGCCAACCTCGAAGAGCCTATCGATCTGGACGAGCTGGCGGTCTATGTCGCCGTGTCGCGGCGCCAGCTGGAGCGGCTGTTCCAGAAATACCTGCACTGCTCGCCGTCGCGCTATTACCTCAAGCTGCGCCTGATCCGTGCCCGGCAGTTGCTCAAGCAAACGCCGATGTCGATCATCGAGGTGGCCTCGGTGTGCGGGTTTGTGTCCACGCCGCACTTCTCCAAGTGCTACCGCGAGTACTTCGGCATTCCGCCACGGGATGAGCGCGTAGGCTCCAACACCACCCAGCAAGTGGCGATGATGCCGATTCCGCAGGCGCTGGTGTTGTCGCCGTTGTCCGGGCCGATGTCGGCGTTGAGCCAGGCGCGCAATGAGTCGACTTTTGCCAGTGTTCGGCTTTAGACCGAGTTGACTGAATCGGGGGCAAGCCCCTCCCACACTTGGAATGCATTCCCCTGTGGGAGGGGGCTTGCCCCCGATAGCGATCTATCAGGCCCCAGAGTTCTGCTTGAACTGCACCAAAGCCGGCAACAGCTGCTTATCAATCGCCTGCCTCACCGCCGGCAAAATCGTCGCGCTGCCGGTGTACATCTGCTCCACCATGCCCTTGAGCGCCTTGGCCCGCGCCTCGCTCAACCCGCGCACCGCGCACTCGCACGCCTGCTCGGCGGTGGCGCCGCTGGACACTTCAAAACCCAGTGAGCGCAGTTGGCCCAGCAGGTCATCCTGGTCAATCAAATCCGCATGCATCATGACGTTTATCCTGGTGAGGGGAGCGGGGTCTGATCTGGATTCTGGTAGCCGCCCAAGCGGTCGGCAAGGGCAGAATGCACGAATGGCTCGGATGGCTATGAGCATGTCGTTTTCGGGCCATGTGCCGCGCGCACTTACCGGCACACTGAACCCAGGCACACAGCTTGATGGTTTGGTCACCCTCAGGATGTACCGCTCTCACAAGGCACCTCTGCCCCGATCCAGTCACGGCTGGATCGGGGCTTTTTTTGCGGGCAAGCCAATCACTCGGCCGAGCAGGGCGGGGCGTGGCAGATGGGCCTGCTCAGTGCTGATGGCGCTAAGGCGTGCCAGCGTCGCCTCGCTAAACGGCGCCGAATGCGGCCCAGCCAGGTCGACATGCAACAGCATCTGCTCGTTGCCGGCCAGTTCCTTTTCGTCACCGACCCAGTGAAGGCTGTGATAGAGATGCAGGCGCTTGGCGTCGTGGGCGATCAGTTGCGTATGCACCTCAACCTCGGCGCCGAGTTTTACTTCGTGCAGGTAATTAAGGTGCAGCTCGAGGGTGAACAGCGAGTGGCCGCTGGCTTCGCGGTTCTGGCTGTCCAGGCCCAGGGTGTCCATCAGCGCGTCGGTGGCGTAGCTGAAAATCAGCAGGTAGAACGCGTCGCGCAGATGGCCGTTGTAGTCCACCCAGTCGGAGTGGACTTGGGTGGTGTAAGTGGTCAATGCAGGCATGGTCAGGTTCCCGTTATTCGGCGAAGGTCATGCCGTGTTTGGCCTTGGTGGTCTTCACCGCCTCCAGTACCGCCAACAGGCAATCATCACGATAGCGCTCCAGCGCCGAAATGCTGTGGTTGCCGAGTTGATCGCTGGTGCCATCCACCACGTCGTCGATCAATTTGTCGGTCAGCTCAGGGGCTGGCAGGTAGGTCCATGGCAGTTGCAACGCCGGGCCGAATTGCGCCATGAAGTGGCGCATGCCGGCGTCGCCGCCGGCCAGGGTGTAGGTGAGGAAGGTGCCCATGAACGACCAGCGCAAGCCGGCGCCAAAGCGGATGGCATCGTCGATTTCGCCGGTGGTGGCCACGCCGTCATTCACCAGGTGCAGCGCCTCACGCCACAACGCTTCGAGCAAACGATCGGCGATGAAACCGGGGACTTCTTTGCGCACATGCAGCGGGCGCATGCCGAGGCTTTCGTACACTTTGATCGCCGCCTGAATCGCTTCTGGCGCAGTGTTCTTGCCGCCGACCACTTCCACCAATGGCAACAGGTAAACCGGGTTGAACGGGTGGCCGACCACGCAGCGTTCCGGGTGGGTGGAACCCTCGTAGAACTCACTCGGCAACAGGCCCGAAGTGCTGGAGCCGATCAACGCATTCGGCTTGGCTGCGGCGCTGATTTTGCTGTGCAATTCCAGCTTCAATTCCAGGCGTTCCGGGGCGCTTTCCTGGATGAAGTCGGCGTCTTTCACGCACTCTTCAATGGTTGGCACAAAGCGCAGGCGGTCCTGGGATGCACCGAGTGCCAGGCCTTGCTTTTCCAGGGCGCCCCAGGCATTGGCGACACGTTTGCGCAAGGCTGCTTCGGCACCCGGCGCCGGGTCCCAGGCGACTACATCGAGGCCGTGGGCCAAGGCGCGGGAGACCCAGCCGCTGCCGATCACACCGCTGCCGAGGGCGGCGAAGGTTTTGATATCAGTGATAAAGCTCATTGGCGCATTCCTAAAGAGTTCGGTGATTCCCTGTGGGAGGGGGCAAGCCCCTCCCACATTTTTTAACCGCGTTTGGTGAGGCCCATCTTGATTCGGCCTTCAGCGGGGGTCATGACCCGCGCACCCAGCCGGCTGAGGATCTCGCTGGCGCGCTCCACCAACTGGCCATTGGTAGCCAGCACGCCCTTGTCCAGCCAAAGGTTGTCTTCCAACCCAACCCGCACATTCCCGCCGAGCAGAACCGCCTGCGCCGCCATCGGCATTTGCATGCGGCCAATACCAAAACCGGCCCACACCGCGTCGGCGGGCAGGTTGTCGACCATGGCTTTCATGGTGGTGGTGTCGGCCGGCGCACCCCAGGGGATGCCCAGGCACAGTTGGAACAGCGGGTTATCCAGCAGGCCTTCCTTGATCATCTGCTTGGCGAACCACAGGTGGCCGGTGTCGAAAATTTCCAGCTCAGGCTTAACGCCCAGCTCCTGGATGCGTTTGGCGCCAGCCCGCAATTGCGCCGGGGTGGACACGTAAATGGTGTCGCCATCGCCGAAGTTCAGCGTGCCGCAGTCCAGGGTGCAGATTTCCGGCAGCAGTGCTTCCACATGCGCCAGGCGGGTCAGCGGGCCGACCAGGTCGGTGTTGGGGCCGAACTCCATCGGGTGCTCGCCGCCGCCGATCTCCAGGTCGCCGCCCATGCCGGCGGTGAGGTTGACGATGATGTCGATGTCGGCCTCGCGGATGCGCTCCATCACTTCGCGGTACAGCGCCACGTCGCGGCTGAACTTGCCGGTCTGCGGGTCACGCACGTGGCAGTGCACCACCGTGGCGCCGGCCTTGGCGGCTTCTACCGCAGCGGCGGCGATTTGCTTGGGGGTGACCGGCACGTGTGGGCTGCGGCTGGTCGTGTCGCCAGCACCGGTGAGTGCGCAGGTGATGATGACGTCGTGGTTCATGAGGCGGTTCCTTACAGGCGTGGTGGTGCCGTTCGCGGTCGAAAGCGACCGCGAAACGGTGATTGAAAATGGGTTATTTACGGGTCAGTTGCAGGTTGGCCGCAGCCGGTTTGCCGTCGAAGGTGGTCACGCCGTCGAGCCAGCGCGCCTGGTCTTGGGGGTGATCCTTGAGCCACTGCTTGGCGGATTCCAGGGCGTCCTTGTGATCCAGCAGCGGCTGCATCATCCGGCTCTCGTCGGCGGCGGTGAAGGTCAGGTTGGTCAGCAGCTTGTGCACGTTGGGGCACTGCTCGGCGTAGGTCGGCGAGGTCACGCTCCACACGGTGGCCATGCCTTCGTTCGGCCCCAGGGCGTCGTCGCTGCCAGTGAGGTAAGTCATGGCCACGTTGACGTTCATCGGGTGCGGCGCCCAGCCGAAGAACACCACGGCTTCCTTGCGGCGCACGGCGCGGTCGACGGCGGCGAGCATCCCGGCTTCGCTGGACTCCACCAACTGGAACTTACCCAGGCCGAACTGGTTCTTGGCGATCATCGCCTTGATCTGCGTGTTGGCGCCCGAACCCGGCTCGATGCCGTAGATCTTGCCGCCCAGTTCCTTGTCGAACTTGGCGATATCGGCGAAGGTTTTCAGGCCCTTGTCGGCCAGGTACGTCGGCACGGCGAGGGTCGCGCGGGCGTCTTCCAGGCTCGGCTTGTCGAGGACTTTGACTTGCTTGGCGTCGACAAACGGCGTGATGGTCTGGGTCATCAGCGGGTTCCAGTAGCCGAGGAACAGGTCCAGGCGCTGGTCGCGGATGCCGGCGAAGATGATTTGCTGGGAGGCGCTGGTCTGCTTGGTTTTGTAGCCGAGGCCGTCGAGCAACACTTGGGTCATGGCGCTGGTGGCGATCACGTCGGTCCAGTTCACCACGCCCATGCGCACGTTCTGGCAAGACGCCGCGTCGGCGGCCATCACGTTGGTGCTCAAGAGTGCGCTGGCGCTGAGTGCGAGCAACAGTCGGTTCATGGTGGATCCCTCGGCAGGTCGTTATTGTGGGGGCCGGCGTCTTTGTGCACCGTGACGCCACGTTACGTACCTTCGGGGACGACAAAACGCACGGCGGCGACCCGCTCTTGCACTGCAGCGACCTGCCCCCTTGAATCCACCCCTGAACGGGAGTATCACAGTGCCACGCAGTCCGTGCGACGAGAGCGCCACCATGTCCCAGGATTTCTATTTCTTGCTGATGCCGGGTTTCTCGGCCATCGGTTTTATCTCCGCGCTGGAACCGTTGCGGGTGGCCAACCGCTTTCGTGGCGAGTTGTACCGCTGGCATGTATTGAGCGCCGACGGCGGCGCGGTGCTGGCGAGCAATGGCATGTCGGTGAACGCCGACGCCGCCCTGGAACCGCTGAAAAAAGGTGCGACGCTATTGGTGGTGGCCGGCTTCGAACCGCTGCAGTTCGCCACCCCGGCCCTGGAACACTGGCTACGCCGCCTCGACCACGACGGCGTAACCCTCGGCGCCATCGACACCGGCGCCTGCGTGCTGGCCGAAGCCGGCCTGCTCGACGGCCACCGCCTGACCCTGCACTGGGAAGCCATCGACGCGTTCAAGGAATCTTATCCACAGCTCACGGTGACCCAGGAACTGTTCGAGATCGACCGCCGCCGCATCACCTGCGCCGGCGGCACCGCCTCCATCGACCTGATGCTCGACCTGATCGCCCAGGCCCACGGCCCCGACCTGGCGATCCAGGTTTCCGAGCAGTTCGTGCTCGGCCGCATCCGCCCACGCAAAGACCACCAGCGCATGCAGATCGCCACGCGCTACGGCATCAACAACAAGAAACTTGTGCAAGTGATCGGCGAGATGGAGCAGCACACCGAGCCGCCCTTGAGCACCCTGGCCCTGGCCGAAGCCATCAAAGTGACGCGGCGCCAGCTGGAACGGCTGTTTCGCCTGCACCTGAACGACACCCCAAGCAACTTCTACCTCGGCCTGCGCCTGGAGAAAGCCCGGCAGCTATTGCGCCAGAGCGACATGAGCGTGCTGGAGGTGAGCATTGCCTGCGGGTTTGAGTCGCCGTCGTACTTCACCCGCAGCTACAGGGCGCGGTTTGCCAAGTGCCCAAGGGAGGATCGGCGACGGGAGGTGGTTTGACGGGGAATTATAGTCAATTATACTTGAGACTATAATTTATAGTTCTTTCCATAATTGAGTATAAAACCATGTCCAAGCCCAGCGGCTTTGTGTTTCGCCGCCCCACGTTGGCAAGCAGCATTGCCGACGGCCTGGTGGGGGCCGGTATTCAGGATTTCACCTCTGGCCTGTTTCTCGCGGCGCCGCGCCGCACGGGCAAGAGTACTTTTTTGCGTGAAGACCTGATCCCGGAGTGTCAGCTGCGGGGCTGGCTTGCGGTGTATGTCGACCTGTGGGCGGACAAAGAGAAAGACCCAGCGGAGTTGATCGCCAGCGCCATTGCCGCCGCGCTGGTGCCCTATGAAAAGGGCATTCGCAAGCTGGCCAAGAACATCGGCATCGAGAAACTGAGCTTTCTGCGGACCCTGTCCTGGGACTTCAGCAAGCCGCAATTACCGGTTGGCGCGACCTTGACCCAGGCCTTGGAGTTACTTCACAGCGCAGCGGAAAAACCCGTCGTGCTGGTGATTGACGAAGCACAGCACGCATTAACCAGCCAATCAGGTATCAACGCAATGTTTGCGCTGAAGGCGGCGCGAGACCAGCTCAACCAGGGGCGTGACGAGGACGGTAGCGGCTTGCACTTGGTGTTCACCGGCTCAAATCGCGACAAGCTGGCGCATTTGGTGTTGGGTAAAAGCCAGCCGTTTTTTGGCTCCAGCATCACGCCGTTTCCACTGCTGGGCAAAGACTTCACTCAGGCGTACACCGCGCATCTCAACACGCACTTGGCCAACACCAACCAATTCAACGCGGCCGATATTGATGAGGCTTTTGAGTTGGTAGGCCGTCGACCAGAGATGCTGCGTACCATCATCGGTGAAGTGGCGCTGGAGCTGGGTGAGGCCAGCAACCTGGGACAACTGCTGCACAGCCGCGCCGAACTGCTGCGTGCCGGCGTATGGACCGAGTTTGAAAGCGCCTGGAACGCCCTGACCGTTCCCCAGCGCGCAGTGGTGCAAGTGATGGTGGAGCGCTCGCAACATAATGAGCCCTTCGCGCCGTTCACCGACAGCACGCTCACTGCAGTGAGTAAGGCGCTGGAGGATATGGGCAGCGACGTGGTGCCGGGCACCCAGACCATACAGGCCTGCATCGATGCGTTGCGGGAGAAGGAGTTGGTGTGGAAGTCGAGCCGGGGTGGGTATGCCCTTGAGGACAAGTCATTCGGTGATTGGCTGCTGCACAAGCGCTAAAGGGCAACAAATATCCACTGTGGGAGGGGGCTTGCCCCCTCCCACAGTGGATTTCGGTGAGGCTTATTTTTTCAGCAGGGCTGAACACGCGGCTTTGTAAGCCTCATGCTGATACTTGTTCAGCGTCGCCGGCAGTTCGAAGTTGTGCTTCTTGTTCTGCGCATTGATGGTCTGCGGCGACAGCAAGGTCACTTCAACGCCTTCCAACAGCTGAAACACCCCTTCAATCTTGAACGTGGTCGGGCCACCGGCAAACTCGCCTTTCTTGCTGCGCTTCTTGATCGCGATGCGGCTGATGGCGTTGGCCTGCACAAACGCCTGCACCTGGGCGGCGAAGGCTTTGACGTTGGCGGCTTCATCGTCATCGTCGAGGGCGATTTTCTTGGTGGCCAGGGCGACGTGGGCCAGCGCCTGGTTGTCCAGGGAGGCAACGGCGATGATCGCTTCGCTGCCTTTGATTTCGATGCCGCAGATAGTCATGAATGGCCTTGGTTCAGGTTAACAGTGGCGGGGATTGTCGCTTATTCCTGCCCGATCGACTCCAAAAACTCCGACCGCTCATCACTCATGCGCGCCAGGCAATCATTCTGCGCAATCGCATAGGCCTTGCTGCCGTTCACCGCCGGGAAGGTGTCTACGGCGCAATCGGCGTCGCGCAGTTTTTCCCACTTCTGCTGGGCGTCCTTCAGACGAGCGGTAATGTCGGCCAGCTTGGTCTTGTCGCTGCCATAGGTGGAACCCATGCGTTCGAGCAGGCCCTGATAGTTATCTTTCAACAACTGCTCGGCGGTGGTTTTGTTGTAGGAGGCGCATTCCAGGGTTTGCTTGTCGTTTTCGATGCCGTCGCACGGCGTGCTGTCGGTGTCTTCGGCCGCGTGGACGCCGGTTGCGATGAGTGCCAAAGCCAGGAAAATCGATTTCATTGCGCCGTCTCATATCAGGTGATGCGGAATTCTGGCTCAAGCGTAAGACAAAGAACAGCCGCCAGTCAGGCATGTGTACACAGCCTTTGTCGTGGATTGACGCTTTCGGCAATTCCCCTGTCGTTTTTGCACCCGGTCGGTTCAGCCCCTGGGCATATGCTGGCCCCAAAGCGCCGGCAGACGATTCGGCGCATGAATCGCCAATAAGGGGACGCCTGATGAGCCCAGCCGAATTGCACGCCGACAGCATCGTTATCGACGGGCTGATTATTGCCAAGTGGAACCGCGACCTGTTCGAGGACATGCGCAAAGGTGGCCTCACTGCCGCCAACTGCACCGTGTCGGTGTGGGAAGGCTTCCAGGCCACCATTAACAACATCGTGGCCAGCCAGACCCTGATTCGTGAGAACAGCGACCTGGTGATCCCGGTGAAAACCACCGCCGACATCCGCAAAGCCAAGGAGCAGGGCAAGACCGGCATTATCTTCGGCTTCCAGAATGCCCACGCCTTTGAAGACCAGCTCGGCTACGTCGAGATCTTCAAGCAGCTCGGCGTCGGTGTGGTGCAGATGTGCTACAACACCCAGAACCTGGTCGGCACCGGTTGTTACGAGCGCGACGGCGGCCTGTCGGGCTTTGGCCGCGAGATCGTCGGCGAGATGAACCGTGTGGGCATCATGTGCGACTTGTCCCACGTCGGCTCCAAGACCTCCGAAGAAGTCATCCTCGAATCGAAAAAGCCGGTGTGCTACTCCCACTGCCTGCCGTCGGGCCTCAAAGAGCACCCGCGCAACAAGTCCGATGAAGAACTGAAGTTCATCGCCGACCACGGTGGCTTTGTCGGCGTGACCATGTTCGCGCCGTTCCTGGCCAAGGGCATCGATTCGACCATCGACGACTACGCCGAAGCCATCGAATACACCATGAACATCGTCGGCGAAGACGCCATCGGCATCGGCACCGACTTCACCCAGGGCCATGGCCAGGATTTCTTCGAAATGCTGACCCATGACAAGGGCTACGCCCGCCGCCTGACCAGCTTCGGCAAGATCATCAACCCGCTGGGCATCCGCACCGTGGGCGAGTTCCCCAACCTCACCGAAACCCTGCTCAAGCGCGGCCACAGCGAGCGCGTGGTGCGCAAGATCATGGGCGAGAACTGGGTCAACGTCTTGAAGGACGTTTGGGGCGAATAAGCCAAACACCCCCGGGCATACCACAACGAATTTTTCTGGAGTTAAGTTTCCATGGCCAAGATCGCCCCGCAATTGCCAATCGAAGTCGACAGCGAAACCGGTGTCTGGACTTCCGACGCCCTGCCGATGCTGTACGTGCCGCGCCATTTCTTCGTCAACAACCACATGGGGATCGAAGAAGTCCTGGGGGCCGACGCCTACGCCGAGATCCTCTACAAGGCCGGCTACAAATCCGCCTGGCACTGGTGTGAAAAAGAAGCCGAGTGCCACGGCCTGGAAGGCGTTGCGGTGTTCGAACACTACATGAAGCGCCTGTCGCAACGCGGCTGGGGCCTGTTCAAGATCCAGGACATCGACCTCGACAAAGGCACCGCCAGCGTCAAGCTCGAGCACTCGGCCTTCGTCTACGTGTACGGCAAGGTCGGGCGCAAAGTCGACTACATGTTCACCGGCTGGTTTGCCGGTGCCATGGACCAGATCCTTGAAGCGCGTGGCAGCAAAATTCGCACTGTAGCCGAACAAGTGTACGGAGGCTCCGAAGAGGGCCACGACGACGGCCTGTTCACCGTCAAGCCGTTGTAAGTCGAGGAACCGTGCCATGGCTTTCGAAGCAATGTTTGCGCCGATCCAGATCGGCAAACTGACCATCCGCAACCGCGTGCTCAGTACCGCCCACGCCGAGGTGTATGCCACCGACGGCGGCATGACCACCGACCGCTATGTGAAGTATTACGAAGAGAAAGCCAAGGGCGGTATCGGCCTGGCGATCTGCGGCGGCTCGTCGGTGGTGGCCATCGACAGCCCGCAGGAGTGGTGGAGTTCGGTCAACTTGTCGACCGACCGCATCATCCCGCACTTCCAGAACCTGGCCGACGCCATGCACAAGCATGGCGCCAAGATCATGATCCAGATTACCCACATGGGCCGTCGCTCGCGCTGGGACGGCTTCAACTGGCCGACCCTGATGTCGCCGTCCGGCGTGCGTGAGCCGGTGCACCGCGCTACTTGCAAGACCATCGAGCCGGAAGAGATCTGGCGCGTGATCGGCAACTACGCCAGCGCCGCCAAACGCGCCAAGGCCGGTGGCCTGGACGGTGTGGAACTGTCCGCCGTGCACCAGCACATGATCGACCAGTTCTGGAGCCCACGGGTCAACAAGCGTACCGACGAATGGGGCGGCACGTTTGAAGGCCGCATGAAGTTCGGCCTGGAAGTGCTGAAGGCCGTGCGCGCCGAGGTCGGTGACGACTTCTGCGTGGGCATGCGCCTGTGCGGCGACGAGTTCCACCCGGACGGCCTGTCCCACGAGGACATGAAGCAGATCGCCAAGTATTACGACGACACCGGCATGCTCGATTTCATCGGCGTGGTCGGCTCGGGCTGCGATACCCACAACACCCTCGCCAACGTTATCCCCAACATGAGTTATCCACCGGAGCCGTTCCTGCACTTGGCGGCCGGTATCAAGGAAGTGGTCAAGGTCCCGGTGCTGCATGCGCAAAACATCAAGGACCCGAACCAGGCCACGCGCATTCTGGAAGGCGGCTACGTGGACATGGTCGGCATGACCCGTGCGCACATCGCCGACCCGCACCTGATCGCCAAGATCAAAATGGGCCAGATCGACCAGATCAAGCAGTGCGTGGGCGCCAACTACTGCATCGACCGCCAGTACCAAGGGCTGGACGTGTTGTGCATCCAGAACGCCGCGACCTCGCGTGAATACATGGGCGTGCCGCACATCATCGAAAAATCCACCGGAGCCAAGCGTAAAGTCGTGGTGGTGGGGGCCGGCCCGGCCGGGATGGAAGCCGCCCGTGTGGCGGCCGAACGGGGCCACGACGTGACCCTGTTCGAGAAGAAAGAGTTTATCGGCGGGCAGATCACTACCGCCTCGAAAGCCCCGCAGCGTGACCAGATCGCCGGTATCACGCGCTGGTTCCAGCTGGAACTGGCGCGACTGAAAGTCGACCTGCGCCTGGGCGTGGCGGCCGATGCCGAGACCATCCTCGACCTGCGCCCCGACGTGGTGGTGCTGGCCGTCGGCGGCCATCCTTTTATCGAACAGAACGAACACTGGGGCGCCGCTGAAGGCCTGGTGGTGAGCAGCTGGGACGTGCTCGACGGCAAAGTCGCGCCGGGCAAGAACGTGCTGGTGTACGACACCATCTGCGAATTCACCGGCATGTCGGTAGCGGATTTTCTTGCGGACAAAGGTTGCCAGGTCGAGATCGTCACCGACGACATTAAGCCGGGCGTGGCCATCGGCGGTACGTCGTTCCCGACCTACTACCGCAGCATGTACCCCAAGGAAGTGATCATGACCGGCGACATGATGCTGGAAAAGGTCTACCGCGAAGGCGACAAGCTGGTGGCGGTGCTGGAGAACGAATACACCGGCGCCAAAGAGGAGCGGGTGGTGGACCAGGTAGTCGTCGAGAACGGCGTGCGCCCGGATGAAGCCATCTACTACGCACTCAAGGAAGGCTCGCGCAACAAGGGCCAGATCGACGTCGAAGCCTTGTTCGCGATCAAGCCGCAGCCGTGCCTGAGCGAGCCGGGCGACGGGTACTTGCTGTTCCGCATCGGTGACTGCGTGGCCCAGCGTAATACCCACGCTGCCATCTATGACGCCCTGCGCCTTTGCAAAGACTTTTGATGAGGTGAACGCGGTCAAATGTGGGAGGGGGCTTGCTCCCGATAGCGGTGGGTCAGCTACAGCTATATCAACTGACACTCCGCCATCGGGAGCAAGCCCCCTCCCACATTAAAAAGCCAGTTTCACAGTAGACCTGTGTGGTCTGTGGGAGCTTCACCATGTTGAACACCTTGCTGCCTATTCTCTTGTTTGCCGCCCTGGGCCTCGCCGTCCTCGGCGCCCTGCGCCGGGTGAACATGTGGCGCCGTGGCCGCGCGTCCAAGGTCGACCTGCTGGGCGGCCTGCTGGCCATGCCCAAGCGCTACATGGTCGACCTGCACCACGTGGTCGCCCGCGACAAATACATCGCCAACACCCACGTCGCCACGGCGCTGGGCTTTGTGCTGTCGGCTTTGCTCGCCATCCTGGTGCACGGTTTTGGCCTGCACAACCGCATCCTCGGCTACGCCTTGCTGCTGGCCTCGGTGCTGATGTTTGTCGGCGCCACGTTCGTGTATCTGCGTCGGCGCAACCCGCCCGCGCGCCTGTCCAAGGGGCCGTGGATGCGCCTGCCGAAAAGCCTCATGGCGTTTTCGGTGAGTTTCTTCCTGGTGACTTTGCCGGTGGCCGGGATCCTGCCCGCCGACTTCGGTGGCTGGCTGCTCGCCGCATTGCTAAGCCTGGGCGTGGCGTGGGGCGTGAGCGAGATGTTCTTCGGCATGACCTGGGGCGGCCCGATGAAACACGCCTTCGCCGGTGCCCTGCACCTGGCCTGGCACCGCCGCGCCGAGCGTTTTGGCGGTGGCCGTTCCACCGGTTTGAAACCGCTGGACCTCAGCGATAAAACCGCGCCGCTGGGCGTGGAAAAACCCAAGGATTTCACCTGGAACCAACTGCTCGGCTTCGACGCCTGCGTGCAGTGCGGCAAGTGCGAGGCGGCGTGCCCGGCGTTCGCCGCCGGCCAGCCGCTGAACCCGAAAAAGCTGATCCAGGACATGGTCGTCGGCCTCGCCGGCGGCACCGATGCCAAGTTCGCCGGCAGCCCTTACCCTGGCAAGCCAATCGGCGAACACGGCGGCAACCCGCACCAGCCGATCGTCAACGGCCTGGTCGATGCCGAAACCCTGTGGTCGTGCACCACCTGCCGCGCCTGCGTGGAAGAGTGCCCGATGATGATCGAGCACGTCGACGCCATCGTCGACATGCGCCGCCACCTCACCCTGGAAAAAGGCGCGACGCCAAATAAAGGCGCGGAAGTCCTGGAAAACCTGATCGCCACCGACAACCCCGGCGGCTTCGCCCCGGGCGGTCGCCTGAACTGGGCGGCGGACCTGAACCTGCCACTGCTCAGCGACAAGGGCAGCTGCGACGTACTGTTCTGGGTCGGCGACGGTGCCTTCGACATGCGCAACCAGCGCACCCTGCGCGCCTTCGTCAAAGTGCTCAAGGCGGCCAAGGTCGACTTCGCCGTGCTCGGCCTGGAAGAACGCGACAGCGGAGACGTCGCCCGGCGGCTGGGCGATGAAGCGACCTTCCAGCTGCTGGCCACGCGCAATATCCAGACCCTGGCCAAGTACAGCTTCAAGCGCATCGTCACCTGCGACCCGCACAGCTTCCATGTGCTGAAAAACGAATACGGCGCCTTCAACGGCGACTATGTGGTGCAGCACCACAGCACCTTCATGGCCGAGTTGATCGGCGATGGCGCGCTCAACCTGGGCCAGCACAAAGGCAGCAGCGTGACCTATCACGACCCTTGTTATCTCGGCCGCTACAACGGCGAATACGAGGCGCCGCGCCAGGTGCTGCGCGCGCTGGGTATCGAAGTCAAGGAGATGCACCGCTCGGGCTTCCGTTCACGCTGCTGCGGCGGCGGTGGCGGCGCGCCGATCACGGACATCCCCGGCAAGCAACGTATCCCCGATATGCGCATGGACGACATCCGCGAAACCGGCGCCGAGCTGGTGGCCGTGGGTTGCCCGCAATGCACCGCGATGCTTGAAGGCGTGGTTGAACCACGGCCATTGATTAAAGACATTGCCGAGCTGGTGGCCGACGCGTTGCTGGAAGATGCAGCACCGGTCAAAGCCCCAATCAAACGTGAACCTGCGGAGGTGCACTGATGAGCGACATTATCCGCCGCGACCCACGGGCCGAATGGATCGCCCGTAACCGCCTGCACCCGCTGCACGCGGCGATGCAACCGGCACAACACAGCTGGATGGGGCCTAACGGCGTTATCCGCAAAAACGTGCACGGTGTCGGTTTTATCGGCCCCAACGGCATCAAACGCATCGACCGCAGCGGCGCCCAGCAGGGTGGCGCAGCCAAGCGTACTGCGGCGGTGGAAGTGCAATTGCCGCTGCACCAGGTTGCCGCTCCGGCGTTCTACATCAACGTGGTGCCGGACATGGTCGGCGGCCGCCTGAGCAGCCACGACCGCGACCTGCTCGGCCTCGCGCGACAACTCGCCGGCAACGACGGCGCGGTGCTGGCGGTGGTGTTTGGTGAGCATAAGGAAAGTGCGTTCGCCACGGCGGGCGTCGATCGCCTGCTGGTGTTGGAAGGCCATGAGTTTGAAGGTTATGCACCGGAGCAACGCGTGCAGGGCCTGCGGGCTGTGGATAACCAGTTCAACCCGCGCCATTGGTTGCTGCCGGACAGCCGCAGCGGTGGCGGCGAACTGGGTCGGCGGTTTGCCGCGGCCCTCAAGGAACGCCCGGCCACGCGGGTGTGGCAGATCAAGGGCGACGAATGCATTGGCCGCGCCGGTGCCGGCCAGGAAGACCTGGCCCGGCCGCTGCCACGCCTGATCCTGGCCGCCGTCGAATGCGCCGAGCCGGTCAGCGAAACGCGCCACGAAGTGTTGCCGGTGGAGTTATCCACAAGCCTGGCACGCAGCCTGTCGCGCATCGAAGACCTGGGTGCGGTGGCGGTGGACCCTGGGGCAATCCCGATGGCCGAGGCCGAATTCATTTTCTCCGGCGGCAACGGGGTCAAGGACTGGGCGCTGTTCCACCAGACCGCCGCTGCGTTGGGCGCCACCGAAGGCGCGTCGCGGGTGGCGGTGGACGATGGCTTTATGGCGCGTGATCGCCAGGTCGGCGCCAGCGGTACCTGGGTCACGGCGCGGGTTTACGTGGCGGTGGGGATTTCCGGCGCGATCCAGCACCTGCAAGGCATCGGTGCCTGCGACAAGGTGGTGGCTATCAACCTCGACCCCGGTTGCGACATGATCAAGCGCGCCGACCTGTCGGTGATCGGCGAAAGCGCCGCGATCCTGCAGGCCTTGATCGCCGCTGTCGACACCTATCGCAACGGCGCCAAGCGCGATGCAGCTTAAGGATATGGCCATGACGACCACTGTAATCAGCCTGGTGTCCATCGGCGCCCACCCGACCTCCGGCCGCCCACGGCGCGCCGAGCAGGACGCGCGTGCCGTGGAGTTGGGCCTGCAACTGGCTGGGGATAAGTTGCAGGTGCTGCACGCCGGCAACATCCAGGAGCCGACCTTGCGCAGCTACCTGGGCATGGGTTTGCCGCAGTTGCACGTGCTGGAGCAACCGGCGGGTGCGGATGCCTTGCCGGTGCTCAGTGATTATTTACGCGATGCCGGCGCCCAGGTTGTGCTTACCGGCAGCCAGGCGGAAACCGGCGAAGGCTCGGGCATGTTGCCGTTCCTGCTGGCCGAGCAATTGGGCTGGCCGTTGATTGTGGGCCTGGCGCAGGTTGAGTCCATCGACGGCGGCGTGGCTCATGTGCTGCAAGCCTTGCCCCGTGGCCAGCGGCGGCGCTTGAAAGTGCGTTTGCCGTTTCTGGCGACTGTGGATAACGCGGCGCCCAAGCCCCGCCAAAGCGCCTACGGCCCGGCGCAACGCGGGGAGTTGGCGGCGCATGAGGTTGAGGTTGAAGAGGATGAGTTATTCACAGGCGCCGTGCTGCAACCGGCCAAGCCGAGGCCCAAGCGGCTCAAGGTGATAAAGGCCAAGAGCGGCGCGGACCGTATGAAGGCGGCGACGGCCAAGGCCAGTGGGGGTGGTGGGCAAGTGCTCAAGGGCCTCAGCCCGGAAGCCGGTGCGGACGCCATCCTCAAACTGCTCATAGAAGAAGGCGTCGTACGCTGAATAAAATGTGGGAGGGGGCTTGCCCCCGATAGCGGTGGGTCAGTTACCCATGTACTGACTGACACTCAGCCATCGGGGGCAAGCCCCCTCCCACAGTGTTTTGTGGTGGTCCAGGTTTACCCACAATGCCTGTTAGCCTGCGTGTGGATAAGATGTTCGTTACCTTCTGCAGGCCACGTAGATAAGGGTCTGTAGGGTTCTGTTCAAAAAGTGATCAATCCCGGCTTTTCCCCTCCAAATCCCGTTGAAACCCTCGGTTTTACTCACTCGCACTCGGTTTTCCACAGATCCCCCAAAGTTGCCCCCAAAGTCTGTTGGCGCTTCTGTGGATAAGGTGTTTGCGTTCCTCTACAGCCCATACAAACCGTGGCTTACAGGCTTTAGATCAAAAAACAACCAATAGAGGATAAAACCCCTGACTTTGAATAAGTCACGGATTTTCTTGAGTTTATTTCAGAGAAAAACAGCAGTTGCCCACAATTGCTGTGGGTGGCTCTGTGGATAAGTTGTTGGGCAATGGCTGGAGGGCAGGGCAGTTGGGGGTTGTCAGGGTTCTGGCTGTTTTTTGTACAGCGCAGAACCCCGACACCCAAAGCGTTACTCGTGTGCCGCCACACCCTTGAGGTAAGGCGCAGGCGCCGCGCCCAGGTTGTTCAGCAGGCGTTCGCTGTACCAATCCACAAAGTTGACCACGCCAAACTCGTAGGTCTTGGAGTACGGGCCGGGCTGGTAAGCGGTGGAGTTGATGCCGCGCTGGTTCTCTTCGGCCAGGCGACGGTCCTGGTCGTTGGTGGCGTCCCACACCTGGCGCATGCGGTCGACGTCGTAATCCACGCCTTCGACGGCGTCCTTATGCACCAGCCACTTGGTGGTGACCATGGTTTCCTGGGCGCTGATCGGCCACACGGTGAACACAATGATGTGGTCGCCCATGCAGTGGTTCCACGAGTGCGGCAGGTGCAGGATGCGCATCGAGCCCAGGTCCGGGTTCTTGATGCGGCCCATCAGCTTGGCGCAGCCTTGCTTGCCGTCGAGGGTCATCGACACGGTGCCCTTGAGCAGCGGCATGCGGACGATGCGGTTGCGCAAGCCGAAGCTCGCGTGGGCGTAAGGGATCTTCTCGGCGTCCCAGGCGGCGGCGGAGGCGGCCACGTGGTCCTTGAAGGCCTGGTCGGCGCGCGGGTCGGTGACGTCGTCCCATTCCAGCAGGGTTTTCAGCAGCTCCGGGTGCGACGCGTTGCAGTGGTAGCACTCGCGGTTGTTTTCCAGCACCAGCTTCCAGTTGGCTTTCTCCATCAAGGTGGTGGTAATCGCCACCTTGGTGTTCTCCATGTCGTAGGGTTCCATGTAATGGCTGAGCGTCGACAGGAAGTCATCGATGGCCGGCGGGTTCTCGGCCAGGCTGATAAAGATGTAACCGCCAGCGGTCTTCACGTTCACGGGTTTGAGGCCGTACTGCTTCATGTCGAAGTCGGCGCCCATCTCGGTGCCGGCGAACAACAGGCGGCCGTCCAGCTCATAGGTCCACTGGTGGTAATGGCAGACCAGTTTGGCAACCTTGCCCTTGTCGCTGGTGCACAGGCGCGAGCCGCGGTGGCGGCACACGTTGTGGAACGCATGCACCACGCCCTCGGCGCCACGGATCACGATGATCGGGTTCTTGCCGATCTGCAGGGTGATGTAGTTGCCCTTGGTAGGGATCTCGCAGGTCATGCCGGCAATCAACCACTCTTTCTGGAAGATCTCCTGCATGTCGATATCAAACAACCGCTCATCAGAGTAGAACGGCTGCGGCAGCGAATAGGTGCGCTCGCGCTCTTGCAGCATTTGCGCGGTGGCCTTGCGTGCGGGTTCCAGCGGATCGCCCAAGCTTAAGGTTGCGGTGACGTCCATCGTGTGTGTCCTCATGGCCATTCTGTGTGGCCGAGATAAGTGGCTAATCAGGTTTGCAGCAAGGCGTAAAAAAAGCGTCGTTGTTGGGAGCGAGTGTGGGGCCGGCGAATGCCAGAACCTTATCCATGAGCGACATGGCCCACTCTGATCCCGACGCGCAACCCCCGTGGTATGGGGGCTGGTCGCGATAAGTATGTGAATGTCGCAGATAGGTAAATGGGCGGTTGCGGCGTTACGCAGAATCGCCACCATAAAGCCGAACATCGGCAGTGGAGAGTCAGCATGTCCAACAGCTTCCTGAACCCGGTAACCACCCAGACCTGGGCCAATGGTCGGCACATCGTCCGTTGCGTCAAAGTCATCCAGGAAACCTGGGACGTGCGCACCTTCTGCTTCATGGCCGACCAGCCGATCCTGTTCTTTTTCAAGCCCGGGCAATTCGTCACCCTGGAGCTGGAAATCGAAGGCCAGCCGATCATGCGCTCCTACACCATTTCCAGCTCGCCATCGGTGCCGTACAGCTTCTCGGTGACCATCAAACGCGTGCCGGGCGGCAAGGTCTCCAACTGGCTGCACGATACGTTGCACGAGGGCCAGGAGCTGGCGGTGCACGGGCCGGTCGGGCTGTTCAATGCCATCGACTTCCCGAGCCCCAAGGTGCTCTACCTCAGCGGCGGCGTCGGCATCACGCCGGTGATGTCCATGGCGCGCTGGTTCTACGACACCAACGCCAACGTCGACATGACCTTTATCCACAGCGCGCGCTCGCCCAAAGACATCATCTACCACCGCGAGCTGGAGCACATGGCGTCGCGGATCGACAACTTCAGCCTGCACCTGATCTGCGAAAAACACGGCCTGGGCGAACCCTGGGCGGGCTATCGCGGCTACCTCAACCACAAGATGCTCGAGCTGATGGTGCCCGACTTCCTCGAGCGCGAAGTGTTCTGCTGCGGCCCTACGCCTTACATGAATGCGGTCAAGCGCCTGCTGGAAGTCGCCGGCTTCGACATGACGCGTTATCACGAAGAATCCTTCGGCGCCACTCCGCCGGAAGCACGTGCCGACGCGGTGGAGCAAGCCGAACAAGCCGCCGACGCGCCGGAAATCGACTTGGCGGACCTGCATCAGGTCGAATTCATTGCCTCGGGCAAAAGCATCCGCGTGGCGCCGGGCGAAACCGTGCACGCAGCGGCGGCCAAGCTGGGGCTGTTGATCCCGAAAGCCTGCGGCATGGGCATCTGCGGAACGTGCAAGGTAATGAAGCTGGGCGGGGAGGTCGAGATGGACCACAACGGCGGGATCACCGAGGAAGACGAAGCCGAGGGTTACATCCTGTCGTGCTGCAGCGTGCCTAAAGGGGATGTGCGGATCGAGTTCTGATCGCCCAGATACACAGTGTTCAACTGTGGGAGGGGGCAAGCCCCCTCCCACATTGGTTCTCAGGCGTTCATGACTTCGCGAATATCCGCCGCCAATTCACGCACACGCTCTTCTTCGGTATCCCACGCACACATGAAGCGCGCGCCACCTTTACCGATAAAGGTATAGAACCGCCAGCCCTTGGCCGTCAGCGCGGCAATCGCCGGTTCCGACAGTTGCAGGAACACACCGTTGGCCTGCACCGGGAACATCAGCTCCACGCCGGGAATATCCGCCACCAGGCTGCTGAGCAATTGCGCGCAGTGGTTGGCGTGGCGGGCGTGTTTGAGCCAGGCGTCGTTTTCCAGCAGACCCACCCACGGGGCGGAGAGGAAGCGCATTTTCGACGCCAGCTGGCCCGCCTGCTTGCAGCGGTAGTCGAAGTCTTCGGCCAGCTTGTGGTTGAAGAACAGGATCGCCTCACCCACGGCCATGCCGTTTTTGGTGCCGCCAAAGCACAGCACGTCCACGCCGGCTTTCCAGGTCAGGTCGGCCGGCGAGCAGCCGAGGAACGCACAGGCGTTGGAGAAGCGCGCGCCGTCCATGTGCAGGTTCAGGCCCAGCTCTTTGCAGGTGGCGCTGATGGCGCGGATTTCTTCCGGGGTGTACACGCTGCCGACTTCCGTGGCTTGGGTCAGGGTGACCACGCGCGGTTTGGGGTAGTGGATATCCTGGCGCTTGAGGGCGATCTCGCGGATCGATTCCGGGGTCAGCTTGCCGTTTTCAGTGCGCGCGACCAGCAGCTTGGAGCCGTTGGAGAAAAATTCCGGCGCGCCGCATTCGTCGGTTTCGACGTGGGCGGTTTCCGAGCAAATCACGCTATGGTAGCTCTGGCACAGCGAAGACAGCGCCAGGGAGTTGGCGGCGGTGCCGTTGAAGGCGAAGAACACTTCGCAGTCGGTTTCGAACAAATTGCGGAAACCGTCGGCGGCGCGGTGGGTCCATTCATCATCGCCATAGGCGCGTTGATGGCCCTGGTTGGCTTGTTCCATGGCGGCCCAGGCTTCCGGGCAAATGCCGGAATAGTTGTCACTGGCGAATTGTTGGCTCTTGTCGGTCATGGCCCATTCCTGTGGTCGATGTTGGTGCGCACTTTAACCAAGATTGTCGGACGGGCGCACGCTCTGTAAATGCAAAGTCACTGGGGAATTATGCACGCTACTCACACCATGCCTGTCGGACGCGTCCGCGATGGCGCCCTGGATCTGCTCAAGTGGCTGGCGCTGCTCTGCATGGTGCTCGACCATTTGCGCTATGTCGGCCTGAGCCTCGATGGCCTGTACGTGCCGGGGCGCCTGGCGTTCCCGTGGTTTTGCCTGGCTATTGCGGCCAACTTGCAGCGTGCCCGGAATGCACCGGTGACCGGCCAGTGGCGCTACCTCGGCTGGCTGCTGCTGTTCAGTGTGATCAGCGAGGTGCCGTACCGGCTGTTTATCGAGGATGCCGATACGTTGAACGTGCTGCCGACCTTGGCGCTGGGCCTGCTGGTTGCCAGAGGATGGCAGCAGAAGGCGCTGGTTGATCGAGGATTGGCGCTGATCGCGCTCATTTTGGCGGCGGTGTTTTCAACGCAGCTGATGTTCGGATTTTTTGGTGTAGTGCTGCCATTGGCGCTGCTGCTGGTGTTTCGTCGGCCATGGTATTTCAGCGTGTTGCCGGGACTGGTGTGTGTGGCGGCTAATCAATTGCAGATCCTGATCAATAGCGGTACGCCTGTGGCGTTAATGGGCTTGGCGACATGCCTGATTGCGCCATTGGCGGGATTGGTCTTATTGCGACATGCCACAACTGTCTCGCCTCCCGCCATGCGCCGCTGGGCCTATACCCTCTACCCCCTGCATTTCCTGCTGCTGCTACTCGTGCGCCAAATCCTCGCCTAACCCCCTCCCACACAAGCCCTGTTCCACATTTGTTTTGGTGTTGTTTGAACAATGTCGTAAACGCACCTTTGCGTGGCGTGCGCAGGCATTTGACCTGCCTGCGCCAGCCCTACCATCGCATCAAAGGGCCCTGCACGGGCCTCAACAATACGAAAGGCTGGGAGAGACGCGATGTTCAGCAAACAAGACCAGATCCAGGGATATGACGACGCACTGCTGGCGGCCATGAATGCCGAGGAGCAGCGCCAGGAAGATCATATCGAGCTGATCGCGTCCGAGAACTACACCAGCAAGCGTGTGATGGAAGCGCAAGGCAGCGGCCTCACCAACAAATACGCCGAAGGCTACCCGGGCAAGCGCTACTACGGCGGCTGCGAGCACGTCGACAAGGTGGAAACCCTGGCCATTGAACGCGCCAAACAGCTGTTCGGCGCCGATTACGCCAACGTGCAGCCGCACTCCGGTTCCTCCGCCAACAGCGCGGTGTACCTGGCGCTGATCAATGCCGGCGACACCATCCTCGGCATGAGCCTGGCCCACGGCGGCCACCTGACCCACGGCGCCAAAGTGTCGTCCTCGGGCAAGCTCTACAACGCCGTGCAGTACGGCATCAACACCGATACCGGCCTGATCGACTACGACGAAGTCGAGCGTCTGGCTGTCGAGTGCCAGCCGAAGATGATCGTGGCCGGTTTCTCCGCTTACTCCAAGACCCTGGATTTCCCACGCTTTCGTGCGATCGCCGACAAGGTTGGCGCGCTGCTGTTCGTCGACATGGCCCACGTCGCCGGCCTGGTTGCCGCCGGCCTGTACCCGAACCCTCTGCCCTACGCCGACGTGGTCACCACCACCACCCACAAGACCCTGCGCGGTCCACGTGGCGGCCTGATCCTGGCCAAGTCCAACGAAGCCATTGAGAAGAAACTCAACTCCGCCGTGTTCCCAGGCGCCCAGGGCGGCCCGCTGATGCACGTCATCGCCGGCAAGGCCGTGTGCTTCAAGGAGGCGATGGAGCCAGGCTTCAAGGCTTATCAACAGCAGGTAATCGACAACGCCCAGGCCATGGCCAGCGTGTTTATCAAACGCGGCTACGATGTAGTGTCCGGCGGCACCGATAACCACCTGTTCCTGGTCAGCCTGATCCGCCAGGGCCTCACCGGCAAGGACGCAGACGCCGCCCTCGGTCGCGCCCACATCACCGTCAACAAGAATGCCGTACCGAATGACCCGCAGTCGCCGTTCGTGACCTCGGGCCTGCGCATCGGCACCCCGGCGGTGACCACGCGTGGTTTCAAAGTGGCGCAGTGCGTCGAGTTGGCCGGCTGGATCTGCGACATCCTCGACAACCTCGGCGACGCCGACGTCGAGGCCAACGTGGCCAAGCACGTGTCTGCCCTGTGCGCGGATTTCCCGGTTTATCGCTGAGCGCGGTTTTGGAGTAATGACTATGCAACGCTACTCGGGCTTCGGCCTCTTCAAGCACTCCCTCAGCCATCACGAAAACTGGCAGAAGATGTGGCGCACGCCGACCCCGAAAAAGGTCTACGACGTGGTCATCGTCGGCGGCGGCGGGCATGGTCTGGCGACCGCCTACTACCTGGCCAAGGAACACGGGATCACCAACGTGGCCGTGGTCGAGAAAGGCTGGTTGGGCGGCGGTAACACCGCGCGCAACACCACCATCGTGCGCTCCAACTACCTGTGGGACGAGTCGGCGCACCTGTACGAACACGCGATGAAACTGTGGGAAGGCCTGTCCCAGGACCTCAACTACAACGTGATGTTCTCCCAGCGTGGCGTCTACAACCTGTGCCACACCCTGCAAGACATCCGTGATTCCGAACGCCGCGTGAGCGCCAACCGCCTCAACGGCGTCGACGGCGAACTGCTCAACGCCAAGCAAGTGGCGGACGAGATCCCGTACCTCGACTGCTCGAAAAACACCCGCTACCCGGTACTCGGCGCCACCGTGCAACGGCGCGGCGGTGTGGCCCGTCACGACGCCGTGGCCTGGGGCTTTGCCCGCGCCGCCGACGCCTTGGGCGTGGACTTGATCCAGCAGACCGAAGTGATCGGTTTTCGCAAGGAAAACGGCGTGTGCATCGGCGTGGAAACCAACAAGGGCTTTATCGGCGCCAAGCGCGTCGGTGTGGTCACCGCCGGTAACTCGGGCCACATGGCCTCGCTGGCGGGCTTTCGCCTGCCGATCGAATCCCACCCGCTGCAAGCGCTCGTTTCCGAGCCGATCAAGCCGATTATCGACAGCGTGATCATGTCCAACGCCGTGCACGGTTACATCAGCCAGTCCGACAAGGGCGACCTGGTGATCGGCGCCGGTATCGACGGCTACAACGGCTACGGCCAGCGTGGTTCGTACCCGGTGATCGAACACACCATCCAGGCCATCGTCGAGATGTTCCCGGTGCTCTCGCGCGTACGCATGAACCGCCAGTGGGGCGGCATCGTCGACACCACGCCGGATGCGTGCCCGATCATCTCCAAAACCCCGGTACCGAACATGTTCTTCAACTGCGGTTGGGGCACCGGTGGCTTCAAGGCCACCCCGGGCTCAGGCAACGTGTTTGCCGCCAGCCTGGCCAAGGGTGAAATGCACCCGTTGGCGGCACCTTTCTCCATCGACCGTTTCCACAACGGTGCGCTGATCGACGAACACGGCGCTGCGGCCGTCGCCCACTAACAGGAGAAATTTCCTATGTTGCATATCTTCTGTCCTCACTGTGGCGAACTGCGCTCCGAAGAGGAATTCCACGCCTCCGGCCAAGCGCACATCCCGCGCCCGCTGGACCCGAATGCCTGCACCGACGAGCAGTGGGGCGACTACATGTTCTTCCGTGACAACCCCCGTGGCCTGCACCACGAGCTGTGGATTCACGCCGCCGGTTGCCGTCAGTACTTCAACGCCACCCGCGACACCCTGACCTACGAAATTCTTGAAACCTACAAGATCGGTGAGAAGCCACAATTCACCGCCAAGGCCTCTGGAGAGAAGGTATGAGCCAGATCAATCGCCTGTCCAACGGTGGCCGCATCGACCGCAACAAGGTCCTGACCTTCAGCTTCAACGGCCAGAGCTACAAAGGCTTTGAAGGCGACACTTTGGCCGCAGCCCTGCTGGCCAACGGCGTCGACATCATCGGCCGCAGTTTCAAATACTCGCGCCCACGCGGCATCTTTGCTGCCGGCGCCGAAGAGCCCAACGCGGTGCTGCAGATCGGCGCCACCGAAGCCACCCAGATTCCCAACGTGCGTGCCACGCAACAGGCGCTGTACCAAGGCCTGGTCGCCACCAGCACCAACGGCTGGCCGAACGTCAACACCGACGTGATGGGCATCCTCGGCAAGGTCGGCGGCAAGCTGATGCCGCCGGGTTTCTACTACAAAACCTTCATGTACCCGCAATCGTTCTGGATGACTTACGAGAAGTACATCCGCAAGGCGGCGGGCCTCGGCCGCTCGCCGACCGAGAACGACCCGGACACCTACGACAACTTCAACCGTCACTGCGACGTGCTGATCGTCGGCGCTGGCCCTGCCGGTTTGGCCGCTGCACTGGCCGCCGCGCGCAGCGGTGCCCGTGTGATCATCGCCGACGAGCAGGAAGAGTTCGGCGGCTCGTTGCTGGACTCGCGTGAAAGCCTCGACGGCAAGCCGGCCACCGAATGGGTTGCCAGCGTGATCGCCGAACTCAAAGCCCTGCCGGACGTGGTGCTGCTGCCGCGTGCCACCGTCAACGGCTACCACGACCACAACTTCCTGACCATTCACGAACGCCTCACCGACCACCTGGGTGATCGCGCGCCGATTGGCGTGGTGCGTCAGCGTATCCACCGTGTACGTGCCAAGCGCGTAGTCCTCGCTACCGGTGCGTGCGAACGCCCGCTGGTGTACGGCAACAACGACGTGCCGGGCAATATGCTCGCCGGCGCGGTCTCCACCTATGTGCGCCGCTACGGCGTGGCACCGGGTAAAAAACTGGTGCTGTCGACCAACAACGACCACGCCTACCGCGTTGCCCTGGACTGGCTCGACGCTGGCCTGCAAGTGGTCGCCGTGGCTGATGTTCGCCACAACCCACGTGGCGCGCTGGTGGAAGAAGCCCGCGCCAAAGGCATCCGCATCCTCACCGGCAGCGCCGTGGTCGAAGCCCGTGGCAGCAAGCACGTGACCGCCGCCCGCGTGGCCGCCATTGATGTAAAAGCGCACAAAGTCACCAGCCCCGGTGAATGGCTCGACTGTGACCTGGTCGCCAGCTCCGGCGGCTACAGCCCGGTGGTGCACTTGGCCTCGCACCTGGGCGGCAAGCCGACCTGGCGCGAAGACATCCTTGGTTTTGTACCGGGCGAAGCGCCGCAGAAACGCGTGTGCGTCGGCGGTATCAATGGCGTCTACGGCCTCGGTGATTCCCTGGCCGATGGTTTTGAAGGCGGCGTTCGCGCGGCCAGCGACGCCGGTTTTGCGCCGGTGGAAGGCACGTTGCCAAAAGCCTTGAGCCGTCTGGAAGAGCCGACCCTGGCGATCTACCAGGTACCCCACGACAAACCGACTGCACGAGCGCCGAAGCAGTTCGTTGACCTGCAGAATGACGTGACCGCCGCCGCCATTGAACTGGCGACCCGCGAAGGCTTCGAGTCGGTCGAGCACGTCAAACGCTACACCGCGCTGGGCTTCGGCACCGACCAGGGCAAGCTGGGTAACGTCAACGGTCTGGCGATTGCCGCGCGTTCGCTGAACGTGACCATCCCGCAAATGGGCACCACCATGTTCCGTCCCAACTACACGCCGGTGACGTTCGGCGCGGTAGCGGGCCGCCACTGTGGGCACATCTTCGAGCCGGTGCGCTACACCGCACTGCAAGCCTGGCACGTGAAGAACGGCGCCGAGTTTGAAGACGTCGGCCAATGGAAGCGCCCATGGTATTTCCCGCGCAACGGTGAAGACCTGCACGCCGCCGTCAAACGCGAATGCCTGGCCGTGCGCGACAGCGTCGGCCTGCTGGACGCATCGACCCTCGGCAAGATCGACATCCAGGGCCCGGATGCTCGCGAGTTCCTCAACCGCATCTACAGCAACGCCTGGACCAAGCTCGACGTGGGCAAGGCGCGCTACGGCCTGATGTGCAAGGAAGACGGCATGGTCTTCGACGACGGCGTCACCGCCTGCCTCGCCGACAACCACTTCCTGATGACCACCACCACCGGCGGCGCCGCCCGCGTACTGCAGTGGCTGGAAATCTACCAGCAGACCGAATGGCCGGACCTCAAGGTGTACTTCACCTCGGTCACCGACCACTGGGCGACCATGACCCTGTCGGGCCCCAACAGCCGCAAGCTGCTGGCGGAAGTCACCGACATCGACCTGGACAAGGACGGCTTCCCGTTCATGACCTGGAAAGAAGGCTTGGTGGGCGGTGTACCGGCGCGGGTGTTCCGTATCTCGTTCACCGGTGAGCTGTCGTATGAAGTCAACGTGCAAGCCGACTACGCCATGGGCGTGCTGGAACAGATCGTCGAGGCCGGCAAAAAGTACAACCTGACCCCGTACGGCACCGAGACCATGCACGTACTGCGGGCCGAGAAGGGCTTCATCATCGTCGGGCAGGACACCGACGGCTCGATGACCCCGGACGACCTGAACATGGGCTGGTGCGTGGGCCGCACCAAACCGTTCTCGTGGATCGGCTGGCGCGGCATGAACCGTGAAGACTGCGTGCGCGAAGAGCGCAAGCAGCTGGTGGGCCTGAAGCCAATCGACCCGACCGTGTGGCTGCCGGAAGGCGCGCAGCTGGTGTTCGACGCCAAGCAATCGATCCCGATGAAGATGGTCGGCCACGTCACCTCAAGTTATGCGCACAACTCCCTGGGCTATTCGTTTGCCATGGGCGTGGTGAAGGGCGGCTTGAAGCGCATCGGCGAGCGGGTGTTCTCACCGCAGGCGGATGGCAGCGTGATCGAGGCGGAGATTGTGTCCTCGGTGTTCTTTGACCCCAAGGGTGATCGGCAGAACATTTGAGTCGCCTGCATCGGGGGCAAGCCCCCTCCCACCTTTGATTTGTGAATGCAGTTAAATGTGGGAGGGGGCTTGCCCCCGATGAGGCCATCAGCCTCACAACAGAATTCAAAACAGGTGCTTTATGACAGCCGCCAATGTTTACCAACAACGCCCCACCACCGGCGCCAAAGCCGAATCCTCGCTGCACGACGCCGACCTCGCCAGCCTGGTCGGCAAGGGCCGCAAAAACGCCGGCGTAACCGTGCGTGAAAAGAAACTCCTCGGCCACCTGACCCTGCGTGGCGACGGCCACGACGCCGCCTTCGCCGCCGGCGTGCACAAGGCCTTGGGCATAGAACTGCCCGGCGCACTGCAGGTCATCGTCAAAGGCGAAACCAGCCTGCAATGGCTCGGCCCGGACGAATGGCTGCTGATCGTGCCCAGCGGTGAAGAGTTCGCCGCCGAGCAGAACCTGCGTGCCGCCCTGGGCGAGTTGCATATCCAGGTCGTCAACGTCAGCGGTGGCCAGCAGATCCTCGAACTCAGCGGCCCGAACGTGCGCGACGTGCTGATGAAATCCACCAGCTACGACGTACACCCCAACAACTTCCCGGTGGGCAAGGCGGTGGGCACGGTGTTCGCCAAGTCGCAACTGGTGATCCGCCATACCGCCGAAGACACCTGGGAACTGCTGATCCGTCGCAGCTTCTCGGATTACTGGTGGCTGTGGTTGCAGGACGCGTCCGCCGAATTCGGCCTGAGTGTTCAAGCCTGAGGAATGACCCATGAGCCGCGCCCCTGATACATGGATTTTGACCGCCGACTGCCCCAGCGTGCTCGGCACGGTGGACGCGGTTACCCGCTACCTGTTCGAGCAGGGTTGCTACGTTACCGAGCACCATTCGTTCGATGACCGCCTCTCGGGCCGGTTTTTTATTCGGGTGGAATTCCGTCAACCCGACGGCTTTGACGAGCAGGGTTTCCGCGATGGCCTGGCCACTCGAGGCGAAGCCTTTGGCATGATCTTCGAGCTGACGGCGCCGAACTACCGGCCAAAAGTGGTGATCATGGTCTCCAAGGCCGATCACTGCCTCAACGACCTGCTGTACCGCCAGCGCATCGGCCAGCTGTCGATGGACGTGGTCGCGGTGGTGTCCAACCACCCTGATTTGAAACCTTTGGCCGACTGGCACCAGATTCCCTACTACCATTTCCCCCTCGACCCCAACGACAAACCGTCGCAGGAGCGGCAGGTGTGGCAAGTGGTGGAAGACACCGGTGCTGAATTGGTGATCCTTGCGCGCTACATGCAAGTGCTGTCGCCGGAGCTGTGCCGCAAGCTGGATGGCAAGGCGATCAATATTCATCACTCGTTGCTGCCGGGGTTCAAGGGCGCCAAGCCGTATCACCAGGCGTACAACAAGGGCGTGAAGCTGGTGGGCGCCACGGCGCATTACATCAACAACGACCTGGACGAAGGCCCGATCATCGCCCAGGGCGTGGAGGTGGTGGATCACAGCCACTATCCCGAGGATTTGATTGCCAAGGGGCGGGATATTGAAGGGCTGACATTGGCCCGGGCGGTGGGGTACCACATTGAACGGCGGGTGTTTTTGAACGCCAATAGGACGGTGGTGCTCTGACTGACGCCATCGGGGGCAAGCCCCCTCCCACATGTTGACCGTGTGAACCCAATCAAGTGTGGGAGGGGGCTTGCCCCCGATGAGGCCCCAACAAACAACGCAATAACAGCATCTGTACCCGAGCACTTAAACGCGCTGCCCACCCAAAGGGGCAACGCAGTTCCATAAAAACAACAGCGAGGTGAAAGCATGTCTGGTAATCGTGGTGTCGTGTATCTCGGCAACGGCAAAGTCGAAGTACAGAAAATCGACTATCCCAAAATGCAGGACCCCCGTGGCAGGAAGATCGAGCACGGCGTCATCCTGCGCGTGGTCTCCACCAATATCTGCGGCTCCGACCAACACATGGTGCGCGGCCGTACCACTGCCCAGACCGGCCTGGTGCTCGGTCACGAAATCACCGGTGAAGTGATCGAGATGGGCAGCGGCGTCGAAAACCTGAAAATCGGCGACCTGGTCTCGGTACCGTTCAACGTCGCCTGCGGCCTGTGCCGCTCCTGCAAGGAGCAACACACCGGCGTGTGCCTGAGCGTCAACCCGGCCCGCCCAGGTGGCGCTTACGGCTACGTCGACATGGGCGACTGGACCGGTGGCCAGGCCGAGTACGTGCTGGTGCCTTACGCCGACTTCAACCTGCTGAAACTGCCGGACCGCGACAAGGCCATGGAAAAAATCCGTGACCTGACCTGCCTTTCCGACATTTTGCCGACCGGCTATCACGGTGCCGTGACCGCCGGCGTTGGCCCGGGCAGCACCGTCTACATCGCCGGTGCCGGCCCGGTTGGCCTGGCGGCTGCCGCGTCCGCACGTTTGCTCGGCGCGGCCGTGGTGATCATCGGCGACGTCAACCCGATCCGTCTTGCCCACGCCAAGGCGCAGGGTTTTGAAATTGCCGACCTGTCCACCGACACACCGTTGCACGAACAGATTGCTGCGCTGCTCGGCGAGCCCGAAGTGGACTGCGCTGTCGATGCCGTAGGCTTTGAAGCACGCGGCCACGGCCACGACGGCGTCAAGGCCGAAGCCCCGGCCACCGTGCTCAACTCGCTGATGGGCGTGGTGCGTGTGGCCGGCAAAATCGGCATCCCCGGCCTGTACGTTACCGAAGACCCAGGCGCCGTCGACGCCGCCGCGAAGATGGGCAGCCTGAGCATCCGCTTTGGCCTGGGCTGGGCCAAATCCCACAGCTTCCACACCGGCCAGACCCCAGTGATGAAGTACAACCGCCAGCTGATGCAGGCGATCATGTGGGACCGGATCAACATTGCCGAAATCGTCGGCGTGCAGGTCATCAGCCTGGATGATGCCCCGCGCGGTTACGGCGAGTTCGATGCGGGCGTGCCGAAGAAGTTTGTGATTGATCCGCACAAGTTGTTCAGCGCGGCGTAAACGCCGGGCAAATGAAAAGGGCGACCTGCGGGTCGCCCTTTTTGTGTCTGCAGGTTAAGCCTGTAGCCGCCGGCTGATCACATCCAGCAAATCACAACCATCGCGCAACGGAATGGCGCAGAGCAGGGCAAAGTCCTGGAGGACGACGTTGTCGGTTTGCAGACCTTCGCGAAAGGCCAGGTTTTCCATGACTTGGGTGACGGCGCGGATGCGGTAGAGCTCCGCGTCGTGGAGCACGTCCAGCGGGACTTGGGTGTCGATGAGCAGGGAAGGGGTGGTGCTGTCGTGGCCGGTGAGTGGCATGTATCGGTTCATGTTTTAAAACCCATTCAAGTAGAGGTGGGCTACACACGTATTCGTCGCCAAACGAATTGGGTGGCAGCTGTACGCAGGTTGGCGAACCGGGAATGGAACCGGCAGACCCGAAGGTCTCCCGCGCACAGCCGCCATGAAAGCAGCTATTGCGGATGCAAAAGAACCTGCAAAAAAGCACAAGCTTTTGCACCATTCACCGGGTCGCCAAACCCGTGTCGCCATGTGGACGACGGCCGAACTATAAGCGCCATCCTCGGCCATGAGCAAGTCGCCCAGCCGATGCGGTTCAAATGTGGGAGGGGTGTAGAACCGTAGACATCGTTTACATCTGAAACCGGGGACATCGTTTACACATTTGAGGCCTGGACGCGGGTC